>QMOK01000171.1 GCA_003648195.1 Chloroflexota bacterium | reverse complement strand
TCTCCTATTGAAAAATTGTAATGCCTCACTTATACTAATGGAGACGAAAAAACCGGGCAATGATAAGGTTATGATGGATAACCCACACTCCCGGTAATGGTCAACGCGGTGTGAGCGCGTGACAAGATGATAATAGCAAAAAATCGCCGCTCATGCAAGTTGTGGGCGGTTTTTGTTTATCCATGCGAGGTATCTCTATAATGAACGACTTAACCTTTTTCACTAACGAACCAGATGCAACGCTCCTAGAGCGGTTTAGGTCCACTTTGACTGACACTCAATTTTTCGATGTCTTAGTGGGCTATTTTCGCACCAGCGGATTTCATCTTTTGTATGATGCTTTTGAAGACATTGAAAAAATACGAATTCTGATAGGATTGAATATTGACCATAAGGCATTCGAGATTATCGAAGAGCATCGAACGCAGACGCGCATGGATTTTCAGTCCAGCAAACGCACAAAAGAAGTCGTTTCGGAGAGTATCGCAGCGGAGATGGAGCACTCGCCTGATACTTATCAGACTGAATTAGGGGTAAGTAAGTTCATTGAGTTTCTTAACTCAGGCAAATTGGAAATCAAAGCCCATCCCAGCCAGAGTATTCATGCCAAAGTATATATCAGCCGCTTTCCTGAAGATGACCGCGATTTTGGGCGCGTAATTACCGGCTCAAGCAACTTTAGCCACTCTGGTTTACAAGGAAACTATGAATTCAACGTTGAGCTAAAGAACAGCGTAGATGTAAAGTTCGCATTGGATAAATTTGAAATTCTTTGGAAAGAAGCTGTTGATATTTCCGAAGCCTACGTTGATACCATACACCGGCGCACGTGGCTCAATGACACAATTACGCCCTATGAGCTTTATCTGAAGTTCTTGTATGAATACTTCAAAGAAGACATCAACATTGATCAGGCAACGGATGTTTATCTCCCTGAAGGTTTCTTGGATTTGGCTTACCAAAAACAGGCTATGGCTTCGGCTAGGAAAATTTTAGAAGCCTATAATGGAGTGTTTTTAGCAGATGTGGTAGGTCTTGGCAAAACTTTTGTCTCAGCCTTGTTAGCCCAACAATTGCCAGGGCGCAAATTGGTAATTTGCCCCCCTGTGCTTAAGGATTATTGGCGGCAGACTTTTTATGAATTTGGAATCGGAGGAACAATATTTGAGTCAATGGGGAAACTGGACGCCATTTTAGAAATGAGGCACGACCGCTTTGACTATATCTTTATTGACGAGGCTCATCGTTTTCGTAATGAGGGTACCCAAGGCTATGCCAAGTTGCATGAAATTTGTTGGGGGAAAAAGATAATTTTAGTTTCGGCGACACCGCTCAATAATACGGTGCAAGACATTTTCTCCCAACTCAAGCTTTTTCAAGTTCCTCGTAAAAGCACTATCCCTGGTGTGCGTAATTTAGAGGCTTTTTTCCGCAAGAGACGCACTCAAACAAATAAAATCGCAAATAAATCTGGCAAAGGCAGTCAAGAGTATATAGATATAGTCAAAGAGATAGCGGGTGAAGTACGTGAAAAAATATTGAAAGACGTCATGGTGCGGCGCACCCGAAACGAGATCATGCGTTATTATGCTCAAGACATAAAAGAACAGGGATTATCATTCCCAAAATTAGCCGATCCCCAACGTGTTGTTTATCAATTCAACAATGAAATTGAGCTAGTCTTCAACACTACCATTCAAAAATTGCGCCAGTTCCGCTACGCGCGTTATACGCCGCTTTTGTATTTACGGAAAAAGTTGACCGCTTTTGAGGCACAACAGCAACGCAACGTTGGGGGATTTATGAAAGGTATTTTGGTCAAACGCCTAGAGAGTAGTTTCTTCGCTTTCAAAAATACATTACGCCGCTTTATCGAATCCTATGAACATTTTATTCAGATGTTTGATGATGGAAGTGTTTGGATTGGTAAAGACATAAATATTTATGATTTACTGGAACGCGACGACGATGAAGAAATTGCGCGTCTAGTGGATGAAGATAGGTTGCGTCAATACGCCTCCGATGCCTTTGGACCATCACTCCGAAAAAATCTTCAAGCGGATTTAGAGTTGCTGCGCGAAATACAATCTCTTTGGATAGATATTAACGATGATCCCAAGCTAGACCAATTTGTACATGAATTAAAAGAGAATCCTTTGCTAAAAGGCAGAAAACTGATTGTCTTCACCGAATCGAGTGAGACAGGACAATATCTCTGCGAGCATTTGGAAAAGCATTTCCCGAAAAAAGTTTTGTTCTATTCTAGCCAGGGAGGGATATACGCAGGGGATTCGATTGGAAAAGCCAGAGCAAGGCAGCTCGTTCGCTCCGGTTATGACCCTGCCTATGAGGGCAAGAAAACTGACGAAAAGATTTTGATCTCGACTGACGTATTGGCAGAAGGCATTAACTTGCACCGCGCCAACATTGTGATTAATTATGATCTTCCCTGGAACCCCACTCGCGTTCTTCAACGTGTGGGACGTGTCAACCGCGTGGGGACGCTCTTCCAAGAAATTTATATTTTCAACTTTTTCCCCACTTCCCAATCGGACGAACATCTAGGCTTGGAGAATAACATCAAGGCTAAAATCCAGGCTTTCCACGATACATTGGGAGAAGATGCCAAATATCTGACCGAAGAGGAAGACGTTTCCCAACACGAGCTTTTTGGCGATCATTTATACAGCGCACTAGCCCGCAAAGAAAGTTACACGGGTGAGGAAGAAGACGAGTCTGAATTGAAGTATTTACAAGTTATCCGGGATGTGCGCGACAACGATGAGGACTTGTTCGATAAAGTTAAAAAACTACCCAAAAAGGCGCGTTCTGGGCATAGAACTTCGGAACTCTCTGCGGCCTTAGTTAGTTTCTTCCGCAGGGATCGGTTAAAGAAGTTCTATTTAGCCGCTGAAAACGAAGACCCTGTGGAACTTACTTTCATGCAAGCTGTAGATTGGCTGCGCTGTGAACCTGACACCCCCCGTTTGCCAATCCCCCAAAAATACTATGATTTGCTCAAAGAGAATAAAAAGGTCTTTGCTGAAGCCACCACCTTTGAAGATGAAGAAACTAAGAAGGGTGGAAATCGCTCTAACGTTAACTACATTATTCACTATCTCAAAGCCATTCGCCAAGCCAGAAAATTCACTGACGATGAGGACGCCTATTTGCTAGAGGTGCAGAAAACTTTTGAAAAAGGTATTGTTCCCAAAGGCACCAGCAGAGAATTACGCAAAAAACTAGAAGAAGAAACTGACCCTCTAAAAGCTATGGGAATTATCAAAGCCAACATCCCTAAAACTATCTTATTTGGACATCAAGACGAAACTGAGCAGACTGCCCCGCTTGAAGTGATTTTGTCGCTTTATTTGGCACAGAATGAATAAATGGGAAGAAGCACTATGAATAGAGACCATGCCGCGCAATTGATTCGCACCACCCTTGAAAAACCTTTCGATGAGGAACGTTATCGTCATTTCGTGGGGGAATTGCTCAACGAAATGGATGCCTCGAAAACCTTTACCCACCGAGGGAATTACATCCCCAAAAGTTTTCGCCCTTTTGTGCGCGAATTCAAACGCCTGGGAACCTACACCGACCCCGATGGTCACACCACCGACGTCCTGGTAGTTTATCTCAAAAAAGAAACCTCTCTCCATTATGCCCGCACCATGCAGCGCAATTTTATAGCCCGCCATCTCAAAATGCGAGACGCGAAAGATGCCGCCCTGGTCGCTTATGCCTCTCCCGATTTGGGGGATTGGCGTTTCTCGTTGGTGTGCATGGAGTATCAACTGGCGGTGGATGAAGAAACAGGGAAGGTCAAACCGGAGGAAAAACTCACCCCCGCGCGGCGTTTTTCTTTCCTGGTGGGAGAGCACGAACCCAACCACACTGCCCAGCAGCAGTTGGTCTCCATTCTCGAAAATGACCAAGACAATCCCACCCTGAAAGCTCTTGAAAAAGCTTTCGATATTGAAACAGTTACCAAGAGATTCTTCAAGGATTATAAAGAGCGATTTCTGGAATTGCAGGAGGAGTTGGAGCGCGTCCGGATGGGAGATTCTCTGGTGGGGAAGGAATTCACCCTCAAGGGGCTTGATAGTGCCAACTTTGCCAAGAAGCTCTTAGGTCAAATAGTCTTTCTTTACTTTCTCCAGAAAAAGGGTTGGCTGGGAGTGGAGAGTGACCAACCCTGGGGCAGCGGGCCAAAGAATTTTCTCCCCGCTTTATTTGCCCATGAAAAATATGAGAACTTCTTCGACGAGATTTTAGAACCGCTCTTTTACGAAGCCTTAGCCGTAGAGCGTCCCGGCCATGTTTACGCGCGGCTAAATTGCAAAATCCCCTTTTTGAATGGTGGGCTTTTTGAACCCACTGGCGGCTACGATTGGCAGGGTATTGAAATTCTGATAGACAACGCTGTCTTTGAAAAGATATTCGCCACTTTTGACCTCTATAATTTCACCGTGCGCGAAGACGAACCCCTCGAAAAAGAAGTCGCCGTAGACCCAGAGATGTTGGGCAAAGTCTTTGAGAACTTGCTAGAAGTGCAAGATCGCAAATCTAAAGGCGCGTTCTACACCCCCCGCGCAATCGTCCATTATATGTGCCAAGAGAGCCTGATAAATTACCTGGATACAGCCCTCAACCTGCGCCCAGACCCGTTGGCAAAACAGCCGCCCGTTCAGAGGGATATGTTTGGCGCAGCCAAGCCGACCCAAAAGACAATGGCGGTGATGAAATACGACTCTATTGTGCCGAGGGAGGATATTGAAACCCTGATTCGCAAGGGGGAGCTAGCCCTGCAGCATGAGGCCGCTCGCGAAGCAGGAGCTGGCAGTTACAGAGCCGTCATCCCCGCTAGTGTACGCGCCCACGCCCGCGAGCTAGATGAGGCTCTGGCAGATGTCAAAATTTGCGACCCCGCCATCGGCTCCGGAGCTTTCCCCGTGGGGATGATGCACGAAATCGTTCGCGCCCGCGAGGTGCTGACTACTTACCTGAACGCCCCGCACGCTGGGGTCCGCCAAAGCGTGCCGGGGGAGAGGTCTGTCTACAACTTCAAGCGTCATGCTATTCAACATAGCCTCTACGGGGTAGACATTGACCCCGCCGCCGTGGATGTCGCCAAGCTGCGTCTTTGGCTCTCCCTGGTCGTGGACGAAAACGACTATGCCGACATTAAACCGCTGCCTAATTTGGATTATAAAATTGTGGCTGGGAACTCGCTCTTGGGTGTAGAAAAAGACATTTTTAATCATCATCTTTTCGCCGAACTAGAAGAACTTAAACCACTCTATTTTGAGGCAACCAAGTCCGCTAAAAAGAAAGAACTAAAAGATAAGATTGATGCGCTAATTGCTCAACTGACAGGAAATAAGGCAGTCTTTGATTTTGAGATTTATTTCAGCGAAGTCTTTCATAAAAAGGGTGGTTTTGATGTGGTGATTGGAAATCCGCCCTACATCCAATTACAGAGAAATGGAGGTGCTTTAGCTGACCTTTATCAAAATTCAGGGTACAAAACATTTGCCCGCATGGGCGATATTTATATGCTTTTTTATGAAAAAGGACATCAGGTTTTAAGCGGGAACGGAAATTTATGTTTTATCACCTCCAACAAATGGATGCGGGCAGGGTATGGTAAAAAACTAAGAAAATATTTTCTCACAGAAACTTCCCCTAAATTATTGATTGACTTTGGCGATGCGCCACTTTTTGAGAATGCTACTACATA
>QMOK01000170.1 GCA_003648195.1 Chloroflexota bacterium | reverse complement strand
TACTACAAACCATCAATTCACATTTGACAAAGTACTACTCACCCATGTCACTGCGAGCGGAGCGCGGCAGTCCCGTGTTTCGGCGGGAGATAGCCACGTTGACGCCAGAGGCGGGCTTGCAGCCAAAATCGGCTCGCGATGACATCAAAGCTTGAAACTTGACATTGCCAAAGTAGTTACGCTTAATCAATGGCCTCTATCAGCAGTACAGCCTTTCCTTTGAGCACCTCACGTTTGTTTTGATTGAAGCACCGTGTTTCAAGGTGGATAATATTCTTCTCCGGCCTCCATTTTATTACCTCAACTTCCGCGGTAATCTCATCCCCAGCGCGGACAGGGAAAAGGAAATCCAAAGTTTGGCTGAGGTAAATTGCTCCCGGGCCGGGAAGTTTCGTGCCTAAGACCGCCGAAATAAGCCCCACGCTGAGTACGCCGTGAGCGATGCGGCCTTTAAAGCGTGTTTTTTGGGCAAAGGCTTCATTGACGTGTACCGGATTATAATCTCCAGTAATCCCGGCCATCGCGTCAATATCCATGACGGTGATAATTTTGCTCAATTGAGCTTTTTCGCCTACTACAAACTCTGTTCGAACTTTTGGAGTATCAGTCATTTGTCTTTACCTCCCTCAATAGTATCATCTCAATATTTGGGGGTGAGGCTAAGACCTCCGAGGTTTTTGTAGTGCAAACCTCGGAGGTCTTGTCCCTGTTTATTGAGAAGATACCCTCAATACGTTTTCAGTTTTTAATTTCTGGGCAAGAGGAATAAGCTCCCACATAGGGACTTGAATTTTTTCGGCAATTTCAAGCAAACTGCGCGTCCCATCGGCATAAGCAATCAGATTCATCATATCACGCACCATGGCGTTGCTTTTCTTAGTGCTAATTGTGGGGTAAAGCCCCCTTTTCCCCAATTGTGGTTCGCAAAGAACAGTCGTTTGCAGCACTTCATCAGCCTCAATACATTCAATGCTCTTTTGCAGGACTTCGTAAGCGCCCTGCAACCCTGCGGGGGAGATGAAATCCAAATTATCTAGTGAGGTGTGATACTCAGGATAAACGCCATATTTGCTTCGCATAATGCTAGCTACTGGCAAATCTACGCCGGGGCTGCAATATTGACGCTCATCGCTTCCGCGCTCAAGATACGTGTAGGCGTGAAATTCGGGGTGGGCGTGCTTCAACACATGACGTGCCACCCTGTCCGCCAGCGTGTTGCCACTCCTAGACGGCAGAAACGAATACGCTTTGTCATCGCCCACGCAAGTGATGTTAAAACCGGCAATGATATTTTTTTGCATCTCTTGAATGTTACGGCTTAAATAAACAATTGAACCTATGGTCTCTGGAATGAAAATAATCCTGTAAGTGTATTTTCTCTTTTGTGATAACAGCCACTTGGCAAGGAATATCGTCACCGTTGGCCCAGAGAGTTCGTTGTTCGCCATGGAGGGGTGGCAGACGTAGGTAGAGAGGAAAACCTCTTTTTCTACCGAGCCGGGCAAAATGATTTCTCCATAAGTCAAGCTGCCATCTTTGAGTTCACTGTCGATGACTACTCGATACTCCCCGGGCTTTAGTCCTTGGCGTTGGTTGTCTGTTAGGCAAAAACCCCATCTTTTTTTGTAATAGGACGTAATGTAAGGAATAGCGTTAGGTTGGTCTGGAAGTGAGTAGAGGTGTTTTTGAAGCTCTTCTAGGGGAATAGTTTTGTTTATAGGCGTAGAATAGCCCACGACATGCAAATTCGACTCTTGAAAGTCAACGATCTTTTCCCCTGTAGGGGCAAGTATATAAGCGTCTTTTATGTTCCATTCTTGGGGTACGGTCCAATCAAAGGCTCGGGTTCCGCTAGGCACTTCGTGGAGAGTGAGGTGGGGGACTTCTTCTTGGAGGATGTGCAGCGTTTTTCGCGTGCCATTCCCTGTTATGCTCCGATGGAGCGGAAACAGCCTTTGCGCTAGAGCGTAAATGTCATTGCCTATGTTTTTCATTGTCTCCTTCCAGGCGAGGCGTTTTCGTCTTGTTGGTCACGCTTCTACAATTGCATTGCGCTCGCGTCCCGCGCCCCACCACTCCCCACGCGACTGCTTTTTTGGGTTTTTAGTCCGTTTATCGCTTAATGCTGTAAAGTAACTCTTCCGCACGTCCCGCTTTGATGATCTCTGAAACTGCTGCGTACATATCGTTGGCTGCAATCACCCGAAGCCCAGTGCCCTCTTTCGGCCTATCACCAGAATATAAACCTTTTTCCCAGAGGACTTCGCCCATGGGGTTTACGTCTGTGAGAACGCCTTTTTCAATATCACGCACAAACAGACCATACGTTCTTTCTGTGGTCGTTCCATTGGCGTCTGTATATTCCCCGGTAAAATTTTTGTGGTAGCGGTATGGAACTTCGTGCATTTCTTCTATGTGATGATAGAAAGTCATGCTGTGCAGGTCTGATAAGTCAATTATTCCAATTTTTCCATTCAGCTCTCGCAGAATTGCAAACGGAGAATCGCTGCCGTATCCGCTGAAGTTATCCACATCGAAGCGTTTGGCGTTGGAGCCAATGGCGGCGAACGAGTAAATGGGGTGTCCGCTGCGGATGGCGCCGGGATAAAGGCGTCCTGCTTCGGTGAGCGCTCCCATGTGAGAGGGCGAGGTGCGAATATCAAACGGTACGCCTTTGGGGAAGTCGAAATTGAAGAGTGGGAGTAATAAAGTTCCCTTTTCGCCGAGTACGTCCAAAAATGATTCCAAGACCACTTGAGGGGTGGTGTTGTACTTTGTTAAGGTGCGGCGGAGGCTGGTGTGAATTAATAAGGTGTCGCCAGATTTTACTCCGCATTTGGCCCAATTAGTTGATAAAGTTTTTCTCATAGGTAAATTCCTTAAGTTGTTTTGGGGCTGGCCGTAGATAACTTTCGTTTTGTTTGAACTACGCCCTATTCAATCTCGATGCTTTCTAGGCGAAACTCTTTTCCTTGAATGACATGAATGTCTATGCTGTCACACAGAGGGCAAGAGCTTAACTTTCCATCGGTAAGGATATAAGTATGGCCGCAGTTTTGGCATTGCAATTTGGCCGGGACGCGCTGAAAATGGAGCGTGGCGCCCTCGCAAAGGGTGTCTTTTGTTACTATGTCCCAGTAGAACTGGACAGAGTCGTCTACCACCGAGGAGAGGTTGCCTAGCACTAGATAGAGAGCAGTGATGCGAGATGCATTGTTGTCTTCCGCGTGCTGGATGGCTATTTCGGCTATCCTTTGCGTGATGGCTAGTTCATGCATAGCTCAATACCTTGTGGCTAGGCCTTTTTAAGGACATTCTTTTTATGCTTCTTGAAGATCGTTTTTACGCCAGGCATGTTTTGCATTATTTGCGCTTAGCCATAATAAGAGCGTCATTATCACGGCGGAGGACAGACACCACATACAACTGGCTCCAATGACAAAGGGTTCTAGGAATGTAAGGTAGATTGAAAACAGAGTTCCGAAGAGGGCGAGGCCGCAAAGAGTGGTGCTCATGAGTCGACGCCATTTGTTGGGGCCGTAATTTTGAAGTACCCAGGTAAACAGAATGGCGACACATCCTATCATTCCAAGGTATCCTACAGGGAGAAAGCCAAAGAGTGTGGCGTAAGAGCTTTGTTGTACTTCATTGCAATGCCCAATTGGGCCGCAGACGGCCTCGGTTTGGGTTGCTTCTACGAAGCTCATGTAACTCGCTATTCCCAGCCCAATTATGGCGAGAACAGGTATGATCCATTGGGGTTGATTGTATTTAGGGCGTTTGTCGAAGTTAATGCCAAGGGTGATGATAGAGGCAATCATTCCTAGAAGTACGACTACGGAAAGCGAATTTCCCGCGATGTCTTGTTTGAATTTATCTTTTACTGTTTGTTCGGTTTTAGGGGTTGTGCTTTCGGCCGGGGCATTGCGGGCTTCTTCTAGCCCTGGTATGGCCGGCCAATCAATGCCGCCTTGGGCTAGTCCTTCTTCGATGATGCCTGGAAGTCGCGCGGGAATTTCTCCACCGCCTACCAAAACATAATCCCCAACGATTAAGGTTGGAACACCTAACCTATCGTTGGGAATTTCAAATTCTTCAACCGTGACTTGATATAAACTGTTGCCTCTTTCTTCATAGGTATTGACCGCGAAGATTTGAAGTTGAAGGCCGTATTTTTCTACTAGGGGCGGTAGTACTTCATTAATCACTTGTTCGCAGTGCGGGCAGGTGGGAGAATAGAATAGCACGGCGTAAATAACGGGTTTTTCCGCTTTTACCGTGCTTGCAAATGGAGCAATGCTAATGACTAGCAAAGTAAGTAATAATAAAGTTTTTGTCATTTTGGACATGGACATATAGACTCCTAATTAATTGAATTTGTCTCGTTTATTTTATCTGCGCTATTATAAGTCGGTTTTAAGGAAATGAGTATGGTTTTGCTTTGGCTTTTGGGGCAATTGTGGAGCAGCCGACATTATATCTAATAAAAAATTGATATTTCTTAGGGAATAATATGGCATAATACGGGGCAGATTATTTTGGAATTACTTAGTTAGCAGTGAATTTATCAAAAAAATACAGGAAGATTTACTTATGGAAGAATGGAAAGAGATTGAAGCCCATTGGGTAGAAGGAAGAGTTTTTGAAGGATTTAACTCTGAAAATGGCGAAGTGCTGATGGGAAAGTTGGACGGCAACGCTGGCCTTTCTCCTATGGAATTGCTTCTAGCGGGATTGGCCGGATGCACTGGTGTTGACGTTGTCATTATCTTGGGCAAGAAACGCCAACTCCCAGAAGATTTTAAAGTTAAAGTCCGCGCCAAGCGAGCTGATGCGCATCCAAAAGTATATACTGAAATTGAAATTGAATACTTGTTCTGGGGAGACAATTTAACCGAAAAAGCCATTCGGCAAGCGATTGATCTTTCTGAAGATAAATATTGCTCTGTAAGTGCTATGTTGAGTAAAACAGCCAAAATTAGTTCATCTTATCAAATTATACCGATCACAAAGGAGAAAAAATGATCAACGAACCTATACATGTTACAGATACCGCTTTTGAGAAAACCGTTTTACAATCAGATATTCCAGTTATTGTGGATTTCTGGGCTCCCTGGTGCGGACCTTGCAAAATGGTAGCCCCTACTCTAGATAAACTTGCCGAAGAATACGCTGGAAAATTGATCGTTGCCAAAGTTAATACAGACGACAACGCTGAATGGGCCGGTAAATTTGGTGTCCAAGGCATTCCCACCATGCTCTTTGTCGCTGGTGGCAAAGTAGTTCATCAGCAAGTAGGCGCGCTCCCTGAACCAATGCTTCGCCAGGTCTTAGACCAATTCTTGAACATAGTTACGGCGAATTAAAAGATCTCGAAAATTACATCTAAAAAGCTCTTTTCTCTCACAAAGGGAAAGGAGCTTTTTTGTATCTGGCTTATTGCCCATTTCTGGTATGGGATTTGGACCTTGTTCGCAAAACTCTACTCTGTGGATTCAAGATAATTCAACACGTTTCGGAGAATTTCTTTTGGCGTGAGGTCATCTGTATTAAAAAACAAATCGGCATGCTCGCGTGCATGCCGAAGGCGGGTAACTTGCTTTTTGTACAGTGAGCGTTGCCATCCACTCGTTCCTTGTCGCTGCTTGGCAACGGCATAAGAAACATCTAAAAATATCAAAATATCAGGTTTTATCCTTTTATACCACATATCAGGCACAAAAGAATGTTCCTGCGCGATATGTTTG
>QMOK01000169.1 GCA_003648195.1 Chloroflexota bacterium | reverse complement strand
TTGAAGGCATTCGCTAGAGCCAAGATAGCCCTGGTTCGGGTGGAATTGGGCGACGGCATCGAATACCATATGACGCCTCTTTCATCGCTTCACAAACAGATATTGAGTTACCTTAAGCTGCCACTATCACTTTATACTGACTTGGCGAATCCATGATAATTCAAAATACCTGTCTAAAATTTACGCGAAACCTAAGATTAAGACATCGTTTATTAAGCCGCTTTCATTATAATCTTAGGGTAAAGATGTTGTTGATACCCTATTTATTAGGCATTCTACTCCTTGTTTTCATCCCCGCTGCCCTTTCATTTACCATCGCTTTTTTTAAGTACGATGCCTTATCACCACCTGTTTGGGCAGGCGAATTGAATTTCATTCTAACTTACACTGATGAACTTTTCAACTTAAGCATGCAAAACTCCTTATCGCTTGTCATTCTCCCCGTGCCATTGCGCGTATTGGGAGCTTTTCTTTTGGCCCGCCTCATGCAGCGCAAAGGACGCCTAATAAGTTGGCTGCGGGCTTCTATTTACATTCCCTCCATCATCCCCTCCGTGGCTTATGCTCTAGCTTGGCTATGGATACTCAATCCCTTGTTTGGCCCTTTAAATCTGATCTTGCGTGCTATTGGCCTTGCTGCCCCCAATTGGTTTTCAGACCCCCTTTCGGCTAAACTTGCCCTAATTTTGATGTCTCTTTGGCAAATAGGAGAGGGATTTTTAGTTAGTCTAGCCGCATTGCAAGATACGCCCCCAGAATTGGAAGACGCCGCTCGTATAGATGGAGCCGCTTCATGGCATATTTTTTGGCGCATAACTTTGCCTTTGCTAGCTCCAATTTTGCTGTTGCTCTCTTTTCGAGACGCAATATTGGCTTTACAAGAATCATTCACCGCTATTTTGCTAACCACCAATGGAGGCCCGTATTACGCCACTTTCACTCTGCCGCTTTTTGTGTACGAACAGAGCTTTGACCTCCTCTCTTTTGGAACTGCCAGCGCGGCTCTGTGGGCAATATATGCTCTAACCGGACTCATTATCCTAGTTTTGTATGTTATTGCTGCTCAATGGAATATTGGTACTACCGATGACACGTTCATCATCTAACTCTAAATTACGTTTGGGCTTGCGGCTGCTTGTGGCGGGTCTTTTCTTGCTCCCTATTATTTGGATGGTAACCGCCGCCCTCCGGCCACCAGGCAGCCCATTATCGTCAAGTATACGACTCTTACCAACTAGAATAACCCTCCAAAATTTTAGCCGTGTGTGGCAATTGGTTCCCTTGGGGCGGTATCTACTCAACTCCCTTCTAGTGGTTGGGATAGCCGTACCACTGACCTTGGTCACAAGCTCCTGGGCCGGGTTCAGCATCTCTCAGCTGCCACTTTCTAGCCAGCGCAGGTGGATAATATTATCTTTGGCTGTCTTGATGGTTCCGGGTGTGGCTCTTTGGTCTACTCGTTTCCTAATTTTCAAAATATTGGGCTGGTATAACACCATCTGGGCGCTGATAGCTCCGGCGTGGATGGGGACTAGCCCCTTTTACGTGTTGATGTTTTACCGCGCCTTTCGCCGCATCCCGCGTGAGATGTACGAATCTGCCCGATTGGATGGGGCTGGTGTGTTGCAAACCTGGAGAAGAATTGCTCTTCCCATTGCGCGGCCTACAACCATCGGCGTTGCTTTGCTAAGCTTTATCTTCTATTGGGGCGACTTCATTAGCCCTTTGCTTTATTTACGATCTGAAAAATATTATACGTTACCAGTTGGCCTTCAGTTATTGCAGCAAATGGGATACTCCGATTGGCCCTTGCTGATGGCGGCTGCCGTCATTGCTACAGCTGTTCCACTTGTGTTGTTTTTGCTTGTGCAGCCATTTTTTGCGCGTGTGGATGGAAATTAGCGTCTGGCGCGGGGGAGTGGCATGCGCCAAAGTCAACGAAAACCCATCCCCCAGCCGCCCCGCCCAGACAGACTTTCAAAATTAGACACATCCCACAGGAGTTGAATTATGTTATCGTCAACTATTAAGAAGTTTTTGTGGTTAGGGGTTCTGTCAGCCATTTTGCTCACCATTGCTGCGTGTAGTCAATCTGCGCCGAGCAAGCAAACAATCACTTTTATGGTGTTTGGTGACCCCGCCGAGCGTCAAGCCTATCTTGACCTCGTAGACGCCTTCCACCAAACCCATCCCAACATTCATATTGAGGTAACTCATATTCCTTCCCCGCGCGATTACCGCACTCGTTTAGCGACAGAGTTCGCCGCCGGAAATCCCCCTGACATCTCTTTGTGGAATTATCGCCGCTATGCTAGTTTTGTCGCTAATGATTTATTAGAACCTCTCGATCCTTTTCTAAGAGACAGTAACTTAATTCAGCCCGAAGATTTTTACCCCATCACCATTGAAGCCTTTACCTGGGACGGGAAAATTATGTGCATCCCGCAGAACATTTCTAGTTTAGTTGTTTATTACAACAAAGATATGTTTGACGCCGCTGGTATTCCTTACCCCGCTGACGACTGGGACTGGAACGACTTCGTAGGAACAGCCATTGCTCTTACCAAAGATTTTGATAACGATGGAAGCATTGACCAATATGGTTTGGGCGTGGATATCTCTTTATATCGACTGGCACCCTTTGTCTGGCAGAATGCGGCGCCCATTGTTAATGATGACAAAAATCCTACTCGTCTCACGCTAACTCGTCCCCCATCTTTAGAAGCCTTGCAGTGGTTTGTAGATTTGCGTCAAGTACACGGTGTGATACCCAGCCGCGTAGAAGAAACAGCCATGGATAGTGAAACTCGCTTTGTAGCTGGAATTACTGCTATGTACCTTAATAGTCGGCGGGGAACGCCGGCTTATCGCGAGATTGAAGACTTCGCTTGGGATGTGGCTACTTTGCCCCAGAATAAGGCAGTCGCAGGCATTTTACATTCTGACGCTTATTGTCTCTCACGCCTAACAGAAAATAAAGAAGCTGCCTGGATATTCATAGAGTACGCTAATTCCTTTGTTGGGCAGACAATCATTGCTGGGTCTGGTCGTACAGTGCCCTCTCTTATAGGGGTAGCAGAATCGGCAGCATTCTTAGATCCCGCTCAATCTCCTCAGCGTAGTCGCGTTTGGCTGGATGGTATTCCCGCTTTGCGTATGGTTCCCGTTCTTAGCACCTGGCAAGAAATTGAGAAAATAGCTAGCGAAGAGATTGAGCGTGCTGTTTATGGCGATATCACAGCCGAAGAAGCGGCTATCATTTCTTTTCAGCGCACAGAGGAATATTTTTTGCTAGGCGCATCAGCGCCATGATGCTTGTGGTGATAGTGATGCGATGAGATTTTGATTTTAAATATATCAATATTATGCATTTAATGTCATAGAAGAAGCAGTACTTCCTATTTTTTCTATGCTATACTGAAACCAATTAAAATGTAATAGTAATTTTAGTAAGGAGGAAAAAACGGAAAGAAGTTCACTATTGGCTAGCGGCTCCTGCACAGCAGCTACAAAAACAAAATAGAAAGCGCTGATTGGTGTTGCTTGAATTCTTGGCTCATCTGTAAAATATGCAAGTGCGACATAAATGTTGCGCTACGTTCCGTAACGCAAGATTTATCTTGCCCTTTTGCACAAATACTACACTAGAGCCGAATTCTTTAAATATAAAAGAAAGCATCCTCGAGATCAAGTTTTCTATCTGGAGTGCAGTTATATTTAGACTGGAATTTCATTAATTAATCTTTGGAGGAAACATGAGCAATTTATCGAAAATATTACGAATTGTGGGGGTGCTAGTTCTACTTATTGTTGGAGCATGGGTAATTTTTCACCCGGTAAGCCCTGGAACTGAAACCGTAGCGCACCAACGGGCTATTCAGGGAATTGCTTACGGCGAACAAAAACCCGCAGCAATTCCCTCAATGTCAGGCGGAATTGTAAACCCAGTAACGATCAATTTGGCCGATGTTGAATTTGAACCAATTGATTCTATGTATGATCGCTGGCTGCGAGGCGAAATTGATCTCGACGAGCAAGAATACCGCCTTCCCCCAGCAGAGGTGCAAGCATTGAAAGAATCTGCCCTGAACATGGGACCCCAAAAAGGCGACTCCTCGCCGTTGGCGTTGGGCGAAAGCCAACCAGAACAGTTAGCCCCCACATTGCTTTTTGGTTTTGACGCTTTAGATGTCTCAGATTGCTGTGGCGGTGGAACAACGGTGCCGCCAGACTCAGATATGGCTGCTGGTCTTAATCACCTGATTGTTGTAGAGAATTCCAGCTTTGCGATCTATGATAAAACTGGTGTTCTTCAAATAGGACCTATCCTATTTGACAATATATTGGGTGTTAGCGGCACTTTTGATCCCACCGTTATGTACGATAGTGAAGACGATCGCTACGTAATGGGTATTGAAGATGGTGCCAAGTTCTATTTGATGGTCTCCAATTCTTCCGATCCTACTGGGACTTGGACTTACTATGCGTTTGACGCACGGTTTTATGGAGATGAGTTCTTCGACTACCCGCATATTGGTATTGGAGATCATGCCATATTCATGGGGGCCAACATGTTCAATGGCAGCGTGCCGGGAGGCTACGAAGGCCGTATCTATGCCATGGATAAGAACGCCGCTTATGCTGGCGCTGCCATGTCGTGGAGATCTGCCAGCACAGGTGGAACGGGTGGTACCCCCCAACCGCTTAACCTAACAGGTTTCCAACAGGGCACTGTGCCCCAACCGTTCAACACCCACTTTTTCATCACTGACCAATATGATGGACACACCGCTGATCTATGGGCTTGGCCAAATGCTTTGGGAACGGGTACGCCCTCTATCGTGCAGACCTACAATTTAGATACACTTAGTGGATGGACAGCTGGATTCCCAATTGATCCACCTCAGAACGGCAGCACTGACCTCATTGCGGGTAATGACTGGCGCTTCCGTGGCTTTGAGTATCGCAATGGTGAAGGCTGGACAACTGATACCGTTTCTTTTGATTTTGGGAGTGGGACAGTTGATATGGTGCGTTACTTCCGCATGGATCTTTCTGGTGCGCCTTATACCGCTCTCCAAGTTAAAGGATTTGGGTGGACCACTTCAAACATGATCTTTCCAGACTTAGCGGTAGATCATTGCGGCAATATGGCTATTGGATGGGAGCGGTCTGATGCCACAATATTCGTTTCTGTTGAGTTTGACGGACAACTAGCTGGCAGTGCTTGGGTGAGTGGAAGCCCTACGCAGCTTAAAGCAGGTGAAGCCACCTACTTCTCATTTGATGGTTCGCCTCTCCGTTGGGGCGATTATAGTGGCATGGCTATTGACCCCGATGGAAAAACATTCTGGTATATGGGAGAATACGCTAAAAATATTAGTGGTTATCAGGCTAACTACGGCAACTACATAGGCAAATTCACTTATGGTTGCAATGTTGGTAGCTCTCCCGTGGCTGATTTTGACGGGGATGGAGACACAAATATTTCTGTGTATCGTCCTTCCAACGGCAATTGGTACGACATTGATCTAGGTATGACGTCTTGGGGTCTGCCTGGCGACTTGCCAGTCCCTGGCGACTATGATGGTGATGCCACGACAGATATTGCTGTTTTCCGGCCCTCAAATGGTAAATGGTATGTTAATGGTCAAGGCACAACGAAATGGGGCGCTTCAGGTGATGTTCCCATGCAATGTGATTATGATGGCGATGGAAGCGATGACATTGGCGTCTACCGTCCTTCAAATGGGAACTGGTATATCCTAGGGAGTAGTTTTGTTTCCTGGGGGCTGACTGGTGATATTCCTGTCCCAGCGGAT
>QMOK01000168.1 GCA_003648195.1 Chloroflexota bacterium | reverse complement strand
TTGATGGCTTTGTAAACCTCAGCCGGAAACACCATGATGCGGGGTGAGTGAAACACATCGGCCAGCGGGTATCCACTAAACGTAAATTGATAATACTCTGGGGTGTTCCACTGCTCAATAGCGGCATCTTCTTCAGCGGGGATAGTTTCGGCAGGAGCAAGTTCAAACCAATGTTCATCGAACAAGAATGTTATTCCCCGATAAGAAACGTTTGGCGCGGGGGTGGGGTTTGGGGTTTCCGTGGGAGGTATTGCAACCTCCATAACGGGGGTGCAGAGCACGGGCGGAGTGGGCACGGGAATATTGGTGGTGTTGTTCTCCTCATTCGATTCCGCTACTTCATTCGCTGCGTCAACGGTTACCGCCATGCCCGAAAGATTAACATTGCTATTGAAGCAAGCAACTTCCCCAACCTCTAATTCTGGCAACGCCCAGCGTGTGCCATCGCTCACTTCAAGGGTAAACGCACCGGCTGGGACATCTCCTTGGTTTGCCACACAAATTTTGGTCGTGATGGGGCCATATTCTTCTAAGCACGCGCCCGATAACATCATGCTCGCATACGCCTCAGAAACCATTAGGTCGGGTTGCCCAGTTGATGACGCTTCGTCTGAGAATGGGCGCGTACTAAAATTACACGCCAAGGATGCCAACCCAAGGATAATTAACACAAACATAAAATTCGATATGTATTTATGAAATTTGTACATTTTCATCTCTTTGGCAATTGATTATTCAATGCTCAGTCACCGTTCTGAGGATTAAGAGAGGCGTAGATTTTCTTTTGCAAATGCGCGGGCCATTGGGATATATCTTCGGACGGATAAATTTCTGGGCTTGGGCCTTTTTGTTTCAGCAAATCAGTTGTCTTGCATCCCATAATTTTGGCTGCCACAGCCATGCCCGAGCCAGTCACTCCCGCCACGCCATGACTGAGAGTGCTCGCCCCGCACATATATAGTCCGTCAATCTCGGTCTTGACAGGAAACGCGCCTGGTCCCACTTGCCTGATACTTTTCGAGATTCCATATTGGTTTCCGCGAGTCGCGTTGAGATAGTATTCGTTTGTCAGTGGCGTGCCCAAATTCCAATATACAATATGTTCGCTAATGCCCGGCACACGCTTCTCTATCGCCTGGAATATCTTCCAAGCCAAATCTTCTTTCATTGCTTCGTAACTTGCTGGCCGCGCGCCATGTTTTGAAACAGCCCATTTTTCAAAAGCATCGTAGCCCACAAAAGTGAAAGCTTCGCAGGTATGATGCCCTCTGCCTGGGCCGGCAGTGTGCATCTTCGAGGGGTCTTTCAATGTCGTCACCGTCAAAAACATTGCCCCTGGTGTCTCTGTTTTCAGAACGTGATCCGTCAGCCCCAATTTATATAATCCATCCACGTCCTCGTGATCGTAAAACCAATAATTGCCAGAATCCAAGCCAGCGGCACGCAAATCCATATCCACGGCGAAAAACAGGCTTAGAGCAGATACCGAATATGTCACACGGTCCAGTTTTTTGCGTAAACTTTTGCTCAAATGTTCACGCCCAATCATTTTGCCGTAAGTAACTTCCGGGTCTGCGTTACTGATAACAATTTTCGCACGGATTTCTTCCCCATCGTCCAAGCGAACTCCGCTGACACGCCCATCTTCCAGTAATATCTTTTTAACAGGGGTTTTAAGACGTAAATCTCCTCCGGCGTCTTTTAAGGCACGCACGAAAGCGCGCGGGATGGCAAAAGCTCCGCCTAGTGGATAATAGCCGCCTTTAAAATAGTGCTGCAAAATTCCTGCCTGTACAAAGGCTGAAACCTGCGAGGGCGGCATACCATGGTCACCGGATTGTCCAGCTAAAACACCTCTAAGAAGAGGGTCGGCGACGCAATGTTCAATCAAGTCCTGACCAGAGCGCGTAACCCAACGCAACACTGAAATAATTCCACTCGCAGCCCTGAGAACATCTCCCGCTTTTTTTATGCGTCCCAAACGTCCAAGGGATGCGGTCATTTTTTCCACAGTATTAAAATAGGCATCAATGCCTTTGGCTTCATGGGGAAAATATTCTTTCAATCGTGCAATCAGGTTTTCTTTGCCCACCGGAAAGTCAAATTTCTTATCGCCAATCCAAATATGATCATAGCCGGCGGGGTTAAGTTCGCAAAAGGCAAGGTCTTTTGAAACCCCAAGGCCATCGTAAATACGTCTCAATGAACCGCCTTTCTCTATTCCGCCGATATAATGCACGCCTGGGCTAAAGCGATAGCCTTTGAGCGTGAATGAATGCGTCCAGCCGCCGGGAACATCGTGTTGCTCGCAGACCAGCACTTTTTTTCCAGCCTGCGCCAAGGCAACGGCAGCCGTCAAACCGCCCGCTCCCGATCCAATTATGATTATGTCGTAAGTTTTGTTGGTCATTTTGCCTCGCTTTGTGTACTTCTTATATTCTAAAGATAGAGATTTACCTCTCTTAAAACCTCAGCTGGAGCAGCATTTCTTGGTAGGGCGTCAAGGCCATTATTCCTGGCCCGCCTGGGAGGAGCAAAACGTCAAAACTTAGGGGTACACAAACCCAGCGAAGCCGCCTTGGGCAAGGTAGGCTATCCCGCTGCCATCGAAGCGCACTCGTACAAGGGCGGGGTTATTCCAGTCATCGCCACGGATTTCTACAATTAGAGTTTCTCCATCTAGCCAACCTACTGGCTTGGCCCAGGTCGGGTTTGCCACTCCTGTTACGCTGGCAAGTGTACCAACTGGTAAATTGGCAAAGATGTTCCCGTTCATATCCGCGACACGCACAAGTGAAGTGAAGTTAGGCACTTCTGCCATTTGGCGACCTGACCCCTCCATCCAGGCTACGTACCTGTCATCAGGTGAAAAAGCCGCGTATCCCGCGCCACGGTCATTTCCTGAAACTAGTGGGATTTGCACCATTAATCCTGAGATTAAATCATAGAGAGTTACTTGTAATTTAACACCTTCTGAGCAACCTTGGTCTGTTGGCACATAGGCCACCCACGCCTGGTCTGGAGATAATCCTATGGGTTTGAAATCTACTGTAAGCACCAGCGTTTCTTGTTGAGTTGTTAAGTCGAAATAAAATAGCCCTTCTTGAGGAGGAAAGACAATATCACCCCCAATTCCCCAAAGCCGGTGGGTGAGCCAGATTTCATTAGGGTTGCTGGCTGCTGCTGAATTAAACACCAAGGGAAAAATTACTGTGGAATTGGTATCTATCCATTCGTGTACCTGGGTTGTGTTCCCGGCGGCGGGGTTATAAACGTATAGCTGGCTAATAGCAGAACCATCATTCGCCCTCCATACATTGGTAAATATGAATGTGTTTTCCCCAGGCGAACCGCGCAGATTAGCGACATCGGGGCCGGGGATTAATACGGTGATTTGGTCATTGAGGTTATGCATAATTCTGCCTTGATTTTCCATGTTAATGAAAATCACTGGCACGTTGTCCGCACTGCCTGCTACGCTGCCCATCACGTGAACACTGTCGGGGCTGCCAACGCTCATTCCGGGAGTGCGCACTACAGCCAGGGGCTGTCCTTGTAAATTGTAAATGGTCACACTGCGTTGATCTCCCGCCACAGCCACAAAACCAGATGGATAATAAGCCGGCAACGCGACCGGCGCCGGTTGTGTGTCGGTGGGCGCGGCGATGGGCGCGGTGGTAGGCGCAGCGACTGCAACTGTAGGAGGCACATTGTTTTGCGTAATAGTGGGGAGCGGAACATCGGTATTCGCGGCTATCTCTGGAGTAAGGGGGACAACCTGATGCACAGGCGCGTCTGTGGCAAAGTCTGGCTGCGTTGGGAATTGCGGCAAGTTGCAGGCTAGCGTAATTCCCAACAATGCGCTTATGATTATTAAAAGTTGGTGCTTTTTCATGGTCGTCCTCCTGATGGGTCATAAAGTATCATTTTTTAATAGGACGCGGATGTGCCTGCGTCTTCGTGGCGCACCGGATTTTCGCAGATTAAAAACAAAAAATCGGGATGGTTCATAATTAACTGTACGCTTTTCAAGATTGGCTTATCTGTAAAAAATGTGCAAGGGCAACATAAATGTCGCGCTACATTCCGTAACGCAAGATTTGTCTTGCTCTTTTGCACAAATACTACACAAGAGCATTCAAGGTTAATATGTCGCTGCGAACGTCTTTTGTGACGTGGCAATCTTCCCAACTATCGAGGGAAGCCCCGCGAGGAGGGCGCAATGACATTTACCCCGTAAATTCCGCAAGAGCCTATGCGCTAAAACCCCAGCCAAGGCAGCACTTCTTGGTAGAGCGCCAGAGCCATCATTCCCAGGCCGCCCGAGAGGAGCAAAACGCCGAAGAATATCCGGCCAAGGCCATTGATTACAGCACCACACCCGCGTTTCTCGCGGCGGTATCCCCAATCATCTTCAACCACGGCTCGGCGCGTGATGACGGCTTTGAATCCGCCATTGAGCATGAACAGCCCTAACACGCTAATAAGCAATCCGCCGCCGCCCATTTTTAGAATTTCGGTCAGATCGCCCTGACCCATTTGCATCTGGTACTGGGGAAAGAAATTGAACGCGACCAGGCTTATTCCGCCAACAACAATGATGCCCAAAACGAAAGCCGCTATGATGGTGAACATGCAAGAACCGCTAGATTTTCTACGCGGCGAGCGGGGCGGCGTCAAAGGAGCCGATAGCCGTCTTGTTGCGGGTCGCCAGGCGTTTCCGCTCCAAAGCAGCCATGCGCCCGATTGCGGGTTTTGATACCACCAGCGACCGTGTTTGTCTTGGACTGTTCCTTGAGCCCCTCCGGTTGGGAATTTTTGGCGTGAACGTTGGGGCTGGGGTTGCCGCCGTTTTCTGCGGAGAGAGAGCGCGATAACGCCCAAGAATACTCCCAAGGCCAAAAACACTAGCACCCCGCCCCCCAGCAGGTAGAGGGTATTGGGCGCGAGATTAAGCCCAAGATTGAGGTCTGATAAAACGTTCGTTCCGCTCACGGTGACTGTTTCGGTTGCGCTGGTTTGTTGTCCGTCCGCGTCTGTGGCAGTCACGGTGATGGTGTGCGTGCCTTTTGAGAGGGCAACGTAAAGCGCGTTCCCTTGCCCCAGCACGCCATCTTTATCCGAAGACCAGGTGAGGGATGCGGGAGGAAGTAAGCCATCTTCAACGTCTTCTGCGGCAGCCGCCAATAGGTTGGGATGTCCTTCTACCCAGGGTTCTACGTCCGCGCCGGGGGGATGGATTGTCACCACCGGGGCGTGCTTCGGCACTACAAAGGGAGCGCTATCCGCTTGGGCGGTGTTCAGTCCGTCAGACGCTGTGACGCGAATGAGGGCGTTGTCTCCGCCGGGGAGGAATGCAGCGTCTATGGGCAGGTTTGTATTTGTCCATCCCATGGCCAGAAGCTGCCATGTGGCTCCCCCGTCTGGGCTGTAGTAAACGTTGTAGGCCGGGGAGTCGCCATCCGCATCGCTGGAGGCCCAGGTTAGGGTAGTCGCTCCATCCACGGGATTTCCCCCGCCGGGCTGGTTAACGCTAATAGCTGGCACGTTAGGGGATTTTTCTAGCCGGTAGAGTTCTTGTCCGCCTTGGGTGATGACCAATCCCACTCCCCCAGAGGGGTAGGGAATCTCCACCTGGAAGGCCCCTGGGTTGGGGGCGTTGTACTCGCCCAAATCGTAATTTATCCCAAAAGAAACATCTGCCAGTGTGCTGCCATCCGCCGCTTGGAGAGATGCCACAAAATCCTCCGCCGGGTAATCCCCCACTGTGTTGGTGTTTAAGGTTTGGGGAGGTAAAAGTTTAAGCTCGCCATTTTCAAAATATCCAGAGAGGTATAAAACTTGTTCAAAGGGAGCGGCGGTAGACCAGCGCGGCATTGGCATGGA
>QMOK01000167.1 GCA_003648195.1 Chloroflexota bacterium | reverse complement strand
TCATTGGCAAGGTGTCTTGAGAGATAAGATTGTTCAATATGGCGCTGAATTGGATAAGCTCATTTCTCTTTATCGAACCTTTCGGCAAAACCGCAAAATTGACCTCAGGCGAATAATTTTAGTCGACACATCACCTAATTCGGGTAACCCGTTTGAATGGGTAACCCGAATTATACATTAAGTTTACTGGGAGTCAAGGGAAATTTTAGAAAGAAATAGGGTAACTACTCAGGTTATAGACAAATGCTCAAAAATAGAACGCGGATGACGCAGATGTCGCTGCGCTAACACGGATTTACACGGATTTTAATCATTTTTAAGTTTTTAATCCGCGTTTATCCGCTACATCCGCGAGGCCGTAGGCCTATCCGTGTTCTATTTTCCTGCTTTTGCCAAAGTGTCCGGCAGCTAGAGAAATTATTGAAAAACCAGTTAAACGGTGTGATACGCTAGAATTAGATTTTTATAAAATCGCCAGAACCTTTGATTTTCGGGGTATACTATAGTTAATGGCATAAAGACTAATAACAAATAAGGAGCAAATATTATGAGACGATCTTTGAAACTTTTTTTGTTTGCCGGTATCTTATTAATTATAAGTTTATCTTGCACACTCATTCCTCAGGGGGAGAAAAACGCGCCAGCACCAACTGACACACAACCCGCCCCAGCCAACGCCATCCTAACAGAGGAAAATGAGTTAATTCAACAGCATCAACTTGCGGATATTTATACAAATGTTAACCCTGGCGTGGTAGCCATACAGGTGCTTTCCAAAGAAGGTGGCGGCTTGGGAACTGGCTTCGTCTGGGATGAAGTTGGGCACGTAGTGACAAATTTCCATGTCGTCAGAAATGCTACAGACCTGGAAGTCGATTTTCCCTCCGGTTTCAAAACACGCGCAGAAGTAATTGGTACAGACTCCGATTCCGACCTCGCCGTATTGGAGCTTAACACCCTGCCAGATGATCTCACTGTCCTAAAAATAGGAAGCTCCCACAACTTGATGGTGGGACAGTTTGTGGTAGCGATAGGAAACCCCTATGGCTTTGATAGCACAATGACCGCGGGTATCATCTCTGCTTTAAATCGCACCATGGATTCGCTGCACGAAGCTCCGGGAGGTGGAGCATTTGCTTCGGGCAACATCATTCAAACAGACGCGGCTATTAACCCAGGAAACTCTGGCGGCCCTCTCTTGAATTTGGATGGAGAAGTAATTGGTATTAATTCCGCTATTCATACCACTAGCGTTGACGTTACGTCAGGGCAGCCATCCAACTCTGGTTTGGGATTTGCCATTGCCATTGACATGGCCAAGAACGTTGTTCCAGATTTGATCGAAAAAGGTGAACATGATTACCCCTACGTTGGCATCCTAAGTTTGGGCGACTTGAATCTTTTCACGCAAGAAGAATTAGACCTTCCGCAAGCGACAGGAGTTTACATTATAGAGGTGATGGAAAACAGCCCGGCCGAAGCAGCAGGTCTGATAGGGGGAGGGCGCGATGAGAGTTTATTGCCTTTACCCGGCGGCGACTTAATCATCGCCTTAGATAGTCAGGAGGTACTCAATTTTGAAGATTTTCTTGGCTATCTCCTCACTTATAAAAACCCAGGCGATAGCGTCCTAATAACTGTTCTAAGAGAGAATAAAGAAGTAGAGCTTAAATTGACCCTTAGCGGTCGCCCCTAACAAACATAGCGGTCGCCCCTAGCAGAATATCCTAGCGGGCATCCTTGACAGACACTATTTACTTAAAGGAGTTTTGTATGTTAACAAAAAATGACCTGCAAGAATTATTAGATTATCAAGCACAATCTCCTATCCTTAGCGTCTACCTGAACACAAACCCCACTGGAGGTACTATTGAAGACCACAAACTCCAACTGCGCTCCATGCTCAAAGACATTGACGCCCCCAAAGACATAGAAATCATAAAAACATATCTTGACCACGAATACGATTGGAGAAGTTGGTGCAGCATTGCCATCTTTTCTAACGCTGATGAGAATTTTTTCCAAGCCTACCCCTTGGCCGTAGACGTTCGCAACCGCGCTCGGCTTCATCACTGCCCATACGTAAAACCATTGGCCGCCTTATTTGACGCCCATTCTGGATATGGCGTGGTGTTGATAGATAAACAACAAGCTCGTTTTTTCTCTTTTCACTTGGGAGAACTACAAGCGGAAGCGCGTTTTTCAGGCGAAGACGTTCAACGCCAAAAACATGGTGGTGGCTCCCAGGTCACGGGCCGAAGCCGAGGAGTAGAAGGCATTGCTGAAACCCCAGACGGAGACACCCAACGCAACATGCAAGAAGCTGCGAATGTAGCAGCCAAGTTTTTGAAAACTAACAACGTTCGCCGCGTTTTGATAGGCGGCACAACCGAAAACGTCTCAGCCTTCCAAGAAATGCTGCCCAAATCTTGGCAAAGTCTGATTGTAGGCTCATTTGCCATGAGCATGAATGCTGCATACGGAGAAATTCAAGAAAAGGCGTTAGAAATAGGAGCCGAAACCGAAAAACATCGTGAAGAAAAATTGCTTCAAACCATCATCACAGAAGCCGCCAAAGGGCGAAACGGGCTTACCCGTTTTGGAGAAATTCTAAGCGCAATCAAAGAAGGCCGTGTCCAAACGCTGGTAATGAAAGATGGATACAAAAAAGATGGCTATCGCTGCCAGGGATGCGGCTACATAACTGTACAAAAATTAGATAAATGTCCCTTCTGCGCTGGCGAGTTTGAGCATATTTCAGATGCCGCCGAGCTGGCCGTCCGAAACGTGTTACAAGCTGGCGGGAGCGTAAAAGTTGTGGAAGACGAGAAAAACACCTTAGATGAATATGGCGGAATTGTCGCTCTATTACGATATTAAACCCCCCGCCCAAAATTAAATAACAAAACGGCTCACAGAGCATAATCTGTGAGCCGTTTTTAAGTTAATAACCTATGGCACCAATCTCAAGAGTGCAAATGTGCTATTCGAGGAAAAACAAATTCTAATCTGCAAAGGCAGGTTTAGCACACCAGTAGCAAATTCGATACGTTTGGCTCACTGCTCCCGCCCGTAAAGCCGGCGGTAAATGGCAAATATCTCCTTAATGCCCTTAATATATCGCCGCGTTTCCGAAAAGCGGACTGTTTCTAAAAAGAGGTCTGGATCATCATTTGAAACTTCAGCCCAAATTAGCGCGTTCCCAGCCCCAGCGTTATAAGCCGCTAAAGCGGTGTAAATATCTCCATCAAAATACCTTCGCTGAGAATCAAGGTAAGCTGTCCCCAAATTAACGCTAACCTTAGGGCGGTACAGGTCATCAGCGGTATAGTTTGGAGGCCAGCCCGCTTTTCGCGCCAAATCTTCTCCTGTGCCGGGCATAATTTGCATCAATCCCCTTGCCCCCGCCGAAGAGTGGACAAACCCCTCAAATAAGCTCTCTTGGCGCACCACACTGAACAAAAATAGAGGAGAAAAATTATACTTCTGCGCCGTAGGGATGATTAAGTCTCGATAATAACTTCCAAAACGGATGTAGTTGAAATACAGCGGAGCGTTCATGGTGGCCGCATCGTCCATATTGGCGGCATTGAGCACTTGCCGAGCGGCGAAGATAGCAGAGCGATAAAGCCCCAATTCTGATAAATAATTGGCTAGACGGTAACTGCTAATAGGGTCGTAACTCACCTCGTTACGGAGATCCTCAAATTCTAAGCGAGCCTCATCATAAAGACCAAGATTCCAGAATTCTGCTCCCCTTATTAACCGAGCATCCTCCGCTAGCATCCCCAGCCCGCTTAAATTGGTGGCAGGAGGAATCACAAATGTAGAACGCATCCAATCTTCGGCTTCTTGGCGTTTGGTTTCCGCGTCGTAAGACAAATCATAATCTAGCGGAGCGATAAACGCTTCACGGCCTTGCAATAAATCTCTGGCGCGTTCACTATAATAGCCGGTTATGTCTATATTAACCGCGTTATTCCAAGCCGACTGCGCCGATAAATCTTCCCCAGCGGCGTGGTGGGTCTTCCCCAGCCAGAAATAAGCTTGGGCAAGCTCCTCGGATGTTTGGGCTGCCGCCACGTAGCGTGTGAAAATTTCTAACGCTTGCTGATAAGCTCCAACACGGTAATGCGTTATCCCAATTAAAAACAGGGATTGATTGGCGTAATCTGAGGTGGGGTACTCTGAAATTAAGCGATCCCACAGCGAAATGGCCGCGTCATAATCTTTGGTTAGTTCTTCAACGCGAGCGGCGTCAAAGAGAAATTCAGCCGCCCGGGCGTGGTAAGGACTCTTGTCAACAAATCCCGTTAGGGTTTGCACCGCGTGTGAATAACGGTCTAAATATGCCCATTGAGTATAGGCCTTATACTCCCAGGCGTTATCCCAATAAGTGTGTTCTGGGTAGCCATCAATTACCCTGTCCCAGGCCCAAAGAGCAGATTCCGCATCCCCTTGGGCGCGGAGAGCAAACCCTTTGTAGTAGTACGCCGTAGCGGGGTCTCCCTCGGTGATGTCCCCCGTCCGCACTTGAGAAATATAACGGTCAAAAGCCTCAGACGCCAGCCCGTACTGTCCAGCAAAATAATCCACTAACCCCCGGTCAAGCTCGCTAACCTGATGTCCTGCTTCTATTAATTCAATCAGCGATAAATAAGCATCATAAGAGAGAGGGTAATTCTCTACCGCGTCTTGGTAGGCGGCTTGGGCTTGGCTGGGACGCTCAAGGGCTGTAAAAGCCTGCCCCAACAGATAATCTGCGCTGGCTTTTAGATAATCGTTATTCGTCTTGGCGTAAGCCTCCTCGTAAAGAACAACGGCGGTCGCGTAATCTTCCAGAGCAAAATATGCTCGCCCCATTTTCAAACGCAGGTCAACATCATCTTGGAGGCTATCTGCCGCAATGGCCGCTTGGTAGGCTTCAATAGCAATAAGATGTTTCCCTGCCGCCGTGTAGGCGTCTCCGCGCTGCTCTTGAACATAGGCGTCAATGACTCCTGAATTATAAGAAAGGTAAGCCTCGTAAGCCGAGGCCGCTTCTAGATGGCGGTTTAGGGCGGTGTAGGTTCGCGCCAGAGCGAACTGAGCCTCGGCTGCAATGGCAGAATCCGAGTAGGAGGTGAGAAGCATTCGCAAGTTGTTTAACGCTTCGGGATATTTTTGAAGCTGATAGTAGGTTTTGCCCAATCCCAGCAAGGCGGCGCTTTTTTCTTGGGAATTGGGGGAAGTTTCGAACGTTTGTTGATATTCGGAGAGGGCTGTTTCCCAGTCGCCGTAGAAAAAAGCTACATCTCCGGCGAGTGCGCTTTTTATAGGCGAAGTGACCGGCGTGGGGGTGGGACGCGGGGTGGAGGTTGGTTTTCGCGTGGGGGTAGGTGGCGGGCTGAGAGTGGGCGTGGGGGGCGCGGGTGGGACGAAGAAATCTATAACCCGACACGCGGAACAGGTGACGGCGAAGAGTATGGCTATAATAGGCAGGAGTTTTTTTCTCATCTTAGGTGGTTATGCGGTTAGCCTTTTAGGTTCAATGGAAAATAGCAGGGGAGGCTGCAACATCACAAAAGGCGTAATTGTTTAAAATGTTAGTGGTGCATTGCAGCTGTTTTTGGATGCGTTGTACCACGAGTCTACCTATCTGACCCGAACTGCAACGAACTTTCCCCGTGCAATGCGGTTCTGCTATCATCTTTTAAAAACCTGAGAGACTTCCGAAGTCTCTCAGGTGTGCGGTCAGTGGTTTTTCGAAGACTTCGGGATTCCGATGGATGCCGTCTTATTTGCACTCCAAGTCATTAGGGTCAGGTGTTGTGGCTTCTGCCCAGCGGCGCTCAAATTCCTCAAGGTAGAGAGAGGCTATTTCGGCGTTGTAAATAATGAGCGCGTTTTCATCATTGC
>QMOK01000166.1 GCA_003648195.1 Chloroflexota bacterium | reverse complement strand
GGGATTCGAACCCCCGGTGGGCGATGAAGCCCACAGCTGTTTTCAAGACAGCCGCCTTAGTCCACTCGGCCATCCCTCCCGAGCTGGAAGATTTTACCATAGGTACTACCTCGATGCAATGCGAATTTGAATTTTGCGCGGGGCGATTGCATTCTGCAAGTTTCGTTCGCAACGACTAGCTGGTGGTGAGATTTTCAGCTAAAGAGCCATATGCAATCGTGATAGAGGGAGCACTCAAAAGTTGTTGGAAAGTTCTGCCCCCACCCTGCCTTAGCACAGCATACTCGAAGAGTGCCCCAAATGCGACAAAAAACGGTCGAATTTACCCTGACAGGATGCTTTGCTAGGGTGGCTAAGGTTTAACCAACAACTTTTTAGCACACCCCTGCTCAAATTTTACCTTGACCAAACCTGCTTCCCAGGCTACAATGCGAAGTCGCGGCTGGCCTGCCATGAGGCAGTTTTGTCATCCGCTATTTTACTTATTAACGGGTTCTAAGGTTTATGTTTGAGAACTTAGCTGATCGTCTTGATGGAATATTTCGTAACTTGCGGCGGCGGGGCAAGCTTTCCGAGCGCGATGTAGATTCCGCTATGCGGGAAATACGTTTAGCGTTGTTGGAAGCCGATGTCCATTATGGCGTCGTGCGAGATTTCGTCTCGCGTGTCAAAGAACGCGCGATTGGTCATGAGGTTTCCAAGGCTCTTAATCCTGGACAGCAGATTATCAAAATTGTCCATGAGGAATTAATTGACACCTTGGGAGACCCTGCTCCGTTGGATTTGCGCGGACAGAAGCCCAAATTGATCATGCTGATTGGTCTACAAGGCGCTGGCAAGACAACCGCGGCGGGCAAATTGGCCTCCAAGTTGCGAAAGGAAGGCGAGCGAGTTTTATTAGTAGCCGCCGACCCCTATCGCCCTGCGGCTGTCAAGCAGCTAGAGACACTGGGGAAACAACTCACAATCCCCGTTTTTTTTGAAGCTGATGTCAAGCCGCCAGTGCTTGCTCAACACGCTCTTGAAAAAGCCAAACGTGGAGGTTTCAGCGTAGCTATTTTAGATACTGCTGGACGCTCTCAGTTAGATGAGGGTTTGATGTCCGAGTTGCAGGCGATCAACCAAAAAGTAGACCCGACAGAAATTTTGCTTGTTGTAGATGCCATGATAGGCCAAGAGGCACTCAATGTTGCCCAGAGTTTCAGAGACGCTGTTCCGATAACTGGGTTGATAATGAGTAAGATGGACGGAGACGCAAGGGGCGGGGCGGCAATTTCTATCCGTTCTGTCACCGAGGTCCCCATCAAATTCTTGGGGACTGGTGAAAGCCTTAAAGACCTAGAGACATACGACCCCTCCCGATTAGCTTCACGCATTTTGGGCATGGGCGATGTAATTGGCCTGATTGAACGGGCAGAAGACGCCTTGGATGAAGAGGTTGCTCTTCAGCAAGCAGGGCGAATGATGGCGGGCGAATTCACGTTGGAGGACTTTGCTCAACAAATAGCTCAAGTTCGAAAGATGGGGCCAATTGGCAAAATTATGGAAATGCTTCCAGGCCAAATGGGTCAAATGGCTAAAAACGTTTCCCCGCAAGATGCCGAAGACCGTCTTGTTGTAACAGAAGCTATCATTAACTCGATGACGATTGAAGAAAGGCAAAATCCAAAGATATTGAATGCCAGACGTAGACAAAGAATCGCGAAAGGTTCAGGAACTCAAGTTTATGATGTCAATCAGTTGGTGAAACAATATCGCGATGCCCAACGTTTGTTTAAAAAATTAGGAAAATCTGGGATGGGTAATTTATCTCAGATGTTTGGATAGATATTTGATATAATAACTTTCGCTGAAGAAATCTTCAGTGATATCATTTACAAACTATGTGAAGGAGTTTTATTATGGTTCGAATTCGATTACGCCGCATTGGTGCGAAACATCAACCCGCTTACCGTTTTGTGGCTGCTGACAAAGAAGATCCTCGAGATGGTCGTTTCTTGGAAATTTTAGGCGATTATAACCCTCGCACAGAACCACCCACTGTGAGAGTTAAAGAAGACCGCATTTATCATTGGCTGAGCGTAGGCGCCCAACCTTCGGAATCTGCTTTGCAAGTCCTCAACCTGATTGGTTTCACGGAGCGTTATGAACGCTACAAAAAGGGCGAAAGCATTGAAACACTTTTGGAAGAATCTAAACAAGCACAACTTGCGCAAAATATTGACGCTCGGACACGCCGAGATGATATTGTGAAGCAAGCTGCTCCAAAAGAAAAAACTGAAGAAGCCTCTGAGGAAGAATAGAATTTCCTCACTTGGCATGATTCTCTCATAATTTTAGATATGTGAACGTGGAGGCCATACCATGAAAGAGCTAATTGAATTTATTGCACGTTCTCTGGTAGATGATCCTATGCAAGTTGAAGTTACCACTCAACAGCAAGGCACAATGACTGAATTACAGCTTCAGGTTGCTCAAGAGGACATGGGACGAGTTATTGGAAAACACGGGCGCGTGGCTAACGCAATGCGTTCCTTGTTGCATGTCGCTGCCGCTCAAGAGGGCAAAGAAATTTCTCTCGACATTGTAGAACCCCGATGACCGCACCAAAGCACCCCTCTTCTCAAAACGTAGAAATAGCGGGCTTATCACTTAGTGATAAGCCTGCTTTTTTGGTGGTTGGCAAACTCAGACGTCCTCATGGACTCCGAGGCGAAATGAAGATGACAGTCCTGACCGATTTCCCGCAATTATTGGTAAAAGGCCAAGAAGTCTTCGTCGGAGAGGAATACCAGCCTCTCAAGATTCAGAGCGTTCGTTGGCAAACAGAAGAAATGCTGATTGCATTTGAAGAATATTTTGACCGAGACGAGGTGGGAGTGCATCGGAACGAATACCTTTTCATGTCAGTTGAAGATTTTCCGCTTTTGCCAGAAGGGGAATATTATTTTTATCAGCTAATTGGCCTAAAAGTAATCTGCGAAGACGGGCAGGAACTGGGCACCTTGGTTGATCTTTTAGAAACGGGGGCTAATAATGTGTACATAGTGCGAAACGCCGAAGGAAAAGAAAGTTTACTTCCAGCAATTAAGGAAGTCATTCTTTCTGTAGACCTTGAAAAAAGGGAAATGCGCGTTCATCTCATGCCGGGGCTTTTGTAATTTCCAACACGGCTGCTCATTTGTATTATCCATAATCGCATAGCTCCCCCTATAATTTAACGGTCTGAACGCCGTATTTAGTTGCAACTTATCAAAATTCTGAGCGAAAACCGGCAAATAATAGAAGCAGAACTCTTATTTCCTCCAATCCTCTTTTTTGCATTACACTTGACATGCACAAAAAAATTATGGTATTCTGATGCCCGCTTTTGGTTTAGAAACATTAGGCCTCTAAAGGAAACCGCCCGTGCATGGCTTGAAACAGTATTGGATAGGCTTTAACCTCGTCAAAGGAATTGGCCCAGTTCGCTTGCAGTCTCTCTTAAATGTTTTTGGAGACGTCAAAACTGCTTGGGAAGCTTCTGCTGTGCAGTTGCAAGAAGCTGGTTTAAGCTCTAAACTGATAGCGCGTTTACTTCAGGTACGGGCAGATGTGTCCCTAGAGCAGGTTTTACAAAATATTCATCGCCAAAAAATTACCGCGCTAACGTGGGAAGATGAAACCTACCCCGCGCGTCTAAAAGAAATTCCCCAGTCGCCTCCTGTCTTATATGTGCGGGGAGAACTTAAAATGGAAGATGAATGGGCGGTAGCAATTGTTGGCACGCGGCGATTCACCTCTTACGGAGGGCAGGTGGCAGAGAGAGTGGCGGGGATGCTGGCCCGGAACGGGGTAACCATTGTGAGCGGATTAGCCCGGGGCGTTGATGCCATAGCCCACCGCGCGGCTCTAGAAGCTGGCGGAAGAACTGTGGCCGTGCTGGGCAATGGCGTTGATCGCATTTACCCCCCCGAACACCGCACCCTGGCGCAAGAGATAGCCCAACATGGCGCCATCGTTAGCGATTACCCCTTAGGCACTCCGCCGGATGGTTCAAACTTTCCACCGCGAAATAGAATTATCTCTGGTTTATCTAAAGCCGTGATAGTTGTAGAAGCCAGCCAGCGAAGCGGAGCCTTAATCACGGCAAACTACGCAGTTGAACAGGGACGGGAAGTATTCGCTGTTCCTGGGAATATTTACGCCCCCCAAAGCACCGGCACAAACCGATTAATCAAAAAAGGAGCCCATCCTTTATTAGACCCTCAGGACGTTTTGGAATTATTAGACATGACCCAAATAACCGAACAGAAAACGGCTAGAGTAGTTCTACCTTCTAATTCCACTGAAGCAACCCTGTTTGAAGTTTTAGACATGGAGTCTTTACACGTTGATGAAATAAGCGCAAAATCTAATTTGCCGGTAGAAGAGGTAACTTCTACATTGGCATTGATGGAGTTAAAAGGAATGGTTCGAAAACTTGGCGGAATGAAATACGAAGCAGTACGAGAAATTCGGGCAGATTACCGAACTGAGGAGTAAAAATAACAATGACAGCACATTATTACGCGGTAATTATGGCCGGGGGAGGTGGCACTCGTCTTTGGCCGCTCTCTCGTAAAGGTCGACCTAAGCAGGCCTTGGCGCTGGTAGATGATCGTTCTTTGTTTCAGACAGCGGTTGACCGTCTGGAAGGCGTTTTTTCTACAGAACGGATATTGATTGTTACCGTGGAAGAACAAGCGCGTCTTTTACAGGCGCAATGCCCAGAAATTCCCCAAGAGAATTTCCTTTTGGAGCCTATGCCGCGTGGCACAGCCTCAGTTGTGGGTATGGCTGCTACTGTTTTACAAAAACGTGACCCCGAAGCAGTAATGGCAATTTTGACCGCTGACCATCTCATCCACAACGAAGACGGTTTTCGAGAACTTTTACGCACAGCTTACGCCGTGGCTAGTGATAACTATTTGGTTACGCTGGGGATTGCGCCTACGCATCCGGCAACGGGGTATGGTTACATTCACCAAGGTAAAATGATAGGCACTTACCGAAACAGGGATGTTTATCAGGTTCTTCAATTCACCGAGAAACCTAATAAAGCTAAGGCCGAAAAAATGCTCGGGAGTGGCAATTACGCTTGGAATTCAGGGATGTTTGTCTGGCGGGTGAAAACGATCTTAGACGAGTTCTCTCGTCAAATGCCGGCGTTGACCTCGGTGCTAGGAACTATCGCCCAATCCTGGGGCACGCCTGAAGAGTCCGAAGTCCTCCATAGGGTATGGCCGACTATTATCCCCGAAACTATTGATTATGGCATCATGGAAAAAGCGGAACGGGTAGCTGTTATCCCCGCGAAAGAGCTAGGCTGGAGTGACGTGGGAAGTTGGGGGGCTTTGTTTGACGCTCTGGCAGAAAATAAAGAAGATAATGTTGTTCGTGGCGGAGAGCATTTTGGCCTGAACACAAAGGGAACGCTGATTCACGCGGCGGACAATCCGCGGGCAATTTTCACAATAGGTTTAGAGGATGTAATTGTTGTGGATACAGATGATGTTTTGTTGATTTGCAGCAAAGACGAGGCCCAGCGTGTTCGTGAGATTGTCAAGTTATTAAAGGAAGAACGGCGCGAAGAGTACTTATAAAATTAAAAGGCAACTACTCAGCTCGCCCTTGAAATGTCACTGCGAGGGGCATTTTTTACCCCGAAGCAGTCTCCCAGATGCTCTAGGAGATTGCTTCAGCGGGAAAACACCGCTTCGCAATGACATGCCTGAGTAGTTACATTAAAAGATTGATTAAGGAGCGTGGTGGTATCTTGGCCTGGGTAATGAATCAGGCCAAGTGTTGTTTGAAAGCTAATTTGCTCTTTAATGTTAGCTTATTGGAGAAATACAGTTGAAGTCATATTGTCTAAAATG
>QMOK01000165.1 GCA_003648195.1 Chloroflexota bacterium | reverse complement strand
GGGTGGGGGTGGGAATTTGAATATTGAGATGGACGCTCATTTCTGCGTAGCCGCCTTCCGTGCTTGTGATGTAAAGGCGCAGTGTCACCCAGCCCGCCTCAAACTCACTCAAATCCCAAGCATAAATCTCCGAAGGCTCGGTGATGGGGTTATCGCCTTCTTTCAGCACCTCCCAACTGGCGGGGTCTTTGCCCTGTCCATATTCCAGGCGATAGCTCTTAAAATTAGATGTGGCATCTGCCATGGCAAAAATCTTCAGTATCGCCGAAGTAATGACGTCGTTGTCTCGCGGCGAAGAAAACTCTAGTTTGGGACGGGAGTCGTTAGCAGTGCAAACACCGTACGGGACAAGGAAAACGTTGCTCGAAAAACCTACACTCTTGGCCCAGGCTTTCCCTTGTGAGGTTTTAACCCATTTCTTAGCCCAAGGATCATCCACATTAAGGGCCAGACGCGCTTTTTGGTAATCATCACACGCGGGGGAAGCCAATTTTTTCGTCCATGTATCTGTTAGAATCTCTTGCCATAAATCATCACTAGCAGGCAAAGGGAGCTGGTCAGCGGCGAAGTATTCGCCGCGTTGGCTTGGGCACCAGGCAGAAGGCTCGGTTCCAGAAACCGCGCAAATAATGCGTTCCACCACACCAGCTGGTTTCACGAACGGGCTTGGATTCCCGCCCGTAAGCTGCTGGATTGCCGTTTGCATAAAACTCGCCCAAATGGGAGCTGCGCCTGTTAATCCGCTGGTGTGCTGCATAGGAGTGTAATCCGCGTTCCCTACCCAAACACCAACCGCAATATTCGGCGTATACCCCATAGTCCAGTTATCGCGGAAATCGTTTGTTGTTCCGGTTTTAGCCGCCGCCTGGAAAGGCAAATTTAACACCGAATTGGGGCCGAATGCTGGGGTACGAGCGCCGTTATCGGAAAGAATAGAAGAAATTAAATAGGCGTGTTCGGGGCGGATGACCTGCTCACCCATGGGAGGGTGGTATTCATAAACCACGTTCTTTTCATGGTCTTCAATTTTAGTAATTGCCACGGGAGGAATACGGCGTCCTCCATTAGCCATCACCGCGTATGCGCCAGTCATTTCTAGCAAGGTGACATCGCCGCCGCCCAACGTTAAAGAAAGGCCATAATCGTCTCGTGTAAGAGTGGTAATTCCCATCCGCCGCGCAAAGGAAATAAAGCCATCTTGTTCGCTCGTGAGAGGATTATCGTAAATTCCCACATAGTCTAGCGTTTTCACCGCTGGGATGTTATAAGAATTCGCCAGAGCGTAACGCACGGTGACCGGCCCATGAAAACGTTCATCATAATTAACGGGGACGTATGGGGGACGGGGGTCATTGGGGTCGCCAGAGGGAGGAAACTCTGAGCGTACGTCCCAAATGAGGGTGGCGGGCGTCCAACCTTTCTCAAAGGCCGCTAAATAAGTGAGAGGCTTGATAGAAGAACCTGGCTGGCGAGGGCTAATAGACATATTTATTTGCCCTTGAATACCCTCATTGCCGAAATCCGCCGAGCCAACCATAGCCACAATCTCGCCGGTGTTCGGGCGCACGGCTACCAACGCTCCATTACCCACGCTATGCCCCGCCAAGTTCGCAATTTGCTCTTGCACAATTTGCTGAGCCGCATCCTGCAACCCAGGGTCTAGCGTGGTATAAACCGTAAAACCAGAACGATAAATAGTCTGGGCATCGTAAAGGTCTTCTAGCAAAGAATGAATATAATTCACCCAATGGGGGTAACGCATTTCTATGCCCCTGTACTGGAATTGATAATTTTCCATCTCTTCCGCCACAGTGGCTACTTCTCCGGGACCAATACAAATATCTTGCTGATTGTTGCTAACGTAAATGCAGCCCTGCTCCTGACTCAACTGATACATCAAAACCAGCACTTGTTCCTGGCGCCTCAAGGTGAGGTCACGGTTTGTGTACACGTCATAAACCGCCGGCAATTGGGGAATCCCCGCCAAAAAGGAGGCCTGAGCTAAATCTAAGTTTTTGGCCGAAATCCCAAAATACGTTTGCGCGGCAGCCTCTATGCCATAGGCCAGATTACTATAATAAATTTCGTTCAGATACAGCTCAAGAATTTCGTCTTTAGAATAACGTCTTGTGATTTCTGCCGCCAAAATTGCCTCTCTGAGTTTGCGGGCATACGTTCGGCGAGTGCTTTCTTCTGGAGTAAGTACCAACATGCGGGTAAGTTGCTGAGTGATAGTTGATGCCCCCGAAACAATTCCTTCACTGGTCAAATTTTGCCAAAAAGCCCGCATGATGGCCCAAGCATCATACCCTGGATGACTATAAAAATGCGAATCCTCCGTAGCCACCGTAGCCGCCACCAAATAAGGTGAAATCTCTTCCAAGGGAACATACGTCCGGCGTCCCGCTGTGGGATCAAGAATTTCGTAAAGTTCGTTGCCTTCGCGGTCAAGTATCCGTGTGGTCTCGAAATGCGCCGCTTGCTCACGCAGGTCTTCAATATCGGGCAAATCACGGGCAATTTTATTATATTGGGAAAGGGCTATAGAACCAACAATAATGGCTAAGACAACACCAATAAACAATCCCAAAACTCCCATGCGGAGGAAACACCCCATCCCCTGCTGCCAATTCCAGGAACCCGGCCCTGAGCGTTTCCACCATTTTTTGAACGTGTCTAGTCTAGAATTGGGGCGCGATGCTGTCTTATAAACGTGGGTGCTCTTCCTAGGGGAACGAACCGCTTGCCGAGAACTCTCCCCGCCAGATGACGCGCGGCGGGGCGGTAAAGGCATTCCCCTTGTATCTATAGCCGGCGGCGGCGTGTAAGGAGTGTCGCCCAATGGCGGAGGCGGGGTCAATTCTGGCGAAGGGGGCGCGGCTGTTTCCGCCTCATAATCCGCAATAGGTAACGTCTGTTTCCCGCCTGTATCCTCACCTTCTAAAAGAACTGTCTTCGTCTGAGCAGGCACATCTTCCACAGAAGAGAGTTTAGTCGGCTCATCAACATCAGATGGCACGGTCAATTCTCCAATTTGCGAAGGCCTAGTTGGCTCATCTTGAAGCTCCATATCTTCAGCCAATTGCTCGGCCTGCTTCTCGGCCAACTCAGCTTTTTTGAGCAAGTCTTTAAAACGTTCGGGGGCGTCTTTAGGTGAAGAATTTTCTTGAGTAGTCATAATAATATCTCGGTAATAAATCCATAATCTAAGGGAATATTTATGTTGTCAATTCTAGCACAAAACTGCCAATGCGGGGGAATTAGGGGGGAGCTAAGGTTTAACCAACAACTTTTTAGCACACCTTTTCCATTTGACCACTTTGCCAACTCCTTGTACAATGCTAACATGAAAAAATGGAACATTACCTCACAAGATCCCGGCGAATTCACCCTCGTGGCCGATGCCCGGTCTACACACACAGACTATGTTAATGACCATATTTGGGAGATTCGTTATCGCCACGTTGAGCCGCCCGCACTCACTATTCAGACCACTTACGGGCTACGCGCACTCTCTTTTCGCATTTTTCCACGTTTTTTAGAAGGGGAAACTGTCGTCGTTGATCCAGCCAATTTTGATATTCCACTCGTAATTCATAATTTCGGGCCTAATTTCGTATTCCTTTCTTATTCTCCTTTGCCGGGGATTATGGTTGAAGCTTATTACTGGGTTCCAGATTCGCATGTCATGGGGGGACGCATGATAATTACAAATAATAAGCTCCAAGGACGCGAACTGCGTTTCGAGTTGGCCGCTATACTCTCTCCAGACGAAAACGGGCATCGAATGGTTCCTCATGAAATAGAGAAGATTAACGTGCTCACTGGGAAAGCGCATAATTTACACCCTGTGTTGTTCATCACTGGCGGCGCCGAAGAAGGCACTGGGCCTTATCCCTCCCTCGCGTCTAGTTTAGAGTTGGCGGCTGGGATGTCACGGGAATTCACTTGGGCAGTGGCAGCTTTGGAGGACGAGGTAGATTCTTTCCAATTGGCGCGTGCCACCGCCAAACGCGCTTGGGATGGCGAGATGGCTCGGGCAGAGTTGCTCGCCGAGAGCCAGATAATCATTCAGACTGGCGACCCCGATTGGGACACAGCATTCGCTCTCTCTCAGAAAACCGCGCTTGGGCTGCTTGTCTCCCCCACCGCACAATTACCTCACGCCTCTTTTGTGGTTAATCGCCTGCCGCACCAGGGTTTCTCCTCCCAGGGGACAGGGCAAGATTATCAACTAAATTGGAGCGGACAAACTCCTCTCCAAACAGATTATCTCTCTGGCCTAATAGCAGTTACCACGCCAGAATTCGCTCAGGGGTTGTTGATGAATTTCTTCGCTTTTCAAAGAGAATGTGGTTTTGTTCCCAAAAAGATTGGGTTGGCCGGGCAAAAAAGTGATTTGTTGGCTATGCCTGTTTTGGGCAATATGGCGTGGAGAATTTATCAAATTACGCAGTCGGAAGATTTTTTACGGGAGGTTTTTCCGCGTTTGAGAGCGTTCGTTCAAGGCTGGCTCTCACCAGAACAAGACAACGACCAAGATGGGATTCCAGAATGGACGCGCGGCAGGCAATCTGGTTTTGAGGAACATCCTGACAGCATCAGCAATCCAAACTGGGCTTTGTCGCCTGATGTTTCTATGATGGAAGAACCAGCGTTATGTGCTTTGTTGGTTAATGAACTAAAAATCTTAATTCGGATGGCTGGCATACTTAAAAATAAGGCCGCTTTGCCTGAACTTGAGGCAATGAAGGCCAAGATGGAGAAAGCAATCCACGAATCATGGGATGAAGAAACCGCCATCTACTACCGCTGGGATAAATATACTCACTTCTCTCCAGCTGGCGAAGTGCTAGCCACAGGAACGGGGCCGGGGATTATCCTCGCTCCAACTCAATTTGAGCATCCGGTAAGGTTGTTAATTCAAATTGAAGCTGATAATCTATCTCATTCTAACTTTAATATCTTCATTCACGGAAGTGAAACTACAGATAAACATTGGGTAGAGCAGATTTCTTCAGCGCAATTTAGTTGGCACATGTCAACAGGAAAGGCCTTAAGTTTGCGTGTTTATTCTTCTTTAGAGTATGTGGATGTTTATAAAGTGGAAGGAGATGTTAAAGTTACCGTTCATGTAGCCGATTTTCGCGCGGAAGACATTTCTGCGTTTTTGCCCTTGTGGAGTGGGACATCCTCGCCTAAAAACGCTAAGAAGCTCATTGAAGAAACGCTTACCAACCCGAAACGTTTCTGGCGTCCTTATGGTTTGCTGGCTGCTCTGGCCTCGGAGCACCCAACCGTTCACATGCCTTGGAACGCCATGGTTGGCCGGGGACTTTTGGCATACGGAGACCAAGATACGGCGGCTAAATTAGTCTCTAAGTTAATGAATGCGATCATTAAAAACCTTAAAGAGAGCGGCAGTTTCTACACCTGTTACGATGCAGAGACTGGGCAAGGGCTTCAGGAGCGTAATACGGTAGATGGGTTGGCTCCCTTGGAGTTGTTCTTGGAAACGCTGGGGGTGAGGATACTCTCGCCGCGCAAATTCGCTTTCGAGGGTAAGAACCCATTCCCTTGGCCGGTTACCATCAAATACCGAGGAGTTACCATCGTCCGCAGAAAAAGGCGAACTACAATTACATTCCCCGATGGGCAAACGGTGGCAATTACCACTCCAAAACCGCGAGTTGTTAGTTTGACGTCTATGTCAGTTAGTTAAGTTTTGTGGTTGGGTGCGTTGCATGGTAGTCCAGAGTGTGATCTCCAACATCAACCCATCCCGTTTCCAGGGCAATCGCATATAGACTTGGAATCAATTCCATGTCTACTTCAAAGTAATTATTCACTCCCTTCCCGCAAATGTTCAATGACGTGTCATTCTGAGAGCGTTTTTCTCGAAGAATCTCCT
>QMOK01000164.1 GCA_003648195.1 Chloroflexota bacterium | reverse complement strand
TGCCAGCGTTTTTGTTATTGCTGCTGTCAGGGTCGTTTTTCCGTGATCAATGTGCCCTATTGTTCCTACATTTAAGTGCGGTTTCGTTCGTTCAAATTTTTCCTTGGCCATTATTGTTCTCCTAGCATGTATCTACTATCTATTTCTCTATGAATACTAATCTGCTTCAATCACTCACCTGAAATAATTTTTTGAGATAATTTCTCTGAAACTTTCGCGTAATGGTCAAATTCCATGGTAAATACGCCTCGCCCTTGGGTTGCAGATCGGAGTTCGGTAGTATATCCAAACATTTCGGCGAGAGGGACCATTGCCCTTATGGCTTGTGTTCCGCCCGGACGTAGTTCCATTCCCAGCACGTTACCACGCCGAGAATTCAATTGCCCAATAACGTCGCCCAAAAACTCTTCTGAAATAATAACTTCTACTTTCATGACCGGTTCTTGTAAAACAGGACGGCCGCGTCTCATACCTTCCTGAAAAGCCATGGAGGCCGCTGTCGTGAACGCCAAATCGCTAGAATCGACCTCATGATAAGAACCGTCAAACAAGCGCACTTTTACGTCAGTAACCGGATACCCTGCTAAAGTGCCAGATTCTGCCGCGCCTCGAATACCTTTCTCAATCGCAGAAATATATTCTTTGGGAATAGCGCCGCCATAGATGTCATTTTCGAACTCTATACCACTGCCAGGCTCACCAAGTTGAAGTTCCAGTACCACATGTCCATATTGGCCTCGTCCGCCAGTCTGCTTGGCATAACGATAGTTAACTTCCTCGACAGGACGAGTTATTGATTCGCGATAAGCTACGCGCGGGCGTCCAACTCGGGCATGAACGTTGAACTCGCGCAACATGCGATCTACTAACACTTCAAGGTGCAATTCGCCCATTCCAGAGATTAGCGTCTGTCCTGTATCGGGATCTGTGCGAACCTTGAAAGTGGGATCTTCTTCCGCCAACTTATGCAGTGCATCAGCTAATCTATCCTGATCTGCTGTGGTTTTCGGCTCAATGGCTACCGAAATCACAGGGTCGGGGAATGAGATGTCTTCCAAAATAAGCGGGTGATCCACACTACATAAGGTATCACCCGTAAATGAATTCTTAAGCCCTAAAATTGCCGCAATATCACCTGCGTGGGCTTCTTCAATATCTTCCCTACGATCAGCGTACATCCTAATCAAACGCCCAACGCGCTCTTTTTTTCCTTTACCGGGGTTGTACACTGTTGTTCGCTGGCTTATCGTGCCAGAATAAAGGCGAATATAAGCCAAACGCCCAACGTACGGATCTGTCACAATTTTAAAGACCAATGCGCTCAGCGGTTCATTCTCGGTTGCTTTTCGTTCGGCGTTCTTCCCCGTTTTAGGCTCAATGCCTTGAACAGGGGGAATATCCAGCGGAGAAGGTAGAAAATCTACAACGGCGTCCAATAATAACTGAACACCTCGACTCTGTAAAGAACTTCCGCAATATACCGGGGTTAATTGATTTGCAATTACCGCTCGGCGTAGAGCAACCTTCAGCTCTTCTACTGTGATTTCTTGTCCCTCCAAATATTTAAGGGTCAAATCGTCATCAGTTTCGGATATTTGCTCAACAAGACGATCACGCATCTGGGATACTTTGTCTTGTAATTCTGAGGGAATATCTTTCTCAACAGGATCGCTTCCTATAGTATCTTCCCAAATATAAGCACGGTTTGTAAATAAATCAACCGCGCCTTCAAAACTGTCTTCCGCGCCAATTGGCAACTGGACCATGACAGGATTAGCTCCCAAACGATCTGCGATCATCTCGACCGCACGTTCAAAAGAAGCTCCAACCCGATCCATCTTATTGATAAAACAAATGCGCGGCACCTTAAAGAGATCTGCCTGACGCCAAACCGTTTCACTTTGCGGTTCTACGCCTTGAACAGCATCGAAAACCACCACTCCGCCATCCAACACTCGAAGAGAACGTTGAACTTCGGCGGTGAAATCAATATGCCCTGGAGTATCGATGACGTTAATAAGGTGCTTCTTCCATTCGGCTGAAACAGCCGCAGAAACAATTGTGATACCTCTTTCCCGTTCCTGTTCCATCCAATCAGTAACAGTAGTGCCGTCATCAACAGACCCAATTCTGTGCGTCATACCTGTATAATACAGGATACGCTCAGTAGTGGTTGTTTTGCCCGCGTCAATGTGGGCAATAACTCCTATATTTCGATACTTCTCTAAAGGGTATTTCCGTGTCATCCGAAATCCAAAAATAAACTATCTAAAAACTTTAGTATCGGAAGTGAGAAAAAGCACGGTTAGCTTTCGCCATACGATGCGATTCTTCCTTCTTGTTGACTGCGCTGCCTTCATTCTTGGCGGCTTTCATCAATTCTGCGGCCAAACGCTCTTTAAACGAGCTGCCCGTTTGCGCCCTAACTGAGGCTAACATCCAACGAGCTGACAAAGCGAATTGCCGGTAGGCGGGCACTTCCATAGGGATTTGATAGGTGGCACCACCGATCCGCCGAGGACGAACCTCCATACGCGGAGAAGTATTTTCCACGGCTTTATTAAAAATCTCCAATGGGTCTTTGCCGGTCTTTTCTCCGATAATATCGAAAGCATCATATACTAACTGAGTTGCCAAGCTTTTCTTGCCATTTTTCAGAACTCGGTTAATTAATGATTGTACTTGTACACTGTTATACCGGCTATCCGGTTGAATTTCACGCCTTTCTGCTTTTCTGCGTCGCATCCGAACTCTCCGTTCAAACTAATAATTTTTTACTCATTTTCCAAAGTCATGTTGCCAAGAAATGGAAGAAACGTCTAGGGTTTTCTGGCCCCGTACTTTGAGCGTCCTTGTTTGCGGTCATCTACTCCCGAAGAGTCCAAATGACCACGTACAACGTGATAACGGACACCAGGAAGATCTTTTACACGACCACCACGAATCAAAATTACGGAGTGCTCTTGTAAGCCATGTCCTTCACCTGGAATATACGCCGTAACTTCTATTCCATTTGTGAGCCGAACACGAGCGATCTTACGTAAAGCGGAATTCGGTTTCTTGGGTGTCATTGTGCGCACCATTGTGCACACGCCACGTTTCTGAGGAGCACCCTTCGGTTGATATAACCGACGCTGCTTCATTGAGTTCAATGTATAACGCAGCGCAGGGGCTTTGCTCTTAGACTTTTTGTCTTCCCGACCTTTGCGAACTAGCTGGTTAATTGTGGGCACTCTCGCCTCCAGACAAACTTATAAAACTCTTCAATATTTAAGGCCATCGTTATGCGTGATGGCCTCGTCTTACTTACAAAGTATTTCGTACCACTTTTCGCCCTTTCTCTAACTGGGCAACGATTTAGAATTTTATCATGCTCGTATAGGAGCGTCAAGTTGAAAAACTTTAGGTTTATAACCTCTTTTACCAAAACATAAATCTAGATTGAGGTTTATTTTACCCGCGCATCTTTTCTATGCTCAAAAATACAAACTTTCGAAACCTTTGAAAAGCCATTGCTGCCAAATAACGCTCTGCCATATTTACACCAAAGCCCTCTCTGTTGACATGCTGAAACCAGCCTGATAACATAATCTCACTAAAAAGGAAAAACTAATGCCCCGTAAATCCACAACCAGCAATCGTAAAGCTGACCATATTCGCATCAATCTTCAAGAAGATGTCCGTTCGGGAGTGGCAACAGGCCTGGAAGACTATCGCTTCACACACCAGGCACTCCCAGAGCTAAACTTGACAGATATTGACCTAACCCTCTCGCTTTTTGGATATTCGCTCCGGGCGCCAATTCTCATTTCATCCATGACTGGCGGAGCCTCAGAGACGGCAAATATCAACCGTGCCCTGGCCATTGCCGCGCAAGAAACAGGAATCGCCATGGGAATGGGATCACAAAGAGCGGCTTTGGAAAACCCAGCCCTGGTTTCTACCTTTCAGGTACGAGATGTTGCCCCCAATATTCTGCTCTTCGCCAATCTAGGAGCTATCCAACTCAACAACCATTTAGGAGTAGAAGACTGCCAACGAACTGTAGACATGATCCAAGCAGATGGCCTCATCCTCCATCTCAACCCTTTGCAAGAAGCCGTGCAACCAGAAGGTGATACCAATTTTGGCGGGCTTTTGGAGAAAATTGAAGCCGTGTGCAAAACTTTGGAAGTTCCTGTGATAGTTAAAGAAGTAGGCTGGGGATTCTCGGAACGGGCGGCACGCCAGTTAGTGAACGCGGGCGTCTCTGCCCTGGATGTGGCCGGGGCTGGCGGCACCTCTTGGACGCAAGTTGAGATGCACCGCGCCCAAACCGAAAACCAACGCAAATTGGCTGCCACATTCCGCGACTGGGGCATTCCCACCGCAGAATCAATCCTCCACGCCACAAAAGCGGGCCCAAACATCCCTGTATTTGCTTCGGGCGGGTTGCGGTCGGGGGTGGATGTCGCCAAGTGCCTTGCCCTGGGTGCCACTCTGGGAGGTATGGCAAGAACATTCCTTAAAGCAGCCACCATCTCCCCTGAAAAAACCATCCAAATTATAAAAAACGTAAAACGCGAACTTCAGGTAGCTATGTTTGCCGCTGGAGCCGGTAACCTCACCGCACTTGCTCATACCCCTTTAACCAAAAAATAACACTATGTCCTCGAAAACACTTTCATTTAATAAACTGTCTTTGTCCATGCGCCCAGCTCTCCACGAGGAGCTTCGCCGAGATATTCAAGCCGCTCGCGAACATGGAACCGCGGGGCTGCATCACATGCTTGCTTATCAATTGGGATGGGAGGGAGAGAGTGCCAGCCCTAAAGCTCAAGGCAAGCAAATTCGTCCCCTTTTAGTACTTCTCACCGCTCAGGCCGCTGGTGGAGATTGGCAAAAAGCACTCCCCGGCGCGGCTGCCGCAGAACTCGTCCATAACTTCTCGCTCATTCATGATGATATTGAAGATAACAGCGATCTTCGGCGCGGCAGGTCTACAGTATGGAAAAAATGGGGAGAAGCTCAGGGCATCAACACCGGAGACACTATGCTCACGCTAGCCAATTTGGCTATTCTTCGCCTAGAGGAAACACTTTCGCCGAAAATTACTCTCCAGGCCGCCAAACTCCTTCACCAAACGTGCTTGCGGCTCACGCAAGGCCAATACCTAGACATAGACTTCGAAACCAGAGAGCATGTCACCGTTGATGAATATTGGGAAATGGTAAACGGCAAAACCGCCGCTCTAATTGCTGCCTGCACAGAACTGGGAGCATTATGCGCGGGCGTGCCCGCATCTGTTCAGGAAAACTATCGCCAATTTGGATATAATTTAGGATTAGCGTTCCAAGCTCAAGACGATTTGCTGGGAATATGGGGAAAAATGGATAAAATAGGCAAATCTAATACCGGCGATTTGCTCTCAGGGAAGAAGACGCTTCCTATTATATATGGTCTATCCCAAGAGAGTGCTTTTGCCGCTCGCTGGGAAGAAGGCCCTCTCACCGCAGAAGAAGTGCCAGCGATGGCCCGCCTCTTAGAAGATGAGGGCGCTCGCACCCACACGCAAAACGCCACCGATAGTCTAACCGCCCAAGCCCTAGACGCCCTGCACCGCGCCAAGCCCCAAGGTGAAGCGGGAGAGGCTCTGCGGGAACTAGCCCATAAGTTAATTGAACGCACGGGGTGAGTTGTGCGGTGGATGGTGACTCATCATCTAGTCCCCAATTGGGAGCACTCAAAGGTTGTGGGAAAGTTCTGCCGCCAAATGGTATCATTTCAATATTTTGGGGTAGGGCAATTGCATTTGAACACCCAAAACACTTTTGAATCAATTCAAAAGCTGCCAAAAGAAGTCAACTTGCCAATGGCACGCAAAGCGAAGCTGACTTAGCCTGCTTGAGCAGGCTTTTTGTAGCAGGCATGGAATTGATTCCATGTTCACATG
>QMOK01000163.1 GCA_003648195.1 Chloroflexota bacterium | reverse complement strand
CCTAATCCCTGATCTCCTGATTTCCTGATTTCCTGATTTCCTGATATTCTGCTCTCCTACTCCCCAAAAAATCAACGATTTCAAAATCCAATTCTTCATCAATATCCCAAGCTTCGGCGGCGTCAATCTCAAACATGAGAGGACGTTCTCCGAGGCGATTGCGGCGGTTGAGAAGAATGTCTTTGGTGAAGATGTAAATGCAGGAATTTTCTTCATAGCCAGGGGGTAAATCTTGGGTTTGGAGCAAGACGGCGGGATTGTGGTTGATGGGGCGGCCTAGTTGGTCCCATAAACGGGTTTGGAGGCGCGTCACGCCAAAAAGGGAATCGTAAGCGGGATAAGATGTCAAAAGTTGTTGAATAGCGTTCGAGATAGTCTCAGCTTTCAAAAGAGGATTAGTGCTATGTGTTTGGATGTAAAAATCAGCCTCCTCCTGAGAAACGTCATAAGCTAGAATCTCGTTCATAGGAACATCATCCGCGCACAAACGTTCGGGGCGGGGCAAGACGCGCACGGTGGGAAAGTTCTCTGCCAGCGCATTTTGTATAGTGGGGCTGTCTGTATCTACGACTACCTGCGCAATTTCGGGAACGGATTGCAAAGTCTCGATAATGTGATGGAAAAGCGGTTTACCGCCTAAGGGACGATAATTCTTTTGGGGAACGCGCTGGGAGTGGTGGCGCATGGGAACGAGGGCGATAATTTTCGCTTCGGTAAGTATTTTAGTCATAAGAGTAACTCCAGGCCAGGAACTAGGAAGCAGTGACTAGGGGATTAGGTGAGGTTCTGCGGTGTGTTTTTATCCCCAATTTCTCGATAATCAATAGGCTTTACATCTCTGCCCTGAGGAGAATTGGCTCGCAGGCCACGGGGATAATAAAAAGTCTGCCTCAATTTGGCCGTGATGGGGCCAGCATATTGGTATCCCTGAAACGTTCCCCAAAACTGCATCAAACGAAACCAGACAATGCTCTCCATAGCCGCAAATTTCTTCTGCCGCAGAGCGTGCCAAAAATCGCTAAGGATATTGGAAATCGACAAACGCATAAAATCCCAAAAGCTGAACTCTTCATCGGGAAAAATACGTTTGAAAGCAATGGCTTCTCTGCGGTAGCGATTATACACTCCCCGAGGTGTTTCGTCATGGACATGAGCAATTTCGGCTTCGGCGGAATAGGCAATTCTATATTCTTCATCCATGGCCCATTTAGCCCAAGCCAAATCCTCTAGCCCGGTGAGAGTCTCGTCGTAAGGATGCTGCTCCCAAAGGGAACGGCGGACAGCGGCATTGGCGTTGTTGCAAAAGGGATGAAGTTGATGTGATTGAGATTGGTCAGGAAACCAGCGAGCAAAGATTTGATGCTCTGAAAATTTCGAGTCCTCGTTTCCGCGTTGCTTGCCATAAACCAGCGCAACTTTGGGATCAGAGAAAGGCTCTAGCAATTGCTCTATCCAGTCGGGGTACAGGGGATAAACATGAGCGCTAGCCATGACGATAAAATCCGCGCTTGAGGCTTGGATTCCCCGGTTGAGGGCATAGCCAAACGTGAACGCCTCTGGCTGAATGGAAACGATTTTCACCGGAAAACGCTCGGCAATTTTCACCGTGTCATCCGTGGAGCCGGAGTCGACGAGGATAATTTCTACATTGTCTACGCTTTGCTGAGTGATGCCAGTCAGCAGGCGACCGATGTGCTTTTCTTCGTTATAAGCGCGGATGATGATTGAACAACGGTATTCGCTCATAGAATAAATTCATCCCCATTCACAATGCCATTTACAACAGCTCGAATGCCCGCTGACCGCTCTGGTAATAACTCTCGCCAAGAAAATCGTTTCAATTGCACATATCCGGGCGAGGGGTGAACTTTTAGATAACGCTCAAAGGGCAAAGACACTTTATAGAGTTGATAGTATAAAAAGCGGCGAGCGTTGCGGAGAAATTCAGCGGGGATTTCGATTCTCTCAGCACCCAAAAACTCTCCAGCGCGTTGGGCGTACTCCATTGGAGAGACGGGGAAAAAGACAGTGGGGTACTGTGTATAGCGTGCCTGCCCGCCGCACAAAACGGGAGCACCCAACAAGGTTGCTTCTAAACCAATGGATGAATTATAAACCATGACGAATTTTGCCCGCCGAATAAGCTCATAGGAGCTAAGCGGTTCGTTGGGACCTACAAAGACCACGTTTGGCAAATCTTCAACGCCCCGCGCCCTCACCCAATCTTCAACGCTTTCGCGGCTCTCTTTTCCCTCGCGCATTTCGTCTGGATGGGCGCGGATGACGAACAGTGTCTCAGGGTGAGCGGCGGCAATTTCGGTCACGGTCTCTAGCCAGGCGAACATATCAGAGAAAACGGTGTTAGCATGGAGCTGGCTGGTATCAAAGATGACGTTGGTGAAAACAGGGACAATTTGCTTAAATTGCTTGGCTTGCTCTAAAAACGATTCATCTAATCCGCGCATTTCAGGCCAAAAGCGGATGCCGGCCATAGTGAATTCGCCCTGGAAACGCTGGCTTAAGTAAGCGTCCAAACGCTCGTTTTGGGCGTCAGTTAACTCAAATTCATCGGGGAGGTGAATGGGATAAGCCGTGGCGTGCCCGACAGTGAAAAAGGCCGAAAAAGGCTGAAAACTGACCTCGTGGGTAATAACCCGAATTCCGCGTTGCTGCGCCACCCAGCGGGCGGCAGCCTCTGGGTACTGCAATCCGTTGAAAACCACGACTACGCTCGGCTCGTTTCGGGATAGCAAATCGTCAAATTTCTGCGCCACGTTATGAGCGGAGAGGATAAACGCTTGGTAAAGGTGCCGCGTTGGGGCATCATCCTCCAAATGGTGACGGCGTAAAATCCAGCGCAGGCTGGGGAGGGCTAATTCTCCCAGAGGACGCCCACAATGCACAATGGTTTTCATTTCCTCCACACTGAGAGGTTCCAGCTTGGCCTGAAGTTCTGGATCGGCCTGATAGTCAAACCATACCGTGGGGGCAGAGCCGGTGAAACGACGCGTGTCGGCCACACATCCCCGGCAAGGAGGTGGTGCTGCAGGGTCACCTAATCCCGCGCCCAGAACGCATTGCTTCATCCCCGCGCGGCAAGCAAAATGGAGTACACGCGCTCCCGACAACTGTACCCCCCACGAGGTGAGCATCGAGAACGCGGCATTGAGGTTCAATCCCCGCAGACGGGCCGAGGCGTTGAAGAAAACGACCGACTGGGCACCGCTAGCGGGGCGAGAATGAGCCGCGACTTTGTAATTGAGCCTAAAAAGACGCCAATGAAGCCGCAAACGCAAAAATCCGCGCTGAATCCGAGCTAAGAGTTTCGACATAATGAGTAACGAGTAAAGAGTAAAGTCACGTTTTACTTTTTACTTTTCACGTTTTCCATTGCCTGCGAATAGGCTTCTGACAGACGGTTGATAGCGATAATGAAACCTTCTCCATCACGTTGATGACCGCGCCAAATTTCGGGAATCATAGTTCCATGGTAGTTTTTGGTTATTTCAAAGAAACGTACCCAATCAATAGAGCCTTCGTTAATTTGCAAGCCTTCGCCATCTAAGCCAGAAGCGTCTGAGAGGTGGAGGTGGGTGGTGTAGGGCAAAATGGCTTCAACCTGTTCGTAAAAATCTACTCGCGCCCAATTACAATAAAGTTTGTGGTGTGATGTGTCGTAGCAAGTGGTCAGATCCATTGATTTTAGGAAATCGCGAATTTCGTAGGTATCCATAAAAGCATTGGTCAGCCATTGGCCGCCAAAATACCACGGATGCGGGGGAAGATTTTCGGGTAAGAGTTCAATCCCCTCGAAATCTAATTCTTCTACTGAGCGGCGCAAATTGTCATATAAACGTTTTCGGTCTTGAATGGGATGATCCAGGCTGGCAGCACCGGGGTGGAAAATCATCTTCGGTTTTCCTTTGAAATGGGGAGCCATGTCACGAGTGACGTAAACCGCTTTTTGGATCAATTCTAGGGAAGCCTTGCGATGAGCTTCGTCAAAGGAACACAAATCTACCAGGTTATTGCCCCAAAACTCTGGGGCGTGAACTACCAGCGGGATGTCAAAATCATCTCCGGGGTAGATTTCATTCAGGTCTTTGTCGGTGAAGTGAAATTCCAGCATATTGGGTCTAAGTCGCATGGCTTTGTTGTAATCGTCAAAACGTACCACTAATCCCCATTGCATTGGTAAAGCGTGTTCAAGGTCTAGGGTTATGCGCTGGCCTAAGTCTTGGGGCAAAAATGGCTCGTCATGTTCAAGAGAGCGCTCCATAACTCTGCCAATTAAATCGGTGTAACGCTGGGGAGAAAGACCTTGTCCCGGGCCTTTAACGGCAACCATCTCGCGGGTCACTTCTTCACCGGATTCAATATCCCGCGCGGCGACCAGACTTTTAGCCAATACCTCGCGGTTGAGGATTTCTCCCATGGTGAAGAATTTTTCTTTGCCCGTGCCCATAGCCTGGGAAATTTGGCGGATATCGCGTACCAATTTACTGAACCCTTGTGGCTCTAGGCTGGCGGCGTGGTCGGGGCCGTCCATAGTGCGGTCTAAAGTGATGTGACGCTCAACAATGCAAGCTCCCAGGGCAGAGGCAACCGTAGAAACGGCTATCCCACGCTCGTGACCTGAATATCCCACCGGAACGCCAAACTCGCGCAAGCGATCCATGAAACGCAAGTTGATGTCGGGGAACGAGGCCGGGTAAGCGCTGTTGCAGTGAAGGAGGGCAAACTCGGCTCCACGCTCCTTGAGGAAGTTTACGGTGGTTTCTACCTCTTCCATGCGGGACATGCCGGTAGAGACAATGATAGGTTTTCCTTTCTCTGTCAGGTGATCAATCAAGGGGAGGTTGATCATATCCGCCGAAGCGACTTTAAAGGCGGGGACGCCTAATTCATCCACAAAGTCCGCGCTTTCACGGTCAAAGGCAGAGCACATGAAAGTGACGCCTTTTTGCTCGCAGTAGTCTACAAGTCTATGATAATCTTTCTCAGAAAGTTCTACTCTCTGCAAAATGGGAAGAAGGTAATTAAGGTTCTTCTCGCCCACATTGGAATTATCAAGGTATTTCTGAGGGTAAATGTCTTTCAGAGTCCGCTTTTGGAATTTAACTGCGTCCACGCCAGCTCTGACAGAGGCATCAATAAGTTCAAAAGCATATTCCAAGATACCGTTATGGTTAACGCCAATCTCGGCGATTATATATGTGGGGTGGCCGTCTCCTACGAGTTGGTCACCAATTTTTATTTCAGGCATAGTTGTTCTCCAAGAAGCGACAGACCTCGGAGGTCTACAAGCTGTTAAGACCTCCGAGGTCTAGCTATTTTAGGTAGTAGATTTGATTTGAAACCCCAAATCACTCAGGGTTATTTCTCCATTTGCTAACAATCTCTCAGCACTTGTCCAATCGCTGGGGGAATCAATATCAACCCAATCTCCGGCGTCAATAACCAAGGGGAGGATGCGGTCGCCGGTCATGGAATTTTTCTCTAAGATCGTGGCGGCCCAAGCGGCGTCTACGTATCCCGTTTGCCAGTAAACGTCTGGGAGGGCTTGGCGTGGCATATTATAAGGTTCGTCAAATTTAGTTTGCATGAGGGGCTGCATGCTGCCATCGGGGGCGATGCGCCACATTTTATATGGGTTTTGGAACGGCACGCAAACGGTACGCACAGAGTCCGCTTCGGGATGTTTAATCAAGCGGAGCACGGCTTGGTCAATGTGCCAAACTCGTCTAAAGGGGGATGTGGGGCGGAGTTGAACCACAATGTCGGGGTGATAGCCCTCCTCGGCGGCCAGCCACTCTAAAGCGTGTTGGAAGACGGGGAGGTCGGGCGTGGAATCCTGGGCGTGAACGTCTGGACGGAGAAAAGGCGTTTCTGCCCCATAAGAGCGGGATACTGCCGCAATCTCCTTGTCATCGGTGGAGACTATTACGCGGGTGACGGTT
>QMOK01000162.1 GCA_003648195.1 Chloroflexota bacterium | reverse complement strand
TTTTGAACGAGGCGATCGTAGATGCGGCCTGCAATATCGGCGCTGTCATCTCGGCGATAACTAATGAAAATTAATTTTTCTCGATTCGTCATGTAGTATCCCTTAATTTGCGTTAGTGATTAGCTCGTCCAATTATACCAATATTTCGTCACCACGCCGTGAGATTTCTAGCTGTGTGCGCGAAAAAATGTCGTTATATTTTCCTTAAAACTCAAACCTCGGAGGTCTTCGAGACCTCCGAGGTTTCGGCGGCTAAAAGCAGCTCATAGACTTTTGGCGTATACTCTTGCCATTCGTTGCGCTTCAAAATATCCCCAAAAAGGCAATTGACAATAATAACAAAAACCGCCCTCCTTTCCTTAAAGAAGCCCTTGACTCACCCCTCACTTTATGTGATAATTACGAACGCTCCTTGGCTTGCCCCCCTCAAGTCAAGGGGCTTTTTTTTAAGGGGCTAACGAGCAAAAAAGGGGCGAATAATTCATTCAGCAATGGGCAGCACCTCCCTAATTTTCACAAATTCCGTTACAATATAAACTACTCCCCCCTCTACCACATCTCGGAGACTCTCATGTGCGGAAGATTTACTCTTACAGTCACCCCCGAAGAACTTCAAGCCGCTTTTCCCAATTTTCACATCCCGCCCGGATTGCCGCCCGGTTATAATATCGCTCCCAGCCAACCCGTGCCCGTCATCCCCAATGATGGGGAAAACCAACTCACATTCTATAAATGGGGATTGATTCCCCCTTGGGCCAAGGACGAAACCTTTGGCGGCTACAACCTCATCAACGCCAAAGCAGAGACGGTGGCCGAGAAAGCCTCCTTTCGCTCCGCTTACCGCCGGCGGCGATGTCTCGTTTTAGCGGACGGCTTCTACGAATGGCGCGAGGAATCTTCTCAAGGCGGCAAAACGCCCTACTACATCCACCTCAAAAACAAACAACCCTTTGCCTTTGCCGGATTATGGGAAATTTGGCATTCGCCATACGGGGACGAACTCCATTCTTGCTGCATCATCACCACCGAGCCGAACGCGGTCGTGGAACCTATTCACAAACGCATGCCCGTCATTTTAACTCCCCGTGCGTACGACCAATGGCTCTCGCCAGAAGAACAAAAACCAGAGCAACTGGACAGCCTCCTCGTCCCTTACCCCGCCGCAGAGATGACGGCCCATCCCGTCTCTAGCTTCGTGAACAGCCCGCGTAATAACACTCCCCGGTGCGTTCAACCAGTCCAATTGCCGAACCAGTTAGGAATGGAGATTTGAGAGGAACAGGGATTAGGAAACTCGTGACTAGGGAACTACCAGGTGCAATGCACTTTGGGATACAAGTGCAACGCACTCAACTAACAAACTATCAAACCACAAAACCACCCAACTACATAACTACCCAACTATCAAACTAGGAAACTAAAAAACTATCAAACTACCAAACTACCCCCGCGCAGCCCGCATTTTAGAAGCCAGCCTAAAAGCCGTTGACCCCGCCGTGGCCGTTCGGCGTCACCTCACCCGTCAGGGCAACGCCCTCACCCTCCAAGGCGCAATTTATAACCTAAACGACTATCGGCGCGTCTTTCTCATTGGAATAGGCAAAGCCTGCCTGCCCATGGCCCAGGCCGCCGCTGAAATTCTGGGCGATGACCTAACCGAGGGCATCCTCATCCCCAAAGCCGACCCGGCCCTAAGCCTCCCCTCCCTGCCTGCTAGTGTACGCATCTACCCCGCCGGGCACCCCGTCCCCGACCAGCGCGGAGTAGCCGCCGCCCGCAAAGTCATTGCTCTGCTAGAAGAGACTCAAGCCAATGACCTGGTGCTCATTCTCATTTCTGGGGGAGGTTCTGCCCTGCTCACCGCGCCCGTAGAGGGCGTATCCCTAAAAGACCTGCAAAACCTCAACCACGCTCTTTTAGCCTGCGGGGCGACCATTCAAGAGGTTAACACCCTCCGTAAGCACCTCTCCCGCGTTAAGGGCGGGCAACTGGCAAAACTAGCCGCGCCCGCCGCCACGCTCACACTCATTCTCTCGGATGTAATTGGCGACCCTTTAGATGCTATTGCCTCCGGGCCAACTGTACCCGATCCCACCACGTTTGAGATGGCAGAACGCATTTTGAAACAGTACAACCTCGCCCCCAGGCTTCCCGCTTCGGTTATCGCCCACCTCCAACGCGGGCTTCACGCTCAAGTTCCAGAAACTCCCAAAAAGCTGCCTTTATGCCCCCAAAATATTATCATTGGAAATAATCTCATGGCGGCCAGAGCGGGGCTGCGAGCGGCTCGAAAAGAGGGTTTTAACGCTCAGATTTTGACGACTTCGCTGCGGGGTGAGGCGTCTCAAGCGGGCGGGGTGTTGGGCGCAATTCTCCGGCAGATGGCCTCTACGGGGGAGCCGCTGCCGCGCCCGGCGTGCGTGATTGCCGGCGGGGAGACGACTGTAACGCTGGGAGAATCCCCTGGCCTGGGAGGGCGCAATTTGGAGCTGGCTCTCGGTGCGGTGGAAGATTTGGCGGATTGCCCGAACGTGGCGCTCATCTCGTTGGCAACTGACGGAGACGATGGCCCTACAGATGCCGCGGGCGCGGTGGTCACAGGGGAGACGTTGGCGCGGGCCAAAAAGCGCAATCTCTTCCCCAGCGATTTTCTCGCCCGCCACGACGCGTATAATTTTTTCGAGCCGCTGGGAGATTTGCTCAAACCAGGCCCCACGGGAACTAACGTGAATGATTTGAATTTTTTGTTTACATTCTGAGAAGAAGAGACAAAAGTTTTCGGCTCATGTATGAAAAATGTGCAAAACGACATGAATGTCGTACTACAAAACCGTAACGCAATATTTATATCGCCTTTTGTTGCACACATTCAACAGATGAGCCAAGTTTTCACGAGTCGTTGCATCCTTTGTACCCTCTGTATCATTTGCATCCTCTACTAAAAAGGAACACCATGCCTAATACCAAACCCCTCATCCTTGTCACACACGCACTGCCCGCCAATTGGCTCTCACCCCTGGCGGAGAAATGCCGGTTGATGGTCGGCCCCGCAGGCGGGGCAGGCTTCACTCCAGAACTAGAAGAACATCTCCTAGAGGCGGACGCGCTTTTCACTTTGTTGGTGGACCCCGTCACGGAGGATATTTTGGAACGCGCTCCAAATTTGAAAGTTGTGAGCCAGATGGCCGTGGGCGTGGATAACGTGGATGTGGCAGCCTGCACCCGGCGCGGAATCCCGGTGGGGAACACGCCTGGAGTTTTGACAGCCGGAACCGCCGATTTAGCGTTTGGGCTGCTTCTGGCGGCGGCCCGCCGCATCCCTGAGGCCCAAGCCGATGCCCGCGCCGGTCGCTGGACGACTTGGAATCCCACGGGATGGCTGGGCGCGGATTTAGACGGCGCAACTTTGGGCATTGTGGGAATGGGCAAAATTGGCGTTGCCATGGCTCGGCGTGCCCAAGGGTTTGGAATGAAAATCATTTTCAGCAATCGCAGCCCGCTCCCAGAAATTGAGAAAAACTTCAACGCCCGGCAAGTACCCCTTGACAACCTGCTAGAGCAAAGCGACTTCGTGAGTTTGCATATCCCTTTGACAAAAGAAACCCATCACCTAATAGATGCCGCCGCTTTGCGAAAGATGAAGCCCAGCGCCATTTTGGTCAACAGCGCTCGCGGCCCGGTAGTGGACACGAACGCGCTCTACGAAGCCCTCACCAAAGGTTGGATTGCCGCTGCTGGACTAGACGTCACCGACCCCGAACCTCTCCCCCAAGAACATCCCCTTTATGCCTTGTCGAATTGTGTCATCACACCCCATATTGGCTCTGCTAGTTTCAATACTCGCCGCCGCATGGCAGAGATAGCGTGCCAAAACGTGCTGGCCGGGCTAGAGGGACGCAGGCTTCTCCATTGCGTCAATCCAGAATGGATGCAACATATCTCATCCGTACAGAGACCATCGCTATCATCCTAAAAAAGTAATTGCTCAAAATCATGGCGGCAGAACTGCATTGCATTCAGGAAAGTGCGTTGCAGATCGGGTCAGATAGGTAGACTCGTGGTGCAACGCATCCAAAAGCAGATGCAATGCACCATTAATATTTTGAACAACCACCCAAAAAATATTGGCTATACGCATAAAACGGGATCTATTTCATGGCCCAAGCCCCACTCCCCACCCCAACAATCACGATCACAAAGCACACCATCTACACCTCAAAAAAACCTCGCGACCCTAAAAAACACGAAGCGGCCAAAGACGATGTAGAGAGACGAAAAGCGTATTGCTATTGCCCCCTCGTGCGGGATCACATAGACCAGGGAATGCCAGCGAACTTTTGCTATTGCGGCGCGGGATGGTTCCGCCAACAATGGGAAACCGCCATTGGCAAACCCGTAACCGTAGAGATTGTCAAATCCGTTCTCAAGGGCGATGATGTTTGCCAATTTGCCGTCCACTTGCCAGAAGACCTGAATATAATGATATAATAAACGACAAATCCGCCGCTTTTCCTTCTAACACACCCCTCATCTACCAATGCCCTTTCTAACCACAAAACTCTATATTCCACCTCCGCACCCAACCCTGGTCGCACGTCCGCGCCTGATTAAAAGATTAAACGCCGGGTTACAAGGGAAACTCACGTTAATTACCGCGCCGGCAGGATATGGAAAAACCACGCTGCTAAGCGAATGGATTCCGCATACCAATCGGCCTATCGCTTGGGTCTCGCTGGATGAATCCGACAACGAAGTAGAAGTTTTCTGGACTTATTTCATCGCCGCTTTGCAAACAATCCAAAAAGATCTTGGAGAAAATATTCTCAAAGTTCTTCAATATCCCGCGCCGCCATCCGTGGATACTTTGTTACCGGAACTTATCAACGAAATAGCCGCCAGCTCTCTCCCTATTGCGCTCATCTTAGATGACTTTCATACAATCAAAAATAGGCGGATCAATAACACGCTCACTTATTTTTTAGATAATATGCCGCCGCAGATGCACTTAATTATCTCCAGCAGGTCTGACCCACCCTGGCCAATTGCCCATCTAAGGGGACGGCGCGAAATGGCCGAACTTCACGCAAAAAACCTGCGCTTTACATCAGAAGAAACCGCCACATTTCTGAACAACGTAATGGGGTTAAACCTCTCGCCAGAAAAAGTAACCGCGCTAGAGAACCGCACCGAAGGCTGGATTACGGGTTTGCAAATGGCCGCCCTTTCTATGCAGGGACGCGAAGATATAGCCGGCTTCATTGAAGCCTTTACTGGCAGCCATCGCTTCATCTTAGATTATTTAATGGAAGAAGTTCTTGAACAGCAATCCCCGCGTATTCAAGCGTTTCTGCTCAAAACCTCCATCCTTGGGCGAATGACAGGCTCCCTGTGCGATGCTGTTCTGGATGACGTTAACAGTCAATTGATTTTGGAACAACTAGAAGAAACCAACCTGTTCATAGTTCATTTAGATGACAAACGCTGTTGGTACCGGTATCACCACCTTTTTGCCGAATTGTTGCGCAACCAATTAACGCTAACCCATCCCCAAGAGATTTCTGCGCTTCATCAACGCGCTAGCGCGTGGCTAGAAGCAGAAGGCCTAACCGAAGAAACAATCCAACATGCTTTCGCCGCCAAAGATAACGAGCAAGCAGCAAGATTAATTGAGAAATACGCTCAAGAAATGCTTCAACAAAGCAAGCACAGTCTCTTATCATCATGGATTGAGGCCTTGCCCCATGAGATAATACAAAACCGTCCCTGGCTATGCGTTTACCAATCTTGGACACGGCACTGGGCTGGGCAAAGAGAAGGGGGCGAAGACAGCTTAAATAACGCAGAACGCACCTTGAAAGATGCTCCATTTTTGAGCGCAGAAGAAAAGCGGATACTGCCGGGCTATATTGCGACCGTCCGCGCCCATTACGCTCTTGTTAATGGAGAAATTCCCAGAGTCATCGAACAGTCCCAAAAATCACTCCA
>QMOK01000161.1 GCA_003648195.1 Chloroflexota bacterium | reverse complement strand
GTAAAATCTTTATGCTTTCGATAAGTATCATTATCGAAAGCATAAATAAACAAGCTCTTCACCGCGAGACGCCTTTGCGAAGCAGTCTCCTCGCCATATTAGAGATTGCTTCAGCGATAATGCCGCTTCGCAATACCAGAATCCCTAATCCCTGCCCTATGTCACAACCAACCATTTCTGAAACAATTGCCAATTACCTAGATAGCGTGAAGCTCAGCCGCAGCGAGAACACGGCTCGCACCTATAAAAATGCCATGCGCTCATTTGCTCTCTCTCTAGAGAAGTACGGATTTTCCCCCGAAGAAGAGGGCATCTCTGCTCTAAACGAAGACTTTATAGTCCAATTTGCCGCCGATTTGAAGAACTTCGCGCCCACTACAGAAAGGCTGTATCTCACAACGGCAACAGGCTTCTACGAGTATCTGGCCGCAGAGCGACTATGCGAAATAAACCTCCCGCGCCTGCGAATGCTCATCAAACGCCGCGCCCGTCAGCCCGGTCAACGCCTGCCTCAATTTCCCAAAGGGGATATTCAAAGCGTGCTCCGTTACGCGGATAGTTTACGCGAAATGCCCAGCGAGAACGAGCGTCAGCATCTCCGCTTGCTGCGGGATCGCGCGTTCATTATCACTTTGGCGCACACTGGCCTGCGCGTCCACGAAGCGTGCAATCTGCGGCGCGGTGACGTGAATTGGCACGAAGGCAAGGCCATCATCATCGGTAAAGGCGACCGTGAAGCCGTGGTGCGCTTCTCCTCCCGCGCCCTGGGCGTTCTGCGTGATTATCTCAACGCGCGGGCCGAGCTAGATGGCGCATTCGGGCGTCCGCTTACCTCCCTGCCCCTCTTTGCCCGCCACGACCGAGGCGCGGGCAGCCGCGTAGAACCTATTAGCACCACCACCGGCCGGGATATCGTTCGCCAGCGTGTCGGCGAATCCCTGGGCGAAAAAGCCATAGGCACAATCACGCCGCACTCATTCCGGCATTATTTTGTTACTGAAGTGTTGCACGGCTCTGGCGGAAACATCAAATTAGCGCAACGATTAGCGCGGCATAAGAACATCCAGGTCACACAACGCTACGCCCACTTCAGTGACGATGAATTAGATAAGGGGTATTGGGATGTGTTTGAGGAGGGTTAGTAGTTTGGTAGACTAGCAGAAATGCGCTGTCATTGCGAACGCAGCGCAGCGGAGTGCGGCAATCTCCTCGCAAGATAGTAGGTTTCTCAAATTTATTCCTCTTAAAAATGTCATAATTCCCAAATCTTTGCTATACTACCTTTAAAGAAGCAAGAATAAGGAGCAGTTCATCAATTATCTCTTAAAAGTATGAAGGAGTAAAAATGAACACGGGAAACAAACATTTGTTGGATGCGTGGTATTTGCGCTTGATTTTATTTTTTGTATTATTGGTTGGAGCAAATCTAGCCTGCAATCTCCCTGGCAAGGAGGCAAGTGAAGACAAGGGTACAGATGAAATAGGAGCACAAACCTTGGTGGCGCAAACTTTGGCTGCCAGGATAACCGATACTCCCATTCCCAGCAAAACGCCTAAACCAACTCCTACCCAAACTGAGATTCCAGGCGGTGTTATTACAGGCCGTGTTTATCTAATGGATAAGGATGAAGTCGTTCGCACTAACGTATTGCTCATCCAAGACAAGAAAGAGATAGACAGTACCAGAACCGATGAAAATGGCAACTATACTTTTATCGTTGAGGAGGCAGGAAAATACTCTATTAGGGTATCTGTTATGCATCTCATTGACAGGTGTGACAACCTCAGAACTTTATCAGGGTGGCCTATAGTAGTGCGCAATTATGATGGCGGCGGCGTCACCGACACATGGGCGTCCACCTCGCCCATCACCATTAACATCGGAGACAAAATCACAATAGATTGCGAGTTGTACTGCGACTGAATATTTTCTGCGCAAAAGATTATGACAGTTATTCAAATATCTAATTTACGCAAAACGTTCACTACCAAGCGCAAGGCCGCCGGTTTGGGTGGGAGTTTACGCTCTATTTTTCGGCCAGAACGCCGGGTTACAGAAGCCGTTCGGGGGATCACATTTGGCTTACAGGCAGGGGAACGCTTGGGGCTGATCGGCCCCAACGGGGCAGGGAAATCCACCACTATCAAAATGCTAACAGGCATCCTCTTCCCCACCGATGGTGAGGCTTCCGTGCTGGGTTATATCCCCTGGAAAGAGCGCCGCCAATTGGCTTACCACATCGGGACGGTTTTTGGACAACGCCCACAGTTGTGGTACCACCTCCCTGCTATTGACACGTTCCAACTCTTCGGAAAAATTTATGAGTTAGAGGATAAGGCTATAAAACAGCGGATTGGTTTCTTGGCAGAGGCTTTCGAAATTGAGGATTTGCTTGAAACTCCAGTGCGAAAGCTCTCCTTGGGGCAGCGGATGCGCTGCGAGATAGCGGCTTCGCTCATTCACCGGCCAAAACTGCTCCTGCTCGATGAGCCATCCATTGGCCTAGACGTGGTCGCCAAACAACGCATCCGTGATACCATCCGGCGCATGAACGAAGTGGAGGGAGTGAGCGTGCTGCTAACCTCGCACGATGCCGGCGATTTGGAAGCCCTTTGCAAGCGTGTTATCATCATCAACCACGGGCAAATAGTTTACCAGGACAGAGTCTCAAACCTCAAGCGGCATTATTTAACCACCAAAGAGGTAGGAGTGCGCTATGCTCAGCGCATCCCAGGCAATTTCGCCATGGAAAACGTGAATATTCTCAAAGTTGGGAAATACGGGGTCAAACTAGGCTTTAATACGAGCGAAATCCCCGCCGATGTGGTTTTGGCGCGTTTGGCCGAGAAAGGCGACTTGGTGGACATCACAATTTCTGACCCATCCTTAGAAGAAGTCATCGCCAACATTTACCAAGAAGTTGAGGAAGCTCAGGCATGAAAAAATACTGGGCTATCTTCAAAACACAAGTGATCAATAGCTTGGCTTATCCAACAGAAATAATGTGGCGCAGCATGGCTATTTTGATATTCTTGTGGGTATTCACTTTCTTGTGGCGAGTAGCCTTTGACAACTCGTCCACCACCATATTGGCCGGCCTGACCCTGCATGATACGCTTTGGTACTTAATGCTCGCCGAAACCATTGAATTGAGCCGTCCGCGCTTTGCCAACACCATTGCCCAATCCGTGAAAGATGGCTCTATTGCCTACTTGCTCTGCAAACCTTACGACTTTTTGTTATACCAGTTGAGCGTCAATGCCGGCGATACCGTTTTTCGGCTCATTCTGACCTTCATTTTTGGGAGCGCGTTAATTTGGAGGATGGTAGGCGCGCCTCCAGACATCTGGGGGTGGCCGCTAACTCTGATCGCTTTTTCATTCGGGTGGCTAATCAATTTTTGCCTAACCGCTCTCATTGGTCTGGCCGCGTTCGTGGTTGAAGAAGTCACCCCATTCACGTGGATTTATCAAAAGCTCATTTTCATTCTAGGGGGGATGATGATCCCGATTGATTTCTATCCCCCATGGCTGCAGAATATCTCAAAGGCTTTGCCGTTTTCTTACGTGATGTACGGCCCGGCCCGGTTATTCGTCTCGCCAGACCTGGAGCGTTTTGCCACCCTTTTAGCGGGGCAACTGGCTTGGGTTGCAGTGCTAGGCGTGTTAGTGAGCGTTGCCTATCGCCGGGGGTTAAGGAGGTTGGCTATTAATGGAGGGTAAAAAGAACTCGGTCCGCCGCGAATTAAAATTCCTGTTTGCTATTTGGAAAGCTAATCTCCAATCCGCTATGGAGTATCGGGTTGCTTTTATTTCCCAAATTTTGGGGATGATGCTCAACAACGCGTTCTATTTTCTCTTCTGGGTAATTTTCTTTGAGCGATTCAAAGAGGTGCGCGGCTGGGGATTGCAGGATATGTTCCTTGTTTTTGGGATCACGGCTACCAGTTTCGGGGTGACAGCTTTTTTGTTCGGGAACGCCTTTTCTCTAAGCGAGGTGATTGCCCAAGGGCGTTTAGATTATTATTTATCTATGCCGCGTCCCGTTTTGTTGCACGCTGTCTCTGCCCGCAGCATCCCCAGCGGTATGGGAGATTTAATTTACGGACTCACCAGTTATTTGCTTTCAGGGTATTTCAGTTGGAGCGGATTGGGGCGTTTTGCGGTTGGAGTGACTCTGGCAAGCGTGACTTTCGCATCATTCCTGATTATCGTTCACAGCCTGACTTTTTGGCTGGGGAACGCCTCTGCTCTGGCACGATTATTGATGAACGCCATTTTGACCTTTGCCCTCTACCCTATCACGCTCTTCAACGGCCCAGCCAAGTTTTTGCTCTTCACCATTGTCCCCGCGGCGTTGATGGGGTCAGTTCCAGCTTCCCTGGCACGCGACCTGACCTGGCAAAATTTGGGAGGTTTATCATTGGGGGCAGCTATCTTGCTCGGATTGGCAATGGTGGTTTTTCGGTTAGGGTTGCGGCGTTATGAGTCAGGGAGCGCGATTCAGATTGAGGTTTAGAGGGATTGTGCCTGCTTGTATTATACAAGCCGTTAATGTACAATTTACACAAATCATTACTAACTTTAGTTAAAGGAGCTGAACATGTTTAGCCGCATTTTAAAAGCAGCGATGCTTGATGTAAATTTCTTCAAAGAGGCAGAGCGAGATACTAGCTTAAATCAGGAAGCCTTGATGGTTGTGATTTTAGTTTCGGTTGCTGGAGGGGTTGGCGCTTTTCTCAGTGCTCTATTTGGCGGAACTTTTAAAGCAGCTATCCTGGCGCTAATTGTTCCAATAATTCTGGGAATAGTCAATTATTATATTTGGGCTTATGTGACCTATTTTGTGGGCACAAAATTATTTGCCGCTGATGCTGATCCAGGCGAGTTATTGCGTGTTCTAGGTTACGCCAGCGGGCCGCGTGCTTTAAGTGTTTTGAGCTTCATCCCCTGCCTGGGTGGAATAGTTGGTTTGGTTGGAGCTGTTTGGGCTTTAATAGCTGGCTTTATTGGCACACGCGAAGCCCTTGACCTCGATACTGGAAAAACAATCATTACCATTATCATTGGCTGGGTGATTGTGTTTATTATTAGCTTGATTATTGGGAGTGTGTTGGGGATAGGCGCAATGGGAGTAGGAGCCGCGGGTTCGTTCCTTTCTCAGTAAGCACGCTTGTAGCGCAATAATTGTATTGGCCCACTGCTGGTATCTGTTGAAGTATGCAGATGCCAGCAGTTTTTGGTTAACTTGAGCGCGGTGATATGTTAGGGGAATTATGGGATTTGAGTGTAAATGACCCAACTCCCAACTGCTTTTTTCTCAAAGCCGTGACTCTCTAGCCATCTAGCCATTTTCTTATTTCTGCTTTGGTATCGCGCGGGCTAACTTCCCCTAAGACGACTACGGGAGAATCATCGCCAATTTGCTCACTTAGCCAACCATCAAGTCCGCCGAGAGTTAGCGCTTCAATTATTTTATGCTCCCCGCTATTAATAACTATGTGCCTATTGGCGTTTGTACGGTGCAATAACACCAATATTTCGGGACGACCCAGAGATAGAAGTCTATCATTATCTTCTGCTAGGTAGTTAGTTTCAATCTCTTGTGCCCAATGTTAAAAATACCATCCAGGCGAAACTTATCGCGAAATAGGGCAAAAAAACGAAGAAGTCGGGGTATCCTTGAAAATCTAAGACTGACCAAATAACCGGCGCGAGAAATGATAGTAAAAAGGCCGCGAACGTGTCGGATGATAAAAACGCTAGCAGGCCGCCGTGAACTTTTATTCTCCACACGAACAAAGCAATGAGCATTGAAAGTCCCAGAAAAATGGCGAGTGCATGGGAGGAGTAAGCGCTTCTTAGGAAAATTACATCAATGGGCAATAATAGTCTTTCAGACAAAGAAAGAGCAAGGTGTTCTAGGTCGAGTATGGGGAACAAAAATGCGTCATCAATGAAATATTTAAATGCGCTTGTATATAAAAGGTACGCCACAATTAGAG
>QMOK01000160.1 GCA_003648195.1 Chloroflexota bacterium | reverse complement strand
GTTAACACAGTGACTTTGAGATCAGAGAGATTGCCACACCCCCCAAAAACGGGGGTTCGCAATGACATGTGGTTAATGAGAAAAAGTGTCCACTAATTTCTAGTTCAAAATGAACCATCCCGTTTGTTGGATAATTAACTCGCTTTTCCATAAACTTCGGGTACGAAATTCTGCTCACTCATGGGAGGGCGGACATAGTTGGTGTCTTTTTCTTCTCTGGGTGGTAATTTTTCTTGCTCAGGCGTCAGGTCTTTGTAGGTAATTAGGTTTAGAATGTGGGCTATAGTGTTCAATTGGGCGTGTTCTGCTATTTCGGCATTTACTACATACCAGGGGGCTTCGTTGATGTTGGTGTGAGCCATCATGGCGTCTTTGGCTTTTGAATATTCTACCCAGCGCTTGCGGGCTTCTCTATCAATGGGCGTTAGCCTCCAGCGCGTGCGGGGGTCTTGCATCCAGCTTTGGAAGCGTTTTTCTTGTTCCTCTGCGCTCACCGAAAGCCAATATTTGATGAGGATGAACCCTTCGCGAATCAACATGCGCTCAAATTGAGGGCACTCGTTTAAGAAGTGGCGGTATTCATCTTCAGTGCAAAAATTCATTACCCATTCAACCCCGGCGCGGTTGTACCAGCTCCGGTTGAAGAAGACTATTTCTCCTTTGGCTGGGAAATGTTTGACGTAGCGTTGATAATACCATTGCCGTTTTTCTTTGTCGCTGGGTACGCCCAGAGCCACCGAACGCACAATACGTGGGTTTAAACGTTGCGTGATTTGTTTGATCATTTCTGTTTTTCCGGCAGCGTCACGTCCCTCAAACAGGATAATTACTCGCAGCCCTTGGTTTTTGACCCAGTGTTGTAGTTTGACCATTTCTGTTTGGAGTCTGCGCAATTCTTGCTCGTAATATTTTGGCGTTATCACGCCTTTTTCGGTATATTTTTCAATCATGTCATTTTCCTTAGCTAATTCTGGAGTATCTTTTCGAAAAATTGGGAGACTGCGGAAGTCTTTGCCCAAGATATTGAGAAGACACAGTCATGAGCTTAAAGTTTTTCTAAAATCAGGCGTTTTTTTGGAATATATTTTGCCTGTTTCGTTTTAATTCTTGTCGTATTTCGATCCGTAGACAAGCGGAACTAGATTATGTCCCTCTGCGGTGAGAGGTTTATAATCTGTATTCTTTCGTTTTTTAAATTTAACCGGTTCTGGAGTTAGGTCTTGGTAGGGTACCATGTTTAACAGGTGAGCAATACAGTTGAGACGGGCGTGTTTTTTTGAATTGGCTTGCACAATGTACCAGGGGGCTTCATTTATATCTGTGTAAGCGAACATGGCGTCTCTGGCCTTTGAGTATTCGTCCCATTTGGCGCGAGATTCCATATCCATGGGGCTGAGCTTCCAAAGTTTGCGCGGATCATGGTTGCGGCTTCGAAAACGTTTTTCTTGCTCTTTGTCGCTGATCTCAAACCAATATTTGATTAAGATAATCCCATCACGCACTAGCATACGTTCAAAGATGGGACATTCGTTTAGGAAATGGCGATATTCTTTCTCGGTACAAAAACCCATTACCCATTCAACGCCAGCTCGGTTATACCAGCTTCTGTCAAAGAGCACCATTTCGCCCTCGGCGGGAAGGTGGTCAATGTAACGTTGAAAATACCATTGGCGTTGTTCCTGATCACTGGGTTTATCTAAAGCCACTAAATTAACCATGCGGGTATTTAGGCGGCGCATAATTCGTCTAATGGCGCCACCTTTGCCCGCAGCGTCACGCCCCTCAAAAATCACAATTACCCGCAGTCCCTGATTTTTAATCCAATACTGTAATTTGACTAATTCTCCCTGGAGTTTCGCAAGCTCTTGTTCATAATAGTCATTCAGTATTTTCCCATTCTTAGCATATTTTTTTGACATTGAAAATCTCCTTTCATTCTACTGGTCTATCAGAAAACCAATTAATTAATGCTTAATAAGTCATTGCTTATCCTGCTAACTAGCTCCCCGACAGTTTTAATTTGGACACCGATTGACACTGATTTTCACGGATTCTTTTTTGTTTTTTACAGAAAAATCTGCGTTTATCTGTGTCTGAGAAAAGCCTTTCAGCATAAGTGTCGGGTAACTAGTGGTATGTCAAGTGTAATTTGATGTGTTCGTAGTAGGGCACGCGAGTGCCCGTAGGGGACAGGCGAACTCTTGTTCGCAGCTACAAGCCATTATTTCATGCTTGACAAACTACTAGTCATGCTAATAGAGATACTTGTGATTCAGCGCGGCTAATTATGAAAGGCTCATGTATGAAAAATGTGCAAAACGACATGAATGTCGTCCTACGAAACCGTAACGCGATATTTATATCGCCTTTTGTTGCACACATTCAACAGATGAGCCATTATGAAATTGGGCGCGTTTATAACGTCTCTATTACGGCTGCTCCCAGTTGCTTGAACTTAACGCTTTGGAAATAAGCCCAAACTTCAAAGAAAGTACGCAATTGTTGGTAAAGACTTACCTGCCTGTCTGCTAAATAGGTGGCGACGCCGGGGGCCAGGATAGGCTCTTGCGACTTGGTCTTCTTTTGGTCTTTTGCACGTCCCCACGTGCCCCAGGTCAAAAAATCGCGCAGCAGTTCGCTAGCCACTACCGCGTCTTGCATATCGCCCAAATGATCTTGGAGTTTCTTCATTTGCTGGATCATATCACCAGCCTGAGGAGACAACACTTCCTCGAAGAACTCTAGCGCATAGCGCAATTGTTTGCCTTCAATGCGAAGTTGGTGCAATTGCTTCAACGGGGTGTTAGGTTTGGTTACCCATTCATCATAAGCCAGAACATTTGCCATGCACTTATAAATAATTATGGGCACGACATGCCGCAGATAGTGAGGGATTGCCTTACCTTTCGATGTTATTGTGGTGTGAGACCAAACTTCATCTGTTTGCAGAATCTTGGCAAATCGCTCCTTGAACTGAGCATAACCATCCCCATCTAGATAAGCCAGCAACTCTTCGCGTGCTTCTTCGCGTTCTCCTGCCCAAACTTCCTGAAGTGGCGCCAAATCGTTTTGCTGTTCTGTGGGCAGCGTATTGAGGTAACGCTGGGTTTTCTCCCAGAAAACATCCAAATCGCGCACAGTGCCTAGTTTGCGGCCAGTACGCCTTAAATCTTTGAGAATTGATTTTAGATACTCCATATTCAGATGGTCGCCAAATACCCGAAACGCGGCTCGCATTCGCCGCGTGGCAACGCGCATATTGTGTAGTTCGTCTATGTCTTTGCCCTCGCGCGTTCCTGGCTCGTGGTATAGCATGTGCTGGAAGTGGTACTCGAATATCTTGCGGGCTGCCTCGGCCATGGTGTCATCTGCTGACAACCCCGGATGTGTTGGCAGTTCTTCGGGGAGGGGTTCATGCTCCACTTTAGCCGTTTGCTCTTCCCCGGCGGGGAGGGGCAGTTCGCTTGCTGGTTGGATTGGGCTGAATTTCAGATTCGTTTTGAATAGTAAATGCCACAAATCGCTTTTCTTTTGGGCTTGGGCGGCGTCTGTATCCGCATAAGGGCCTACCACTTTAAAATCGAGCAGACCATCTTTTTCGATAACCTGACCTAGCATGGAGCTTTGACTTTGTGAGTAATCTAACCCATCCGCTAACCGAACCAGAGCGGCCAAAGTTAAGGCCTCACCCCGCGCCTTCTTCGAGAGATCGCTGAAAGCGGGCTTAGATGCTTTTTTGTCTACTTTCTTATAGGTCATTTGCTTGCGGTGCAGGTAGGTGGTCAACGCTACTATTAGGCGTTCTTCTGCGTTCAATTCTTCTGGAGGATTGGCGAGAAGAATGTCTCTTCCTACTGTGTGATGCTTTTCGGGATCAGATACCAGCCCAATGTTGTGCAGCAGCGCCGCCGTTTCTACAAGAGGGCGGCGTTCTGGGGTTAGGTTGTGGTAAGCGTTGAGGTGGTCGAACAACGCCAGCGCGTGATCTGCGACAGCGCGGGCGTGGGATATATCTACAAGGTAGCGTTCTAGCAGAGTCTTGAGCGATTGTGCCTCAATTTGTGGCGGGAGTGGTATTTCAGATTCCGGTTGGGAGTGCTGGTCGTTTGGCATTTCAGGCAGGATAGCTGCCGGCGTGGAGATGGTTTCTCGTAAAATACGAATAGGGAAGACGCTCAATCGTTTTTGGTGGAATGCCGCTTGCCAGCGGCGTATTGTGCGTGGTGTTCTGGTGATGTTTTTGGCGATTTCGTCTTGCGTGGCGCCTGTGTCTAGCATTAGCAATCCCCTCGCACGCCGTCCGTAGAGGTCGTCTCGTTTGGCGAGTTGCACGCAAATGGCGTGTTCTTGCGCTGTTAGCAGGTTTCCGCCTGGCGCGTTTTCGCTTATGAAGGCCATGGCCCGCTCAAATTTTGACCGAGGTTCAGGTGCCAATCCCCATTTTTCTTGCAGGTAAGAGGCAATTTCTGTGAGATTGTCTTGCGTTCCTTGCGAAGCTAGCTCAATTTCTAGTTCAAAATATCTTTGTTTTCTGTTTCCAGAGGTAATATGCACGTTATCAAGGCTTAGCTGGGCTACTAGCAGTCCTTCTTGCGTCATGCGGCGGTAAACCCTTGTTTGTTGGAGGTCAAAGAGTGGGAGTAACGGGGCTTCGGCGGTTAGTTGTAAGATGAGGTTGCGGGTGGGGCAGTTGGGCCATTCGGATGGCGGGGCGTAGGCGGGGAGCGAAATCTCTAGCTCTTTTCGGCGGTGGATGGCGCCTGTGGCTTTTCCCAGCTCCTTGACGGTGATTAATACTTCCGATTCGGTCTCTCTACAGCGACAGCTATAGCCCCCTGCTAGTATTAGCCGTTCTTCCGTGTCTAGGTATGTGTCGTGTACCTGTTGAATTTGATGCGCCGAGAGCGTGAAGTCATTAATGTGGTTGGCGGCTTGCATGCGCTGGAATGTTACTACATCAGGTAAGATGAACTTTGCTTCAATTTCCATGGTCAACTCCCAACTCTATTGTTATATATTCATTCCCCCTTTAATTTTTTATTATAACATGTGATGACGAAAGAGTTCTTTAATCTAAGAATCCGTTTCTGCGTCAATGGAAGTGGTTTGTGTTTCAGGTAATCGCGTATAGGCATGGAATCAATTCTATGTTTGCTATAAAAATCCCGCTCAAGCAGGCTAAGTCAGCTTCGCTTTGCGTGCTATTGGCAAGTTGACTTCTTTTGGCGGCTTTTGAATTGATTCAAAATTGCTTGGCTTATGTATGAAAAATGTGCAAGACGACATGAATGTCGTCCTACGAAACCGTAACGCGATATTTATATCGCCTTTTGTTGCACACATTCAACATATGAACCAATTGCTTTGGGTGTTTAAATGCGATTGCCCTGGTTTGTGTTTGCCAAGATGTTATGGGGCGCAGACTTCCGAAATTTCCGAAAGGAACATTGATTTTGGGTAATGCTTCATAGGGCTTCGGAAGTTGCTCCGCTTTTTTGGCGAGGGTACGTTTTTCTGGCTCAAGATTACCCCTCTGAGCGCCAGTTTGAATTTGCTAAATTTTGGTGAGCGGTCATCCCTTGTTCATGCGTCTTGTTGTTCTTCGTCCTCGGCGTTATCGGATTTGTCTTTACCTTCTTCTAAGGCGTTCTTGAATTCGTTAATAGCTCCGCCTAGACCTTTTCCAATATCCGTCAATCGGCTCGTGCCGAAGATTAACAGCACAATGACTAAGATGATCACCCATTCCCATAGACCGAAACTGCCCATTTTCTTTCTCCTTATTACTTGTAATATATGTGGTACATAGCCTCGAGATTATATGTTGGGCGGTATTCACTGTCAAGCGTTAGGGTTTGGCGGGAGTACTAAAAAGTTGTTGGTTAAACCTTAGCCCCTCTCTCAGTCCGCAATCGCACGTGAACATGGAATCAATTCCATGCCTGCTACAAAAAGCCTGCTCAAGCAGGCTAAGTCAGCTTCGCTGTGCGTGCCATTGGCAAGTTGACTTCTTTTGGCAGCTTTTGAATTGATTAAAAAGTGTTTTGGGTGTTCAAATGCAATTGTCCTACCCCAAAATATTGAAATGATACCATTTGGCGGCAGAACTTTCCAACAACCTTTGAGTGCTCCCGCGTGAGCAAGTATTGTGATGCCGTAAAAGCTTTTGCCTTTTCTGGGCGTTTAGAAAACGTTTTTCAATGTACG
>QMOK01000159.1 GCA_003648195.1 Chloroflexota bacterium | reverse complement strand
TAGGGGACTAGGAAGCAAGGAATCGCGTTTCACTCCTCACTATGTTCTCCCTTGGCCTAACTGGTTACTCCCTCATCACCTCGTCACCTCATCACTCTTTCCATCCGCTCCAGCCCCTCCCGCAGCAACTCCCTAGGGCACCCGAAGTTCAGCCGCACGAATCCCGTTCCTTCCTCGCCGAACCACGCCCCATCGTTCAACCCCACCTTGGCCTCGTTCAGGAAAAATTGCTGCGGATTTTCAACTCCCATCTCCCGACAATCCAGCCACGCTAGGTAGGTGCCCTCCGGTTTTGCCATTCGCACCCCTGGCAGTTCATCCCTTACAAAATCCACCAGGTAATTGCGATTGGCTTCCAAGTAGGCCAACAACGCCTCTAGCCAAGGTTCGCCCTCCGCGTAGGCGGCCTGCGCTGCCACCTGTCCCAGGACGTTCACCCAGCCCACCAAGCCTTGTTTCGCGCCCTCGAACTTCTCCCGTAAATCGGGATTAGTGATTACCGCCACCGAAGCCTTCAACCCGGCAATATTGAACGTTTTACTGGGCGCCAAGAGCGTAATAGTGTTCGCGGCAATTTCAGGGCTAAGCGAAGCTATGGGGATATGTTCACTCTCGCTGAAAATCAGGTCGCTGTGAATTTCATCCGAGCAAATCACGATTTCATTTTCCAGGCAAATTTCCGCCATCATTTCCAATTCATCTTTTCTAAATACACGCCCGGTCGGGTTTTGCGGATTGCAGAGCATGAAAATTCGCGTGTTCTTGCGTATAGCCATGGAGAAAGTGTCTCTGCCTGTCCTATAAGCTCCATTTTCTCCCACCGTCAGGGACATGGAGTGCTGTTCACGGCCTACATTTTTATCCACCTCCAAAAAAGGGCGATAAGTCGGCGTCTGCACCAGCACACCCTCCCCCGGCTTCGTGACCGCGTGCGTAGCCAGGTTGAACCCCGTCACCACGCCAGGGAGAAAGACCAAATCATCGGGTGTCACACGCCAGCCATGCCGCTTTTCCAGCCACCGCACCACGGATTCCTCCGTTTCCTCCAACAAACGCGGATACCCAAATATCCCATGCTCCACGCGTTCTTTCAAAGCCTCAATCACCGGCGGCGGCGAGAGAAAATCCATATCGGCTACCCACATGGGCAGCACATCCTCATCGAAAACCCCCCATTTTACACTGTCCGTGCCACGTCTGTTAATGATTGTGTCAAAATTGTAGTTCATGTTAGTTTCCTAGTTTTGTAGTTGTTGGTTTGATGGTTTGTAGTTTCCCAATTTTCTGCTCGGAGATGGCGTGCGCGCAAGTTTGGTAGATTTCACGGAATAGCACGCCCTCTCTCCAATCCCCGTCCCCTTCCTCTTGCCAAGGGTATGCCTCTGGCGTCCCAATTTTGGGAGAAAGGAAGGGGTGTCCAACGGGCGGGGTAGGTATGAGGGCTGTACCGTAGGAAATTGCGAAACTTTTTATCGATTCTACGACATTTGAGCGCACCCCGGAGCTGTAGATATTTGCTTAGCAAGATGCGCTGTGTTAGAATGTTGATTAAACTGGAAGTATATTGTTCAGGAGAAATGTTATGCCTTTGACATCTGTACCAGCCATATATGATGGGGAGCGTATCAACTTATTGGAAAGAGTGCCGATTCAAGGTTCATATCGTGTTTTGGTCACTTTTATCGAGCCAACCAGAGAAGAAGTTATATCGCCGCAAGAGAAAAAGCGCTTTTGGGATTCATTTGGAGCTTGGCAGGATGAGCGTCCAATAGAAGAAACATTGCGGGATATTCATGAGGCTCGCCTCTCTCGAAGAGAACCGCGCGAACTATGAAATCTTTGCTAGACACCGACACTTGCGTTTTCTGGCTGCGAGGTTCTGCATCTGTCCGCAATCACCTGGAAGCTGTTGATTTGGAATCTGTAGCTGTTTCAGTGGTCACTCTTGCTGAATTGCGCTATGGAGCAGATTGTTCAACCTGCCCCGAAGACAACCATCAGGCCATTGACAATTTCGTAAATGGTATCACAATCTTGGATACTGATTCTGAGGTCGCTCGGTCATTTGGAGAAATCAAAGCCCGTTTACGCAAAGAGGGGAAACTTATAGAAGATTTTGATTTACTTATTGCTGCGACTGCTCAAGTGCATAACTTGTGCTTAGTGACCAATAACGTAAAGCACTTCAATCGTATTGATGATTTGCGCTTGGAGAATTGGGTAACAAAATAAGAATGTGTTAAAGTGCTGGGGGAACCGATTTCCCAGTTTCCCAATCTACTAATCCACCAACATCCCCACCTTCGCCCGCCTAAAATGCTCTCTATACGCCAGCGTCTCTTTGAATTTTCCTTGGAGGATGGCAAACCGTTGGACGTGATCTCCGGTTTTGACGCCTGTGCCAGCCTCAAGGTGGTAACTCTCGCCCGAACGAGACTGGATTTGGACGTGTCCCTGCCCCTCTAGCCATTCTGCCCCGCTTCTAACGACAGCCACCCGTTGCGCTGTGGCCTCGGCGAGAGCGGCTAAATTGGCCTCCCCGCCCTTGGCATTGAGCGTGTGTTTTACCAGCCCCGCTAACTGCTTCAAGAAATCTTCTACGCTATTCGCGGCGGCGGATTGGGCAAAAATGTACATCTTTTCCGGCTCAACCATCTCTAAAATTGCCTTAAGCTCTGCGTGACCTGGCGGCGTTGTCCAGATTGCTAAGGTGTTAGACGGCTTAGCCTGTGACCGCCCCTCTCCGTGGATTTTCTCTCTTTCCGCGCCCTCGGCCCACACAAATAGATGCGGGTGACGCTCCCGCAGATTTTCCAACTCTTCCAAGGGATTGGGCGCGTCTCGGAGGTCAATGACCTCCAGTTTAGGCAGAGCAGGCGCAACTTCAATTTTGGCCGCCTCCCCTTGGCGGGCGTCTGCCCAGGTCACTTGTACTCGGCGTTGACCTTGGTAAGTGGAGGTTTTAACAGAATAGGCTAGGTCGAATTTACCCTCTGGGAGCGAGATATCTGCGCTGCGCCACCAGAGTACCTCTTGATTTGTGCCTTCGGCGTCTTGGAGATAAAGTTTGCGATGCGTGCGGTCTTTGCCGATGAGGGCTTCGTGGATAATTTTTACGTCTCGGGTGGCTAAAGTTAGGGAGGGGTTTTCAGGCCCAAAGGGAGCAAGTCGCTCTAGGTCGGCTACCAGGCCAGGGCTGAGGGCAGAAAAAGGGAGATAACCATCAATAGAGAGCGAACGCTCGCGGGGCGCGAATCCAGCCGATTGGGCGATGGTTTGGGAAAGTGATCGCCTAAATTCTGGCACACGCTCTAGGGGCAGGCTCACGCCGGCGGCCATGGGATGTCCTCCAAAATTATCCAAAAGATTGGCCTGAGCGGCAATAGCTTTGGTGATGTGCACTCCTTTTATAGAGCGGGCTGAACCACGGGCGTTATCCCCGCTTTGAGTGAGGAGGATAGTGGGCTTGTGGTAGCGCTCCACCAAGCGGCTGGCGACAATGCCTATCACGCCGGGGTGCCAGCTAGAGTCGAAGAGAACCAGGGCGGCGTAATCCTCCACCAGGGCGGGGCTGCGCTCAATTTGCCCCTGCGCAGATTGGAAAATATCTTCCGTCAGGTGTTGACGTTTTTTGTTGAGTCCCTCAAGTTGAGAGGCGAGAATTTGGGCGCGGCCGGGATTGGGCGTGGTCAAAAATTCCACGCTGGAATTGGCATCTCCCAGGCGTCCCAGAGCGTTGAGGCGGGGGCCAATCACAAAGCCAATATGCTCTTCGTTTATGTGTAAAGGGTTGAGCTTAGCGTTGGCATAGAGAGCTTTTAGCCCCAAGCGGGAGGTGTTTTGGAGGACGGGCAGCCCGCGTTGGACGAGGTAGCGGTTATCGCCCGTTTGAGGGACGATGTCGGCTACGGTTCCCAGAGCAACCAGGTCCAGGAAACTGTCTGCCGAACGCTCGGCCCGGCGGTATAGCTCTTCAATCAACTTGTAGGCCACTCCTACGCCGGCCAGGTTAGCTAGCGGATGCCCGCTGGGGAGGAGGTTGCCGTTGACAATGGCGGCGGCGTTGGGGAGTTGGGGCGGCAGGTCGTGGTGGTCGGTGATGATGACGCTTACGCCTTGTGATTGCGCGTAGTCAATGGCGTTGTGCTCATCTATGCCCGTATCGCAGGTGAGGAGTACATCCACGCCCTCGGCGAGCAACTCTTTGAGCTTGGAGAGGGTGATGCCGTGCGATTCTGTGGCGCGGATGGGGATATAATGGCGCACGTCCCCGCCCAAGCCTCGCAGCCCAGAGACGAGCACGGAGGTGGAGGTTTGTCCATCAACGTCAAAATCGCCCCAGACGAGGATGGTTTCCTTGGCGCGGATGGCGCGTTCAAGATGGTCGGCGGCCTCAAGCAGCCCGGGAAGTTCCCCCGGCGGGGAGGGGGTGTAATAGTCGGGGTTCAGAAAAGCGCGGGCCGCCTGCGTGGTTGCTATTCCCCGGCGAACGAGAGTTTGCGCCACCAGCGGGTGTCCGCCAACGGCGTCTTGAAGCGATTGCGGGATGGGGAGGTCTTGGGGTTCTGTCCAGTGCATGGGGGAGAGGGTAGATATTGGGTACTAGGGATTAGGTGATGCGTGAAAACGTGAAACGTGAGGAGTAATGAGGTTACGAGGGGGATTTTATCATATCGGGTAGGAGTGTGGGGGATTCGGAGAGTATTAGGTGCAACGCACCTGGTTGCTGGAGAGAGGCGTGATGTTATGTTTATGTTATACTAGATGTGGCTCACGAAAAAGCTAAATGGCGATTGCAACACCCTTGGTCAGCGAATATTGGAGATTGGAAAATGCCCACCTTAAATTGGATTGGAAAAGACGCCGTTGTTGAACATCATAAAGAAGTTCCTTTTCACCTGTTGCGCTGTGACCCTGAACTATCTGTAGGTGACCCCGGCAGCGGCAATCTCCTCATCCAGGGGGATAACCTTTTAGCCCTCAAAGCTCTTTTGCCCTATTACGCGGGCAAGGTCAAATGTATTTATATCGACCCGCCCTATAATACAGGGGATGAAAAATGGACTTATAACGATAAAGTAACCAGTCCATTAATGAGCGAGTGGCTTGGGAAGGTTGTTGGGAGAGAAGCTGAAGACCTCTCTCGGCATGATAAATGGCTTTGCATGATGTATCCTCGACTAAATCTCCTTGTGAAATTATTAAGCCCAGATGGATTTTTATTCATATCTTTGAATGATGTAGAACATGCAAGATTCAAGCTCATGATGGATGAAATTCTCTCGCCAGAAAGTTACATTACCACTCTCATTTGGAAGTCCAGAAGAAACTTAGATAATCGGAGCCTGCATAATATTTCTGTAGATCATGAATATGTTTTAGTTTATCGAAATGGCGATGCAAGAGTCCGCGGATCTGAAAAAGATATGTCTAAATATAGTAATCCAGATAACGACCCTCGTGGACCATGGATGTCAGATAATTTGGTTGGGTTAGCTACAAAAGATCGTCGTCCTAATTTACACTATGATTTGATAAACCCTGAAACTGGTGATGTTTATCCCCCGCCAGATAAAGGGTGGCGATATTCACGTCAGACAATGGCTCAGAAGATAAAAGAAGGCAGAATCCTTTGGCCATCAAAAATAACCGGTAGACCTAGACACAAGAAATTTTCAGCCGATTTACAAGATGCCTTTGCAGGTTTTTCGTCTTTCATTCAATGTGGAAATACAAATGAAGGAACAGAAGAAGTGTCACGAATAATGGGCGGCGAGAAGTTTATTTTTCCTAAACCTCGATCTCTTGTTCAAAACCTTATTGAACAAACCACATCTAACACTGATTTTATCCTTGATTCATTTGCTGGTACAGGTACGACTGCCCATGCTGTTCTTGCTCAAAATAAAGAAGATGGCATGAATAGAAGGTTTATCTTGGTTGAAATGGATACGAACATTGCAGGTTTAATTACAAGGGAGAGAATCAAACGGGTAATTGATGGTTACTCTTGGGATTATCAGGGTGATAAAAGATATACTGAGGGTTTGGGCGGAGGTTTCCGCTACTGCACCCTCGATGCGCCCCTCTTTGGCGCGGATGGGCAAATTCGCTCCGAAGTCACTTTTAGTGAATTGGCTCGGCATGTCTTCTTTACCGAAACCGGCGAACCGCTGCCTGCCCAGACCTCCGAGGTTTCTGAAACCTCGGAGGTCTCCAGTCCCCT
>QMOK01000158.1 GCA_003648195.1 Chloroflexota bacterium | reverse complement strand
TATTGGATGATAGCGCCTTGAGCTTTTTTTTGTAGTTCGGAGCGGATAGTAGACATAATTTTAAGTGCTAAGGCATAAACTGAAGTTGCCCTCACCCTGGTTCTCTCCTAGGGGGTGAGGGGGTGAGGGCTGCGTGTGTTACTTGTTTAAACCGAGCTTTTGTTTTCTTGCGGCCAACTGACCATCAATAGTGCTGCGATCCAACACATCATCAATTTGTTTGTCGAGGTTGGCGGCCTGCATTTCAGTAGCAGTTGAGGCCTTGTCTAGCCGAGAGTAGATGCTTTCTGCCATGCGGCTAATGTCGGTGTCGCCGGTGCCCATCAGGTCGTCTAGTCCCTTCATAGCTTTAACAACAATCTCTTTGCTTTCGGCCAATTCTAAAAGTGCCTGAAGTTCTTCACGTTGTTGCTTCATTGTTGAAAGACGCGCTTCTAGTTTGACTTTGGCATCAAGGAGTTTTTGATACTCTTTTTGCAGACGTTCGCCTTGTTCTTCATAAGTTGCAACTAGTCGTTGTGTACTGTTGAGTTTGCTCTGAGCCGCCGCCGCGGTTTCTTCGTTGCCTTCTGTCAGAAAAGCATCAATAGCCCGATCCAGTTCGTTTTCTTTTTGCTCAAGGCCGACCAATTTTCGCTTGATAGATTTTACTTCGCCGCCTATTGTAGCCGCGGCATCTTCTAGGTCTTCCAGGTTATCTTCTACCTGGCGGATATACTGGTCAATTACGGCTATGCTATTGCTCTCTAGTGCTTGGTCTATCAGGGAATGTAAGTTAGCAGATATTAAAGTTGAGACTTTTTCTAATAAAGTTGCCATGGTTGTTTCTCCTTATAGGTATTGTTAATAGTAAAACATGAAACGTGATTTGCGAAACGTGGCTTCATTTACCGTGTAAGCATTATACAACATAACCATTCTATGTGTGCATAAACTGCCCTCCTTTAGCTAGGTATTGGGGTGTCAGTAAACCAGGAATCAAGGGAGCATCTCGCTCCTCGCTTCTCTCCATTCGCTTCCCTATCTCCCAACTCCCACACTTCCACCAAAAGCGGCTGACATTTCTTGGTAAATGGCGGCAATACTGGCTTCAGTGCCTAGATAGAAATTCCCATTAGTTTGGAGAGCCAGGTTGGTTAAAACAGCCTCATCTGCGTCATTGCCATAAGCAATAGTAAAGATGGTGGTATTGTTGGCAGTTGCTGTTTTAATTAAGTGAGAGTTGAAAGCATAGAGAGAACTGCTGGTATCCATGCCATCTGTCAGAGCTACAATGACATTGCTCGTCTGAGAGGATGTAGTGTTGCCAATGATGCTGGCGGATTTGCCAAGAGCATCGTAGAAAGCGGTGCCGCCATAGGCTTCAAGCCCATTAAGAATACTAGCCACCTCATTGCGTGTTTCTCCAACTTTCCAGTGAGAAGCGAGAACCATTGGCTCGTCTGAGAAGGCAATAATGGAAATATAATCATCGTCTCCCATTTGCTCTACAAATTGCCTCGCGGCTCTACGTGCGTTCTCTATTTTGCCGTTCATCATGCTGCCAGATGTATCTAAGACCATGACCAGATTTATGTTTTTGCGGGCTGATTGCCACAGGTCTTGGATGGCGTAAATGCTTTCCACGCTGGGGGCGTTGAAAATGGCTTCTGGTTGAGTGAGGTCAATCCCACGGCTTTCGTCTAAAGGCGATCCCAAAGATACGTTTTTATTGACCGGGCGCAAGCCGTAGGCCATTGCCATTTGCTGCCCTTCTTCTCCCAGCAGATATTCGCGGAATATCTCAGCCGCTTCTCGCGCGTTGGTATTCATTGCGCTATTTAGACAGGCAGGATGTTTAGCCATAAACGTCCCTTCAAAGGGATAGATAGGTACAATGGCTGGATAGGTGTCCCCATAGTTGACGACTGTGCTTTCGTATACTACGGCGGCTCCCAGGTACCCAATTCCCCGCTCGCTCATGGTTTGGCCTAGATTGTTGGTGGATGTGCTGAACCAGGAAACAGCGGCTTCAAAAGCGTTCACCGAGGCTTGCACGACTGGCTCTTGCATCTCTTCGGCGTTGACGGCCTCTGTTTTTGCCTCGGCTGCCTGTACTATGGCTATTAGCGTGCTAACGCCAGAATTGGATAGCCCCGGATGAGTGTGGCCCAATCTAAGGGCGTCTCCGAATTGCCCGCCGCTATAGTAATCCCAGGCCGAGGGATCTGCAGCTAGGCTACCCACGTCTAGCCACCCCAGGGAACGGCTGGGCCACCCCAAGGCTTCAGCAATTGGCTGCCACATGGCTATCACCAAAGGGCTTTCGGCCACGCTGATGCAGCTATCCAAAAATTTAGCGTTGCCTTTATTGGCTAGCACATCAACCCATACCTGCGCGTCTGGTATCCACAGGTCTGGCAGAGGAGCGGCGACATTAGCCATCTCGACCACGCTTTGCCCTGCTTCGGCCAAGTTAAGTTGAACATAGATAGTTTTGCCAGCTTCAGTTTCTACCTCTTTTCCGTTAAAGTTTTCAATAGCTGTTTCTAGCCAAGGCTTGAGACTGGTATTGGCTGTGACGTTAATCACCAAAGCATTTTTGGGCGGCCCATCATTGGTAGACAAGCTTCGGTTACAACTGCTGCAAATGCAAGCCAGAGCTATCAAACTTATTAGCGCAATCAGAAGTAATTTGCGGCGGTACTGTGTCGTAATTTCTTTCATTTTTTTTACCTTTGTAGGTATCTTCTCAATATATTTGGGTAGGGATAGGATTTACTCCTCTCCTATTGGGCAGCCGCAAGGGTGTGCCCCTGCATTTCGTCCAATCACCTTCCTACGGTAATTAGCGTCATCTCTACATAACGGTCTTCCGACTGTAGCTCGGCGTCCTCTGTTTCCCAATGGTCTTCAGGTGGGAGGGTTCCCGTGATGATGAAACGCGCGGAATCAATCCCTTGCGAAACCAGATAATCTACTACCGATTGAGCGCGTGCTTCAGCGAATTCTAAAATTTCTTCTTGCGTGTAGGTTCCGGGAGGGCCCGGCCAAGCGGATGAACCCTCAACCTGGAGGAAGAGTCCCACGCTTTGGGAGAGGGTGGGCATCACGCATTCGTCCAGGATTCGGCGTGATTCCAGGGTTAATTCCGTGGATTCTGGCAAAAAGGCGAACCGGCGGCAGGGCAGCACGACTAGCGTTTGTGCATCTGCCGTGCCAAGGCTAGAAACAGCAAGTTCCGTAGAGAATGAAAATGTATCATTGATAGGATTTCCATGCGCCTGCAGGCTAGCCTGGGCGGCTGCCCGCGAGATGTAACTGGGATCTACCAAGTCGCTCACGTCATCTTTGGGGACGTCTAGCCCCGAAGCCGCCCAAACACGCCGGGCAATTTGAAGACGATTGATAATTGGTTCCAGGTCGCGCATAACTGTTGTGTTGTCGCTCAAGTCGGCCTGAGCCACGCTTTCCAGCCAAAGTTCCAGGTCTTCGCTGGCGCTTTCGGGATAGACAAAACTCCAGTCGTTGTGCCCCCATTTGGCTATTTGCTTTGCGGCTTCATCAAAATCCTCTACCTGATCCTTGAGGGTGTCAAACCAGGCGTTGTGGAAGTTTTGCACTAGGTCGGCCTCGGCAGCCATAGATTGGCGGGAAGTGACCATCACATCAATGACAATGCGCATTTGTTGAGAGCTTAGCAAAGGAACGCCTCCGCTTTCTTCGGCGTCGTAGATGTCTGGTTCCCAACCCGAAACAGCGTCCGCTTCTCCGTTGTTGAAAGCTTCTACTGCCTCGGCTACGCTGTCTTTGGGCAACAGTGTCACGTCAAAGCGGGGATTTAGACGGGCAATAGATAGCGTGTAATAGGTGAAATATTCACCCACGCTGCCACGTGAAAACGCAATTCGTGCGCCTTTGAGGTCGTTGATGGTGTTGATACCTCGCGCCCAGAGTTGGTCGGCGCCCGCGCTTTCGTCTACTATGGCGGTGATTACGCCGGGGCTGGTCAGCGCCACTGAGTCCAGCGTGGTTAGCAGACAATCCCATTGGCCTGTTCCGAGCAGGGCCGTGCGTTGCTCTTCTGAGACGGCGTAGGCAGGGTCTTCATCCAAGTAAAAAGGGACAATTCCCAAGTGGAAACCGTGTTCCACATCCTTGCCAGAAATTTGCATCTGTTGGAGGGTGAAGTAGCTTCCAAAGGCGTCTGCGCCGCAAATATAAGTTGGGAGACCATCTTCAGCGTTGTAGGTGGAGCTGAAAATTGGGTCGGGAGCATCAAGATTCATGACAGGCGTTGACTGATTCCCCGTGGATGATACTCCGCTGGGCATTGACGTGCCGGATTGGGCAGCCAGTTTTTTGACAAAGTTGAAAGCGAGTGCTCCACCAACAATTAGCAGAGCAAGGCCAACAATGACAATAAAGGCAATTCGGGTTTTGTTTAGTTTTTGCATAGGTTTTCCTTATAATCGAATGGGTTTTAATGGAACGCGGATGTGCCAGAAATACACTGGCCTCGCTGATTTTACGGATAAACGCGGATTTAAAAACTTAATATTAAAAACCTGCGAAAATCAGCTGAATCCGTGTCATTCGCGGTCTATTTGAGTTCTATTTTTGTAGCCGAGATTAGCTAGAACATCGCTAGTGCTTTGCCCAGGGAGTATCTCAAATTGATAGTTCCCATCGCTGTCACGGTCTATGATTAGCTCATTGGCTTCGGGTAAGACGCAGTGCTTGCTGCCCCGCACGCCGCCCAGCATTTCTTGGTATGCGCCGATGCTGAAAAAGCCAATGTAGAGGTCTTTGGTCTCAACCGGCAAATAAAGAGGAGAATGGCTGGGTTTGGGGGGATAAACGTCATCGCTGTCGCAGGTCATCCCTCCCAGGCTGACTTGGCGGAAGGGTTTGTCGAGGTGGTTGAGCGGCAAAACGATGAAATGCTCTCCCAGCGCCCAGCTATCGGGGAACGAGGTCATAATAGAGCCATTGATGATATACCAGGGCAAGCGAGAGTTGTTTTCTTTGACCGTCACCACTTTGAAGAGGTGTGCTCCATGCTCCGAGGTGGTGTATCGCCCAAATTCTCCCATTACGTCTGGGGCAGGGACGCCGTGGGAGTGGCAGGTCGTTTGGAGCGTGGTCAGGAGTTGGCGCACAAAGGCGTGGTAGTCAAATTCAAAGTTCAGCGTCATGGGAACGGGCATCCCGCCCCCGAAGTCGAAGATGTTCAGGCTGGGATGGCGTTGCTTCAATTGGGCGTAAATCTCCATTGTAGGCTTGAGCCAAGTCAGAAAATTATCCCCATTGGTAATTTGACTGCCGACCATGGCGTGGTATAGCCTAAGGGTGAGGTTGGGCGTCTCGGCGATGATTTGGGCCGCTTTTTGAATTGTGGCCGCATCCATGCCGAAACGAGAATGCGCCGCATCCATTTCTGCTTGGTCTTGGTGATGACCGTAGCACTTCTGCCGCAAGCCGACCTCAAAATTGAGCTTGGAGTCAATTAGCGGCTGCAATTCACACAGGTCTTCAATTACGGGGATGACGTTTTCGTGTTCGCGCCTGAGTTGGATGAGATTGTCATCGTAGATGGTTTCGGGGGGCTTGAATCCGTTGGCAATCACCATCCGTTCGGGAGGGAGAATCCCAGCGTTTATCATCATGCGGACGATTTCTACATCCACGGGCGAGGACATTTCGTGGTGGGCGCCGGCTCCCAGCGTGGTGCGTACCACCTCCTCGGCGGCGTTGGCTTTTGAGGCGTAGGCATAATGGAATTGACCAGTATAGCCAACCTCGTCAATCACCTCGGCGAATATGCGGCGCATGGTCTCGATTTTTTCGCGTATTTTGGGGAGGTAGATAATCTCCAGCGGACTCGGCAAGATTTGTCCTAGCCCTTGGTCTTGCCGACCGCCGGTGAGTAGCTGCACCAGGTCTAGGTCTTCGTAAAAAAGACGACCGTCTCGTGCGCTCAAATAATCGTTGAATATATAATCGGGAACGGGGGTCTCCCGCTCCCAGCCGACAATGGGGTGTGTCATATTTTTCCTCGGTAATATATACGGGGGAGGGGGTGGAATGTTGCATGGGGCAGGTGATATTGTAGCATGAAATGGGATGGGGAAGAACACTTGGTCGTTGTGGGAGTGCTAAAAAGTTGTTGGTTAAACCTTACCCCCCCTCTAAATCCCCCCAAATGCCAAAGGCAGGAATTTGGGGGGAAGTTGCTCACCTCCCCTAAATT
>QMOK01000157.1 GCA_003648195.1 Chloroflexota bacterium | reverse complement strand
TGCGTTCTTCTGGCAAAAACCCCGATGAGGAGAAAAAATAAACTTTGACAGGCTAGAAAATTGATAGACTGGGAAATTGGTATATTGAGAAACAGGTGATGTAATTCCACCAACCCCCCAATATACCAATCCCCAATCCCCAAATACCAATCCACCAACCTCCCAATTTACCAACACCCCAACACCCCAATGCTTAAACGAACCTCTAACCTACTGCACCGCGTCACAAATGGCTGGGTTGCCCTCGCCGCCCTGGCAACCTTCCTCGCTTTCACTGCCTTTGTCTTGCCGCGTCAGGCCGCCAAAGCCGAGACCCAAACCGGCACATCCGCCTCCCCAGACACCTCTTACATCTACTCTCCCGATGACCTTTACCAAATGGCCGAAACGTATGGAGAAAAAGGCCGCCAAGCCTATGTACGGGCCAGGTTCACATTCGACCTTATTTTCCCCATTATCTACACATTCTTTCTCGTCACCGCGACCTCCTGGCTGGCCGGCAAAACCCTCAACGCAAGCAGCCCCTGGATGCGCGTCAACCTAATCCCCGTTTTGGGCATGATTTTCGACTATTTAGAGAACACCTTCGCCTCGCTAGTGATGTGGCGTTACCCAACCAAAACCCTCGCCGCCTTCTTAACTCCCGCGTTCACCTTCCTAAAATGGATTTTCATCATCGGGAGTTTCCTGCTCCTCATCATAGGAATTATTGGCTGGTTATGGCAGTGGGGGAAAGGTAAGCGCAGATGATACATTCAACCAATTCCCCTCGTCTTAGCGGAATCACCATAAAATTAGCGTTTTTTATCCTGGTTTTAGGCCTTTCCGCTTGCCTTGGGCCAGATTCCCCTCCTCAAGCGTCAACCCCACAGTCATCACCGGCCGCTAGCCTAACGCCTCAAACAACAATCTGGCAGCCAAAACCTAACACAACTTGGCAATGGCAGCTAACTGATTCCATTGACTACACCTTCGATGTAGACGTGTACGACATTGACCTTTTCGAAAATGATGCCAGCGTCGTAGAGGAACTGCACCGCGCCGGGCGGCGCGTTATCTGTTACCTCAACGTTGGCGCTTGGGAAGATTGGCGCCCAGACGCCGACCAATTCCCCTCCGCAGTAATTGGTAAAAAATATTCCGGTTGGCCTGGAGAAAAATGGCTCGACATCCGCCAAATAGACCTGCTAGCCCCCATCATGCGTGCCCGCCTAGACGAATGTCAGGCCAAAGGCTTCGATGGCGTTGAACCAGACAATATGGATGGCTACACCAATAAAACAGGTTTTCCCTTGACCTACGAAGATCAATTGCAATATAACCTTTGGCTAGCCGAAGAAGCTCACGCGCGGGGGTTGTCCATTGGCCTTAAAAACAATCCCGAACAGGCTGTAGACTTGCTCCCTTATTACGACTGGGCCTTAACAGAAGGCTGTTTTGACCAAGGTTGGTGTGACCAAGTGGCGATATTTGTAGAAGCCGGAAAAGCTGTTTTTGCTGCTGAATATACCGACACGGGAATAGGTCTGGAAAAAATTTGCCCCCAAGCCGCCGTATTGAACTTCAGCGCCATTCTTAAAAATCGTGATTTAGACGTTTACCTGCAAGTTTGCCACCCGTGAACTCAAAATTAAATACCGAGTACCTGTGAAATTTAGCTTTAAATATAAGGAGATATGATAATGTTGAAGAATGAAAAAAAACCTAGTGTTCAAAACCGTCCAACATGGATGAAGATTGGCTTCGCCGCGATATCCTTGCTCGTAGTCGTTGGCATAGTTTTTGGGATGAGCGGTTGCAAAAAAGAACTTCCCCTAGAAATCTCTGTAGTGGAAGCCCATCAAAAATATCAAGATGGCGCTTTTTTGCTTGATGTGCGCGCTCAAGAAGAATGGGAGCAAGCTCACATTCCAGGTGTTACGCTAATCCCGCTCGATGAATTACCCGACCGCATAAGCGAACTCCCCACCGACCAGGAAATCATAGTAGTCTGTCATTCAGGCAATCGCAGCGCAGTTGGACGCGACATATTACTGGACGCGGGTTTAAAGCAGGTCACAATTTCTAAGGGCGGCTTAATCGCTTGGAATGCGGCGGGATACCCCCTCGAAATCCAACCATGAAAAAAAGAAAAGGCTTAGTAATTGTCAATACCGGAGAAGGCAAAGGCAAAACTACAGCCGCCCTGGGAGTGTTGTTCAGGGCGTGGGGGCAAGGCTTTCAAATTTGCGTTATTCAATTCATCAAAGCCGAGACCGGTCGCTGGGGAGAGGTCAAAGCCGCTGAAAAATTGAACATTGAATGGTATAAAACAGGAGCGGGTTTCGCGCAGACCCCTGAAGAAAAAGCAGAGGCTGCTGCTAAGAGCCGAGAGGCGTGGGGGCTGGCCCAGAAGAAGATCATCGCTGGGGGATTTGACCTGGTTATCCTAGACGAATTCACCTATCCTCTCCACTACGGATGGCTCAGCGTAGAAGAAGTTCTCACCTGGCTGCGGGAGAACAAACCCCCTGACCTCCACCTGCTCATCACCGGCAGGGACGCGCCCCAAGCTCTCATCGATTACGCCGACACCGTCACCGAAATGCGCAACATCAAACACGCCTTCGAGCGGGGCGTAAAGGCGCAATCGGGAATTGATTTTTGATGCTGGTGTGCTGGAAAATTAGTACATTGGCAAATTGGCAAATTGGTATATTGGCCCAATTCCCCAATTTGCTAACTCACCAATTCCTATCCCCTCATGGCTCAATACTCCAACCCAACCAAAGAATTCATTGATGGCATCAAGGCCGGCAGCCCAGTCGCCTTGGGATACATTCCCATTGCCATTGCTTTTGGCACGCTAGCTGTCGAGGCTCAAATGACGGTGGGAGAAGCCGTGATGATGTCCCTTTTTGTCTTTGCTGGAGCTAGCCAATTTATGGCCGCCGGTATGATATTGGCTGGCGCTGAGGTAGCTCAAATTGTGGTCACCACCTTTTTTGTCAATTTGCGCCATCTTATAATGAGCATGGCCGTCAATGACCAGTTCAAAGGTTTTCGCCAGGCGTGGAGGATTGGCCTCTCTTTTGGCGTTACCGATGAAACCTTTGCGCTGCTAACGCTGCAACCGGCGGGGGATAAGAGAAGAACCACGCCCCTTTTTGCAGCAGGGCTAACAGGGATCGCTTATGTGGCTTGGGTAGCGGGCACTGCGCTTGGCGGCCTCGGAGCAAGGGTTATTCCCCCGCATATTAGCGCGGGGATGGGGGTGGGGCTTTACGCCATGTTCATCGGATTGCTCGTCCCCCACGTTCGGCAATCCCTCAAAATTGGAGCTATTGCCCTTTTGAGCATGTGCCTCAATGCCTTTTTTCAGACCTTTTTAGACACCGGTTGGGCCATTGTTTTGGCTACAATTCTGGGGGCATTAATTGGTTCAATAATCATCAAGGGGGAAGCGTGAACATCATCCTGGTCATTTTGGGCATGACGGCCGTCACCTATCTCCCCCGCATGTTGCCGGCTCTGTTCATGGACCGTTTCCACTTCCCCGCCTGGTTTCAGAATTGGCTCAAATGCATCCCCTACGCTGCGCTGGGAGCTTTGATTTTTCCCGGAATATTGTTGGTGGATAAAGATAAGCCACTGGTGGGTGTGATTGGCGGCCTAGTGGCGGCAGTGTTGGCTTACTTTAAAGTACACATTGTTTTCATTATGTTGGGGGCTATTGGGGCTGTGCTTGTGGCACAAAATTTATAAACGTGAAACGTGACCGAGCAATTCTCGCGTCACGTTTCACATTTTACGGGGGATGATGATCTGATGACCACCATCAACCAGCTTGGGAGTGGATTGGATCACAGAGAGCCGTTCATGGCGGATTTTGCGCCCATCAGTATCTTCCCGTTGACTCCAGTCATAGGGTGGATTATTGAAAATCAAGCTCGTAGTGCGATTGCCCCATCTGGCGTTATAAAACGAGATGGGCAGCACTTTGTCGAGCTGTTTCTCAGCCTCCGCGGCTCGTGAATAGGATAACTCAATTTCCCAGGTTTCTACGTCTGCCTGCCCAATATTTGCTACCAATTGGGTCACAAGGCTTCCCCCGTCCCTGCGCAAGGATCACAAACCCTGTATGGGCTTGGAGCATGGAAATAAGATGCAATCTTATCGACCACGCTGGCAGGGTAGGGTAATACAACAATTTTGCACGTGCGGCTAGTCTAGCCATGATTTACCTCCGTTTGGTAAAGTAACTTTTCGCGAAAAAGTTTTTGATACGTCTGATAATGTCTGTTAGGAGATTCATTTCTCCTACGATAGTTCCTGAATTTGGAACGGCCTAATCAACACTGGTAATCTTTGCAACAATCACCAGTGCTGATCAGGGTAAAAGAAGTAAGAATGACGGATAAAGATATTGCAATAACTTATCGTCTATGCTAAACTTGGGGCATGAGATTTGAACATTTACTAGAACTAGTAGGAAATGAACCCCTTTTTGAATCCGCCCTGCTTCTGGCCGGGGATGTTAACCCGGACAACGTACACCTGCAACTCACTCGTTGGAAGAACGCTGGGCGTATCTACCAATTGCGCCGGGGTTTATATGCCCTTGCTCCCCCTTACCAGAAAATCAAGCCGCACCCATTCCTGGTTGCCAATCACCTCCAGGGCGCGTCCTATGTCAGTTGCCAATCGGCGTTGGGATTCCATGGTCTAATCCCTGATATCGTCTCCCGCACCATCAGCGTCACCGGAAAACGACCCATCTCTTGGGAAACACCGCTTGGTGTATACCGCTTTCGACATATCAAACCTAAGCTGCTGCATGGTTATCAGATGACCGAACTGGGAGGTGGGCAGCAGGCCTTGATTGCCAGTCCTGAAAAAGCATTACTTGACCTGGTCTACCTGGGCACAGGGAGCGATTCCCCCGCTTACTTGAAAGAACTTCGTCTACAAAACCTAGAACGGCTTGATTTGGATGAACTTCATAAGCAGGCGGCTCATTTTGATACCCCCAAGATATACCGTGCTTTAGAAGAGATCCTCTTACTTGTAGAAAGTGAACAGGAGTATGAAAGTCTATGAAAGCCTATCTTGCCGAACAAGTTCGAGATGCACTCGATCCCGCCCAAGGTCTCAATATTGCTCGCGAATACCTTCAAGCACGTATCTTAGGAGCATTACAAAGTAGTGGAGCGATGCTCTCGCTGGCCTTTCATGGCGGCACAGCGCTGCGTTTCTTGTACTCTCACGGAAGATACTCCGAAGACTTAGATTTTGCTCTGGAACGCCCTTCAGAAGAATATAATTTCCGCCGCTACCTTCAAGCTATTCGCACCGAACTGGCTCCCGAAGGCTATACCGTGGAGTTGAAAGTCAAGGATCAGAAGACGGTTCACAGCGCATTTGTGCGCTTTCCAGGTTTATTGTATGAATTAGGATTGTCGGGGCAGCGCAACCAAGTGCTGGCAATAAAGATTGAAGTGGATACAAATCCCCCGGCTGGTGCTCAATTAGAAACTACGGTGATTCGCCGTTTTGTCCTTCTCCAGCTTCAACATCATGATAAGGCTAGTTTACTAGCAGGGAAGTTGCACGCTGTTTTGCAGCGCGACTACACCAAGGGCCGAGATTTTTTTGATTTACTCTGGTACCTTTCTGACCCAAACTGGCCGTCTCCCAATCTGGTAATGCTCAATCATGCTTTACAGCAATCAGATTGGACAGGGGTAAAACTCACAGAAACTAACTGGCGCACAATCACTCATCAACGCCTTCAAACAGTGGCATGGAATCAGGTTCTAGACGATGTCCAACAATTTCTGCGACATAGTTTCGATATCCAATTATTTACCAAAGAAAACTTGGAGCGTGTGTTGATTAGATAGGCAGGGGGAAAACAAGTCACATCATTTACCCTGAGAAAGCCTCAATGGGTTAAGGGCTTCTCAGGAGAAAAGAGGTAATGAGAGGTGTGTTTCCCATAGGAGCCGCACCTCTCTCAAATCGTGTATAAGACGATCTGCGGTTGAACTTAGAATAAAACACCAAATGTCTTTTCTTTGAGCCTTTGTTCCATATCAATCTTAGAAAGGATGGCAAAATTGTCAAGGTAGCTGTCTATAACTGTACTTTCGCGTAAATTTATTGGCATAATCTCGAATTATTGATACACTCTGTCGTACTATGACAGAGATACAGAACTTTCAACATGAACGAATAGATGACGTTCCATTAATAATCGGT
>QMOK01000156.1 GCA_003648195.1 Chloroflexota bacterium | reverse complement strand
TGCCTGGAGACACCGTATTAATCCATTTTGGAGGAAGTGGTTCTGAGGTGGAAATATGCCGACAATTCAAAAGAAACTTTATCACAGCTGAAATCGATGAAAAATACTATAAAATGATTATAGATCGACTAAATTCTGGAAAAATTCGAGATAAATATAGGTTGGAATTTCGACAAAGAGAAAATGTTGGCATGCAACCTCTTTTATTAGAAAAACAAGAAGAGTACGATACATGAAACCCACATTCGAAGTCACCCCCACAAAATTCACCTACGGCGGCGAATGCCTAGCCCGCCTCCCAGACGGACGCGCCGTCTTCATCCCCTACACCCTGCCCGGAGAAACAATAAAAATCCGCCTTACAGAAGACAAACCACGCTACGCCCGCGCAGAACTGCTCGAAATCCTATCTCCCGCCCCAGAGCGAATAACGCCCAAATGTCCCCACTTCATGCACTGCGGCGGATGCCATTATCAGCACATCCCCTACCCAGAGCAACTAAAAGCCAAAAAAGACATCATTCAAGACCAGCTCCAGCGCATCGGCAAAATTGCAGACGCACCCATTCAAAACACCGTCCCTTCACCCTCCCCGTGGAACTACCTCAACCACATCCAGTTCCACCTCACCCCAGAAGGCACGCTAGGCTTCAAAGCTTTTCGCTCGGAAAAAATAATCCCCATCCAAGAATGTCACCTCGCCGATGAACTCATCAGCGCCATCTGGCCTACGCTAGAATTTGACTACATCCCCGGCCTAGAAAAAATAAGCCTGCGCTCTGGAGAAGGCGGCGAAGACGCCCTTCTCATCCTAGAAAGCAGCGACCCGCAACCTTTTGAATTCAGCGTCGACTTTCCAATCTCGGCAGTGAGCCTTGGCCCAGAAGGACACATCGTCCTTTCGGGAGACGAGTTCACAATCCTAGAAATGGGCGGCTTCCCGTTCGTAGTTTCCGCAGGCTCGTTCTTCCAAACCAACACCGCAGTCACCGAACTACTGGTCAAACACCTCATCGAAACGCTCCCGCTCACACCTTCTACCACACTGCTAGAAATATACTGCGGCGTGGGGTTATTCAGCCTCTTCCTCGCCCCCGAAGTAGAAAAGCTAATCGGGATAGAATCCTCGCCCTCCGCTGCTGAAGATTTTATGTACAATTTAGCGGAATTCCCCAACGTGGAATTTTACGAAGCCTCGGCGGAAGAAATTCTCCCCCGCCTAACCCTGTCCCCAGACGTGATTCTCGTTGACCCCCCAAGGGGAGGGGTGGGACTAAAAGCCCTAGACGGAATGCTAGCCTTAGAGCCAGAAACAATAGCCTACATCTCCTGCGACCCCACAACGCTAGCCCGTGACGCTCACCGCCTCGAAAAAGGCGGTTACAAACTAAAACAAGTCACCCCCTTTGACATGTTCCCCCAAACATTCCACATCGAAAGCGTCAGCATCTTCGAACGGGACAACCACTAGAAGATAAAACCTCCCCGGCGCATGGTGTATACCAAAAAGACAAAAGAGCCAAACACTTTTTAACGAGTATCTGGCTCTTTTATTATTGCGTATTTAGCAACCCTGTAGCATTGCTTTTTAATGTGTAACTACTCAGCCCACCTTTGAAATGTCACTGCGAGGGGCATTTTTTGCCCCGAAGCAGTCTCCCAAACGCTCTAGGAGATTGCTTCAGCGGGAAAACACCGCTTCACAATGACATTACTTTAATGTTTTAGTATTTGGCTTAAGAAAAGTTTGGTGCGGTCTTCCTGGGGGTTATTGAACAAGCCATCGGGCGTTGTATGCTCCACAATTTTCCCAAAATCCATGAAAAGCACCTCATCGGCAGCCGACCGAGCAAATCCCATTTCATGAGTGACACAAACCATGGTCATTCCCTCGCTAGCCAAATCCAGCATTACATCCAGCACCTCCTTAATCATTTCTGGATCTAACGCGCTGGTCGGCTCGTCAAAGAGCATTATCTTAGGTCCCATTGCTAACGCCCTGGCAATAGCAACACGCTGTTGCTGTCCGCCTGAAAGGTTGGAGGGGTAAGCGGCTGCCTTTTCAGGGATTCCAACACGTTTAAGCTGCTCCGAGGCTATGTGCTCCGCTTCTTCCTTAGAGCGTTTGCGGACAACTTTTTGAGCCAAGGTTACATTTTCTAAAACCGTAAGATGGGGAAACAAGTTAAACAGCTGAAAAACCATTCCTATTTCGGTCCTGATAGAATTTATGGCTTTTGCGTCTTTGGATAATTTCTCGCCATCTATCCAAATTTCTCCACTAGTAGGCGTTTCCAAGTGATTAATACAGCGCAACAAGGTAGATTTACCAGAACCACTGGGGCCAATCACCACTATAACCTTACCACGCTCCACAGTAAGACTAACTCCATCCAATGCCTTTATATCTCCAAAATACTTGTATAGATCTTTAACAACAATAATATTATCAGAATTAGTCATTAGAGCGTAACCGCCTTTCCACAACCTGGACTATAAGTGAGAGCATTACGGTCATAGTTAGATACATAACTGCCAAAGTTACATAGGCTTCGCGAAAACGGAATGTACTTCCAGCGTATAAACGGGCAACTTGGGTAATGTCACGGACAGCCAAAACCGAAACCAAAGACGAATCTTTGACCATAGCAACAAAATCATTTCCTAAAGCCGGAAGCACGTTACGAATAGCTTGAGGCAAAATGATATATCGCATAGCCTGCCCATAACTCATACCCAAAGAGCGTGCGGCCTCCATTTGCCCTTTACCAATTGACTGGATACCAGCGCGAAAAATTTCTGCCAAATAAGCGCCATAAGTGACTGCCAAAGCTATAATCGCTCTCGCATTCATAGAAATATCTTGATTAGTGATAGCTAGGAAAGGTTTACTAAGAGGCGATATTCCCGCGCTACTAAGCCATTCTCCAATAGAGTTAAGTCCATTTACTAAAGAAGGAACTCCTACCAAAGCAATAAAGAAAATCAACACCAAAATAGGAATACCGCGAATAAGTTCTACGTACAAACGAGCCAGATTGTTAAAAAAGATATTCTTTGAAATGCGTCCTAGTCCAGCCAGCAACCCAAAAACAATCGCTATTGCATATGCTATAAGCGTTGTTTTTAAAGTGATTGCAAGCCCAATTTTAATAAAAATAAAAGCGGCATTATACTCTTCATTAGAAGAAATAACAAAGAAAACCCCAATAGCTATAAAAATAAGTGCTAAGAACCACCAAGGGAAATTACGTAAGCGATCTTTTGCAGACTTCTCGTTTTCTCCTATGATTGGTTCTATAATTAAATGTTGTTCTGTCACTATTAGCTCCTGTGTTATATTAAAAAATGGTGTGCAAGGGAATTCCCCCGCACACCATTTAGAATTAATCTTAACTTCAAGATTATAGAGCGTTCAATCTACTCTTCGGGGAAGAGATCATCATAAGTGATAGTAAAGTCAGGCCCAAAGTAAACAGCATTAACCTCAGCGAGGAACCCATTTTCTGCCAATACTCTAATTGCAGCATTGACAGGCTCAACCAATTCGCTGCCGAGAGGGAAGATGAACCCAAGCTGGTCACTGGACATTGTGGGGCCAACCAATTTCAACAAGTCGGCATTTTCGCCCAAATAACCCTGACCAGCAACTTCGTCAATAATCACCGCGTCAATGTCACCCGCAATTAACGCCTGTACAGCAAATGGGAACTGCTCAAAAGCGCTGATGCGCTCTACAGGAAGATATTGTATTGCGGTCTCATAGTTGGTGGTTCCGGTTTGTGTACCAAGTTTGAGGTCTTCGTTAGCTATGATGTCATCAATGCTCTCAATGCGGTCTTCGTCTATTCGAACCAATAAGCGTTGTTCAATATTGATGTAACCAACAGAGAAATCTACTATTTCGGCACGGGTGTCAGTGATTGTAATCCCGTCACCAGCGGCGTCAAATTGCCCATCCGCCACAGCTTGGATCATGCCTTCCCAAGCGGCTTCTACGTATACGGGGGTGCAATTCAGCAAATTACAAATTTCATCCCAAACATCATAGTCCCAACCAGCAGGTTCGCCAGTAGTGGGGTCAATATAGTTGAAAGGCAAGTAGGCATTTTCTACTGCTACAGTAACTTCCAAGCCACCAAGATCGGGCAGATCGTTTTCGTCCTCTTCTGGGGGAAAGAGATCATCATAGGTGATGCTGAAATCAGGCCCAAAGTAAACGGTATTGATTTCGGCAAGGAACCCATTTTCAGCCAGGGCTTTGATAGCCGCATCAACAGCTGCAACCAATTCGCTGCCAGGAGGGAAAATGAACCCAAGCTGGTCACTGGACATTGTGGGGCCAACCAATTTCAACAAATCGGCATTTTCGCCCAAATAACCCTGACCAGCGACTTCGTCAATAATCACCGCGTCAATGTCACCCGCAATTAACGCCTGTACAGCAAATGGGAACTGCTCAAAAGCTTGAATGCGCTCTACGGGTAAATATTGAGTCGCGGTTTCATAGTTGGTGGTTCCGGTTTGTGTACCAAGTTTGAGGTCTTCATTAGCTATGATGTCCTCGATGCTTTCAATGCGGTCTTCATCTACTCGAACCAATAAGCGTTGTTCAATGTTGATGTAACCAACAGAGAAATCTACCACTTCGGCGCGTTCATCGGTAATTGTAATGCCATCACCAGCGGCGTCAAATTGCCCATCCGCCACGGCTTGGATCATGCCTTCCCAAGCAGCTTCTACGTATACGGGGGTGCAATTAAGCAGTTTGCAGATTTCATTCCAAGCATCATAATCCCAGCCAGCAGGTTCACCGGTAGCGGGGTCAATGTAGTTGAAAGGCAAATAGGCATTTTCTACTGCTATAGTGATTTCTTGTCCATCAAGGTCGGGAAGAGCGTTTTTATTTTCTTCAACCTCTTCTACCTCTTCAACTTCTTCAACAACAGGAGCGGCTTCCTCCTCAACTTCTGGTGGAGCCGTTTCCTTCGGCTTACAGGCAGCCAGCGCTAAACTAGCAACAAGTAAAAATACAAGGCCAAACAGTAATTTCTTTTTCATATGCTTCCTCCTTAGGAAGATAAATGGGAAAACGGTTATTTAAATATATCACACTTTTGGTTGTGCTAGCACAAAATGTGAGAAATTGTTAATCAAAAACAATAAACTCTTGGCTCGTCTGTTGAAAATGTGCGGGGAAAGGCGATATAAATATCGCGTTACGCTTTCGTAGTGCGACATTCATGTCGCTTTCCTCCAGAGAAAAATTCTTACCAAAATGCCGCAGATTAGCGAAAGGCAGGGATCCGCTCTAGAGTGGCAAGTGGCTGCTGACCGGCACCGCCCACAGGCGGGAGCGTGTTTTTAAAGCGATAACCTTTGACGCGGACGATAACGCTGTTAACAAATTCCTCCTCAAAGCCCGCCGCAAGACATTCTTCTACGGTGGCGCTTTCCTCTATCAGCCGGTAAAGAAGATTATCCACCTCTTCGTAAGTGAAGCCTAAATCGTCCTCGTCTGTTTGGCCAGGCCAGAGGTCAGCGGAAGGGGGCTTGGCGATGATGGCTTGGGGCACGCCTATGGACTCCGCAAGTTGGATGATTTGGGTTTTGTAAAGGTCGCCCAGAGGATTGAGGGCGCAGGCAGCGTCTCCGTGAATGGTGCTGTAGCCAAGGAGGATTTCGGTCTTATTGCTGGTTCCCAGCACCAGGCCATCAAAAGCGGCGGATTGGTCGTAGAGGAGCGTCATCCGTAACCGGGCCATGACGTTGCCTTTCCGAACGGGAGTCGCGTCTGGGAGGTGGTTCAAAATTGCGTCTACCGGCTCGGTGATGGAGATGGTTTTCGATTGCGCGCCAGTAGCGTTTATCACAAGTTGAGCGTGTGCCAGAGATTGGGGGGAGGAGGTCTGGTAGGGCAATCGCAGCGCCAAGACGTTTTGCGGGCCTAAGGCGCGGGCCGCCAAGTAGCAGCTTAGAGCGGAGTCAATCCCGCCCGAAAGTCCCAACACCACGCGAGCGAATCCAGCTGTGGAAAGGGTGTCTTTGATGAAAGCGACAAGGGCTTGGGTTGTCTTTTGAGCGTCAAGTTTAAGGGTCATAGGATATTTGATTTCTTTCTAGCTGCCTGACAGTTTAAAAATTAGCCTTGGTGATAGAACGCTGATGACGCGAATTCAGCAAATTCACACGGATTTTAATCATTTTTAAGGTATCTTCTCAATAAACAGGGACAAGACCTCCGAGGTTTTT
>QMOK01000155.1 GCA_003648195.1 Chloroflexota bacterium | reverse complement strand
GTGAAAATCAGTGTCAATCCGTGTCCAAATTAAAACTGTCGGGGAACTAGAATTCATAAACTCTTATGCCCATAAATTCTCATTCTGCGAAACAAGATAAGTATCTCTTAAGTAGAGTAGCCAAAGGTGATGAGAGCGCCTTTGAGCAACTCTATGATAGCTACAATATACCCATTTACAACTATCTGGTGCGTTTAACGCACAAAGAGGCTATTGCTGAAAATTTGCTGCAAGAGACTTTTTTGGCTGTCTGGGAAAGCGCGGGGAAGTTTAGGGGAGAAGCACAGGTAAAAAGTTGGATATACCGCATTTCGCACAATAAAGCTGTCACTTGGCTGCGCAAAACAAATAAAGACGAAATTCCGCGCGAGTTGCCGCTTAATGAGGCGCATCTGCAAGAGAAATATACCGAAAGTCCCGAAGGGGCAATCATCAGAGAAGGGCAAGAGGGCAATGTTCGCCGCGCGCTGGAGAGTCTTTCTGCCAAGCACCGGGCGGTGGTGGAGTTGGCGTATGTGCATGAATTCAGCTACCGGGAAATTGCTCGCATTGTAGATTGCCCAGAAGGGACGGTGAAGAGCCGAATGAATTACGCGTTGCGGCAATTGAATGGAATTTTCAAGCAAATGGGTACAGAAGAGAGTAATACATAACTTTATTTGTAACCGTTCACTCCCCCCTAATAAAAAAGCATTGATGTGTCACTCTGAGAGAACGTTTTTTGTGAACGAAGAGTCTCCCTCTCGTAAACATAGGAGATTCTTCGGGAAAAAAGCCCTCAGAATGACACGTCATTGAACATTTGCGGGAGGGGAGTGAATAATTACCTTTATTTCTAGCCACCCGACAGTTTTAATTTGGACGCGGATTGACACTGATTTTCACGGATTCTTTTTTGTTTTTCACAGAAAAATCCGCGTTTTCCGTGTTCATCCGTGTCCGAAAAAAGTTTTTCAGTATAAGTGTCATGTGGCTAGCTTTATTTTTCACTTCTTCCCGCCGCCAAACCAATCTCCACCGATTTTGAACTTTTTAGAAGTGTGTACGACTCTACAGTACAGCAAGAAACGTAAACTAAGGTTTGAAAAATTATGCAAAACAAACACTTCTCTCAATTACAGACCATCATTTCTTCGCAGGAAGAGCTTCAGCCCTCCCCTGTGGTGAAGCAGCGAATTATGGCAAAAATACACCAACCGGCTCATCGCTGGCTAGAACCCGCTTTTCGGTGGGCAACAGGCACTGCTGTGGCTGTGTTGGTTATGTTTGTTTTGTGGATTGTGGTACAACCAGGAACAGTTCTAGCATGGCAAAGTTTTCAAGACGTAACTACATTCCGCGTTTACCGTGCCCCAGCCGGGAGCGCTAATTACAAATTATTACGCGAGATAGAAGCACAAGAGGAGGTGACTCGGTACACATTTTTAGACCCGCTCTTAATTCCTGGCCAAGACTATCAATACAAAGTAGAAGGCCTCCAAACAGAAGGCCAGCTAGCCTTTCAGGAAACCATTTCTGGAAATACGGCGCGGGTTTTGCCCGCTCAGTTGGCTATTATTCTCACTAGCCTAATGCTGACATTTGCCACCTTGTATTTCACAAACCAAAGTTTAGTTAACCACGTTCAATCTATATTTGCTTTTTCCACCTTTAGTATTTCCAAATGACTTTGGAAAAGGAGAAACTATGAAGAAAACTTTAAGTATTATTTTTGTATTTGTAATGTTGCTCACCCTCGGATTGAGCACAATGGCGGCTGCTCAGGGAGACAATCCCGATCCATTCGCCCCGTATGACGGTGGCCCAGTGCCCTTGTCTATTAGCACATTCACTATTGATCCCAGTTCCGCGGCCATTGGCGATACAGTCACTTTTGAAGGCGACTATACAGTTACCACACCCGGAACTACCCAGATTGCGATATGCTTTTACTTCACAACCGCAGACGCTAGTTCATGGAGTACAAACTTTACCACCCTTGGTTCAGTAGCTGGAGTTCCTTTCACAAAATACAGCAGCTCTCCATGCCCTGGCGTGGGAGGTTATAGTGACTTTGGTTTCTATGCCACTGATACTTCAAACGCTGGCTTTGGCGATATGTTTGAAGAAGACGTCGTTGTACCCAATATAGCTACTGGTACCAAGCTAGTTGGCGTCAAATACTATGAAGGTACAGACTGTGATGGCAGCGGCGGCACAAATGACATTCCAGGCGGCACAAACTGCAATACCAACTCAAATCAAAACTCCACAAACCTCACCGTCAACCCAGCGCCTACGAACACACCAGTGCCTACTGCCACCCCTCAACCCAGCACAGTTTATACTGCGGCTAACGCAAGTGCTTGCTCTGCTTACGATCCTTGCTACACAACGCTGGCCAGCGCTTACGCCGCTGTCGCTGCGGGCGGTACAATTCACGTCAACGACGACATGCCCGCGGAGGATTTAACCATCTCCAAGAACTTAACCATTGACAGTCAAAACGGTGGTTCAATCACTGGCGCTGGCACCGCTGCTGCGACACTGATACTCAATGGTGGTACAGTCCTCGTCCAAGATTTAGAGATCAATGCCGGTACTTCCGCTAACGTAATTGGTGTTACGGGTTCTACAGCCACACTAAAAGGAAACGACTTATCTGGAGGCACCAACGCTGCTATTACCCAAAGCGCAGGCTCAGTCGTTGCTTACGCCAACAACATCACGGGATATGCTACTCCCGCTCTGGTGGGAACTTTCAGCAACGCACGCCACAACTGGTGGGGCGGCGCCGCTACATCGGCAGCAGATATTCATGGCTCAGACACCGATCCATGGGACTACCGCCTTGGCTCGGATGTTGCAAGTTGGGGTGAAGACAGCCTTGGCAACGCGTCTGTCAGTGGCGGCAATGGCACGGGCGTAATCGTCAGCCACGGACGTGGAAGCAGCAACGCTCCCTTTGGGAAAGCTACTGTCGCAGACGGTAATACGCAATGCACCGACTACTACGACGTTTTCATCGCCCCCGGCGGGTCTGGAATCTGGGACGTAGACATCCCCATTGATAGCGGCAGCGGATGCGATACTACCTACAACAACCGTCAGCTATTCCTCTTCCAAGTAGACGGGACTGGTAAACCTGATGATACTTGTACAACCGTTGATTGTTGGGATGACCTTGAAGGAAATCTGGCTGAATCTGTAGTTCAGCTAGGACGTTCCGTAGGCCTCCGTTGGACTGGAGTCACAACCGCACAATTGGGCGGCAGCCCCATTGTGGGTGGTAACCAGGATGGCAACGATCCAACCATAGTTCAGTTACAAAATCTAACTGTTACTTCGGCTCGCAATACTTGGATTCCCATTGCATTGGCAATCACCAGTCTAACCGTAATTAGCGGCCTGTTCTTATCTCGCCGCCGAAAAAACAATTCTTAAATATTTCTTTAGGGGCTTGTAATATACTTGCAAGCCCTTAAAAATCATGCTATACTGAAAATATATAAAAAAATAATAAGATCATCTATAGCTCACGGAGGAAAAACTATGAATGAAGAACCCAAAAAAGAATATCTAAAACCAGAAATATCACATGAACTTGATCTAGAAACAAAGGCCGGTTCTCCACTAGGTGATCCGATTATTGACCCGTTGCTTGACTCGTAATACTCATCCAGCAACCAAATAATCACAACGGACTTCAAAGTATATTTGAAGTCCGTTGTTTTGTTATAATGGGGAAATCACTCTTAGCAACAAAAGGGAGACTTCCAAAGTTTTCTGGGGCATCTCCAAACACAATGCTTTTCGGGAGGCTTTGACTCTACCGCTACAAAAAACATTAAGAAAACACTCTCCAATAACAAAATTGTAGACCATTTTTTCTATGCCATAAGCTCGTTTGCGCTTATAATAAATGAAATATTTTCTGGCCTTAATAAATCAAAATCGCGGAGACAAAACCATGAAAAAAATCGCTTTTCTATTACTTGTTGGCAGTATCATTTTTTCAGGGGCACTTCTAATGCCCGCGCACGCTACAGAAAACGCTAATGTGCCGCCTCCGGGATTGCGCCTCGTTCAAGAGGAACCTGCTTCTCTGATTTTTGAGATTAACACACCCGAATACGAGATTACTGATACAGCGGGCCACCACCTCCAGGTTTCAGATTACCAAACGCTATCCCAAGCGGGTTCGCCGGAATTACCTTTTGTAAGCACGCTTATTAGTGTTCCCCCACAGGCTGAGGTTCAGGTACACATACTCGCGCAGGATGGCACTATCTTGCCAGGGTCGTTCACCATCCCCCCCGCGCCCACGCCTGGACAAATGTTAGACGATTTCACAATGGGGGCAGCTCAAGTTATCCCTAACGAAGAAATTTACGCGAATGACACCTTGTTTCCCAACTCTCCCGTCCAATTGGGAGAAGACGCTTGGATGCGAGACCAACGCTTGGTCGCTCTCAGGGTGTTCCCTTTTCAATACAATCCCGTGCGGGGAAATTTGGTGTGGTACAAAACCCTGCGCGTGGAGGTCACGTTCTCAAACACAAATCGGGGTGCGCCTGCCTCTTCTCCGCTTAGCGATGTTTTTTCTAGCATGGTCATTAATAGCATGGAGGGAACGTCTTCTTCCACGGGAAGCTCTATCGAGCCCAATGCCCCACTTTACGCGCCCACGCTCACTGAGGCGGCGTATAAAATCACCGTAGACGAAGATGGCATTTACCGCGTGACCTATGCTGAACTTCAGGCCGCTGGCATGGATGTGGATAATGTAGACCCGGCGCAGTTCAAGCTTACCAGCCAAGGACAAGAGATTGCCATTTACGTTGAGGGGGAAGGGGACAGCAGTTTCGACAGCGATGATTATATTACCTTTTACGGGCAAAAATTCAGCGGCGATAGGCTAGCTTCGCTCTATGCGGATTCTATGGACGATTGGACATCAATCTGCTACCGTTGCGAGATAAAAGACCTAATAGGAAAATACACTGACGAAAACGTGTATTGGCTCCATCTTGATGCTAGCGGCGGGGCACGCATGGGCGCCAGTGATGGCACGCCGGACGGCTCTACTGTGCCAGACTATTATATGGCTACCGCTCACGCCGAAGAGTCTGTGGAGTGGTACACTTGGCATCTTACCAGCGCCGACACTTGGTTCTGGGAAAGGGTTCGGAACACTGATACCCACTCGTATTCCACTACGCTTAACGCTATCGCAGACACAGCCCCGGTCAACGCGACCGTAAGTGGAGAAGTCGTATCCCGCCTTAATGCCGACCACGACACTCACTTCTATTTGAACGCGGAAAGCACACTTATAGACGAAACGGCCTGGAGTGGAATAACCGACCATGATTTCTCTGCCCAAATTGCGCTTTCAGCACTTCTGGAAGGTGAGAACCAACTCCTCTTTAAGCACGACCGTGAGCCAAGTGATGATATCTACTTCAATTGGTTCGAGATTGAGTACCCCCGCCAATTTCAAGCGCAAGATGATCAGATTCTTTTTAGCCGCAACGAAGAAGGGGCTAGTTGGCAGTATGAAATTGGCAATTTCGCCAGCCCCAGCGTGGAAGCTTTCGAGATCACCAATCCCACAGCTCCGGTGAGAATCACCGGTTCTACGCTTGATACGGGCACATTGACATTCTCTGCTACCCACAGTACCGAGGCTGAATATTTTGTCGTTGGCAGTGATGCTATCCTTAGCCCCAAAGCTATCTCTTTCTATACTCCGCCCAACTTTGCCGCCCTTTCTGAAGCGGACTATATTTTCATTACCCACAGTGATTTTTCTGCCGCTTTAGGTACCTTAGCCACTCACCGTCAAAACCAGGGATTGAGTACCCTTATAATCGATATTGACGACCTTTATAACTCTTTCAATTACGGCATCTACCACACCATTGCCATCAAAAACTTTTTGGCCTACACATTCGATAATTGGAGTACTCCGCCTAGCTACGTTCTTCTAGTTGGCAACGGGCACTTCAATCTCAAAAACTATACCGGAACCACAAGATGGGATACTACCGACCCCAACTTCATGCCCCCCAACTTAGCGTTTGTTGACCCTTGGCAAGGCGAAGTAGATAGCAGCAATTTGCTGGCGACTCTCGTAGGGGATGATGCCTTACCCGATCTAGTCATTGGCAGACTGCCAATAAGCAGCGTGGCTGAACTAAATACATTTATAGGCAAAGTCACCGCTTACGAACAAAGCGGGCCGCAAGACTGGCACAGCAACGTCATTCAAGTTTCAGACAATGTACCTGACCCTGAAGACGCGGGTGATTTTGTAGCTTATTCTGATGGT
>QMOK01000154.1 GCA_003648195.1 Chloroflexota bacterium | reverse complement strand
TTTGCCTCAACATCTACAAAATTCTCTACTGGCTCATCTTTCCCATCTTTTTTGCTATGTTGTTGGTTTTCGTCTGGCCTACGGTGGGAAAATCGTTGACGGTGATGTCAATTGTCTTGGTGGCATTTCTCATCCTGACGCCCACCGACCACCGCATGGCTGTGCTGACGTTTGGGGCTGGTTCCGCTCTGGGTTATTTCCTTGAATTTTGGGGAACGACCCGCGAATGTTGGACGTACTACACTCTGGCAACTCCGCCGTTGTTTGCTGTGCTGGCGCACGGGATGGCCGCGGTGGCTTTCTGGCGAGCGGCGATTGTGCTGCAAAGTGTGGTGAGGAAATTGGGGCTGAACAATTAAGCGCCAGACCAGAAACGAAGAAATCGATGAAAAAATCAATCCGTTTGTCTATTTTCTATAAAATTCTGATAGCAGGAACAGCGATTGGCGTGATGGCGCTTTGCGGCTTGTTGACCGGCATTTGGGCGGTGAGTTGGCGGGAGTCTCCCAGGCACGCAGGGGAGGTGAATACGCCTTTGTCCGCCTCGACCACTCCCCCAGACACACCCACGCCATCCTTAACTGTACCACCTATCCCAAGGAATACCTCCACTCCCACGCCAGAAGAGCCAACTTCAATCCCCAGTTACACAAAAATAGCTTTCACTTGCCGAGTGGAAAACATCCACCAAATATGCGTCATGAACGCCGATGGCAGCGGGCGTACCCAGCTAACCCAAGCAGACGCGACAAGTTTTTATCCCTCTATTGCGCCTAATGGGGAGAGGGTTGTTTTTTCCTCGCGGCGCACGGGGAATTTTGAGATTTTTGAGATTGGTTTAGATGGGAGCAATTTGCGGCAGCTAACGAATGAGATTGGCAGTTTGTACGCTCCTGAAGTTTCTCCGAATGGAGAGAGCATTATTTTTGCCAATCATATAGGCGGGAATCAATCTATTTGGATCATGGATAGAGACGGGGGAAACCCCCGCCTGCTGGCCGGCTCCGAGGCCAACGACCTCGACCCCACTTGGTCACCCGATGGCGCGTTGATAGCTTTCGCTTCAACCCGTTCGGGAGAGCGCCAGTTATACGTCATGAACGCCGATGGCGGCGATGTTCGCCAAGTGACAAGTTTGCCAGACATGGGCGGGCGGAGCAGTTTTTCTCCAGACGGCCTGCGGCTGACCTTTTACGCCGGAGCAAAGGGAAGCCACAATATTTTTACAATCAACAGAGACGGAAGCGGCCTGCGCCAACTCACTTATATTGGGGATAATTTAGGGCCGTGTTGGTCACGCAGCGGTGAATGGATCGCTTTCACATCGTATCGAGATTTTGATAACGAAATTTACCTCATCCGGCCTGATGGAACGGGGTTGACGCGCTTAACGATAAATGTGGGGGACGATTGGCAGCCGAGATGGGGAAAGGAACAGTAAACAATATGGCTGGGGGCTGGGGAAGTGCCAGACGCAAATTACGAAGTGCAGGCTAAATGGTTTTACCCACACGTTCGCGCGCCAATTCCCCAAAACCCAATCTGCCAGCGTACCAAGTCTCGAAATATAGTACAATACAACCATCCCCCCTTACACAAACTAAATAAAGGAGCAAACTTATGACAGATGTAATTGATTACACAATTTACGGCGATGACCTGCAAATGATAGAAATAGAACTCGACCCGCGCGAAGGCGTCCGCGCCGAAGTTGGAACGATGCTCTACATGGAAAAAGGCATAAATATGCAAACCGGCACCGGAGGCGGTCTATTCAAAGGCGTCAAGCGCATATTCACCGGCGAGAGCTTTTTCATCACCACCTTCCAAAATGATGGGAGCGGAAAACAGCACGTAGCCTTCGCAGCCCCTTACCCGGGCAAAATCATACCCCTAGACCTGGCTGCGCTAGGCGGCTCGTTCCTCTGCCAGCGCGATTCATTCCTTTGCGCGGCAAGTGGCATCGAAATAGAGGTCGCCTTCCAGAAAAAGCTGGGGGCGGGGCTGTTCGGCGGAGAAGGCTTTATCCTCCAAAAACTAGTAGGAAATGGATTGGCCTTTGTACACGCTGGCGGCACCATCATAGAAAAAACCCTCGCCAGAGGAGAAACCCTCCGCGTTGACACAGGCTGCTTAGTAGCCTTCGCCCCCACAGTAGACTACGACATTGAATTTGTAGGCGGCTTCAAAAACGCTCTCTTCGGCGGCGAGGGACTTTTCCTAGCCAAAATGACCGGGCCGGGGAAAATCTATCTCCAAAGTTTGCCGCTCTCGCGTCTGGCAAGTCGCATTGCCGCTGCTTCTTTCACTCAATCTAGTGGAGAAACAAAAGGCGCCGCCGGAATAGGCGGAAAATTAGTAGGCGACATCCTAAGCGGATTATAAATTACCGGCACAACGCGCCAAAGGAGGCAGTTATGAATACATCTAGTAACGGGTCTCCTAAACAGCTTCAATGGCTAGCACGCGGATTAGGAACCCTAACAAGCGTATTCTGGATATTCAGCCTAGGAAAACACACATTATTTGACCCTGCCAACGAAGAAGAACTCACCGGCGAAGGAATTCTCCTGGGATTTTTAGTCGTGATTTGCGTGATAGGCGTAATCATTGGTTGGTACAGAGAAAAAACAGGCGGAATTGTCACCATTGTAGGCGGACTAGCCCTATGCGTGTTCGCCTACATTTCAGCCGGGCGTAACCAGTGGTTTGCCGTGCTCGTTAGCGGGATGCCATTCTTGGTGGCTGGGGTGCTGTTTTACCTCTACGGACAGAAAACAGTGGATAGTTACTAGCTACCGAACGCTTTGGCAAAAGCAGGAAAATAGAACACGGATGGGCCTGCGGCCCCGCGGATGTAGCGGATAAACGCGGATTAAAAATGATTAAAATCCGCGCAAACCTGCGTTAGCACAGCGGCATCAGCGTTGCCAGAGACACGCCTACGGCGATTCTAGTTCTATCACCAAGGCTAATTTTTAAGCTGCCAGGTAAGCTAGTAGGCTGTCAAATAACGTCACTACGAACACATCACTTTAAGCTTGACACGCCACTCTAGGGTAGTTGTTGATTTCCTAGTCCTTGCCCTTCGCCTCTTCCCAAAACGCGTCTAATTCCCCCAAAGTATAAGAAGAAAGCTCGCGCCCTGCGGTGCGGGCTTTTTTTTCTAGGTACGTAAAACGCTTTTTGAAACGAAGATTAGCTTCTCGCAAAACGCTTTCGGCATCCACGTTATGCCAACGGGTTAGGTTCACGACCGAGAACAGCAAATCTCCCAATTCGGCTCGGCGGGCCTCCGCGTTGGGGGCTTCTTGCACCTCGTCAATTTCCTCCATAACTTTATCCATCACGCCCGTAATTTCCGGCCAATCAAACCCTATCCGCGCGGCACGTTTCTGGTAGGCTTCAGCCTGCGTGAGGGATGGCAGCGCCAAAGGCACTCCATCTAGCATACCTTTGTTCTCTCCATTTTCGCGGCGCTCTTCGGCTTTGATGCGCTCCCAGTGCTGAATAACTTCCGTAGCTTCGCTCGCCTTTAAATCTCCAAAGACGTGCGGGTGACGGTGAACTATCTTATGGTGAATGCCTTGTAAAACCTCGGCCATAGTAAACTCGCCGTACTCGCTGGCAATTTGAGCGTGCAAAACAATTTGCAAGAGCAAGTCTCCAAATTCTTCCCGCATAGCGGCGGGGTCACCATCATCTATAGCCGAAAGAACCTCGTAAGTTTCTTCTAGCAAATTGGGACGCAGGGATTGGTGATCTTGCTCTTTATCCCAGGGGCAGCCGTCTGGGGCACGGAGATGAGCAATAATTTCTTGGAAAGCCTCGAACGATGTACCCTGAGCTAAAGGTGGCACATATAAAGAGGTAAGAAGCCCAATGCTAGGGCTATGGTCTATCTGGTAAAGGGGGAGGTCTTCCACTCTTTGGGCGGGAGTGCCAGCTCCATGCACCAAACGCACGGGGTGCTCGTCTGGGTAGAGGGACATTAATGTAAGTTTAACGTTAGACGCTACCCAGGGAGAATAGAGTTGGGCAACAAGTACAGGCACGTTGGGAGGAAAGGGCGGGTGGTGGGCTTGGGTAAGCTCTAGGGCATCTAAAAGCACCGTGTGGGGAAGGGGATCCACGCCGAGGGCGGTGAAGGTCGGCTCAATGTAACTGATTCCCGCCAGTATCTGGCACGAAAGCCCCAAAGAACGGGCACGCCGCACAATTTCTGGGCTTGTCGCCTCGGCGATGTAAGGATCGCCCGGAACAGCGTAAATCACTCCGGCGGGGCGTTTGGCTAAATCTAGGATTTGGGTAACTATCTCCTCGTAAACGGCGGTAAATGATTCTTCTTTTTCGTAGAGGTGATCGAATGAATGTATTTTGAGATTGGCTGGGAATCCATCCACGGTGGGATGCTGGCTGGTACGCAAGTATACCTCGTTGGCTTCGTTGAGCGTTTGCCAAACCTGCCGGGTTAGCAGTTGGGGGTCTCCTGGCCCTAAACCAAGGATGGTGATTTGGGGGAAATGATTATTTGTGTTTGGCATAGTTTTTACCTTAATGTGCAAAACGCGGAGTGCACAGAACCCCTTTTTGTGCACTCCGCGTTTTTATATAAGAGGGTTTCACCTCTTGTCTAATGAAAAAGTTAAAGCTTTAGCGCTTGGTGTAGGTAGGAGCCTTGCGAGCGCCTTTGAGACCTGGTTTCTTGCGTTCCTTAGAGCGAGCGTCTCGGCTGAGGTATCCGCCACGGCTCAATGTAGAACGTAATTCGGGGTCCATTTTCAGTATGGCGCGAGCCAAGCCTAAAGAGACCGCTGAGGTTTGCCCTGTAACTCCGCCACCTTTCACGAGAACGCTAACATCGTAATTAGCGCGGCTGTAGTCTACTGCTTGCATGGGGGCTAAGATAATATCAGCATCACCCAAACGGGTAAAATATTCTTCTAAAGGTTTTTCGTTGACGATAAAGTCGCCTGAACCTTTCATAATCCGCACCCGACAAGTGCTTCTCTTACGACGGCCAATGCCTTCAAAATACTTTGCCATAATAACTCCTTAAATTCCGATTTTAAAACTCGGCGGCTAATTTTATATTTCTAAATTCTGAGGTTCTCGTTGAATAGTATACAGAATTTAGATTGTTCCAGAAAACGGTAACGGTGAGGATGTTTTGCGTTCTGGAATTATTTTAGCGTGCCGAAATAATTATGGTAATACCTCTTCTATGGGCCTAGGTGCCTGTCCTTGATGAGGATGTTCGGGGCCAGCGTAAACCCGCAATTTATTGCGTAGTTGGCGTCCAAAGCGATTGTGCGGGAGCATGCCTTTGACGGCATGTTTAATCACACGATCGGGGTGTGTTGCGAGTAAATCACGCAGGTTGATTTCTTTTAATCCGCCTGGGTAACCCGTGACACGGTAATACATTTTTTGATCCAGTTTTTTGCCAGTGACTTCGATTTTTTCAGCATTGATCACTATTACGGAATCGCCCATATCTACACCAGGGGTGAAATCGGGTTTATGTTTTCCTAACATAACTAATGCAATTTTCGAGGCCAAGCGCCCCAGATTTTGGCCTTTGGCATCTACCAAAACCCAATTTCGGGAAATATCATCGGCTTTAGGGTAATACGTTTTCTTCACTATCATCCGCTCCACATTTTCAAACTAAAGATCACAAGAATAATCTTGTGCGCTAAAGGCTTAACTTTCAACTTTGCTCTAAACTATACTCTATAACTCATTTTTGGTTTTCTTGTAAACCACTTTTTTCAAGGTCAATCCCTGTGCCGGAGCTAATCCGGGGACGGGGGTGTCCTCTGGGTTGAGCAGATACTGTTTGATGGTATCTATCTCTTCCATTCCTTGCCCAATGGCGACCAATAATTGAACGATATGACGAACCATGTGGTAAAGAAAAGCATTGCCTTGCACTTCAAAGAAATATTCATCTTTTTCCTTTTTCCAGGAAATGGTATGAATTTCTCGGATAGTGCTTCCGCCAGGTTTGTGAGGGCTTCCAAAGGCCGCGAAGTCGTGAATGCCCAACAAATGTTGGGATGCGGCTCGCAACCGTTCTATGTTTAAGGAAGGCCAAACTCGCCAGGTGTAACGCTCACGTAAAGGGTCCCGAATAGGACTACAATAGATGCGGTAGACATAATGGCGGGCCAACGCATCAAAACGGGGATGGAAATCAGCGTTGGTTGGCTTTATGGACATCAGTGAGATGTCTTTTGGTAAGTGTGCGTTCAGTGCCCGCTGGAGGTCGGCTGGGGAATGGTTCCACGCGAAATCAAAAGTGATCACCTGCCCCGAGGCATGAACGCCCGCATCC
>QMOK01000153.1 GCA_003648195.1 Chloroflexota bacterium | reverse complement strand
GCTTCTCTGGTTCTATTTCCGCAAACCAGTCGGGGGTTTCCGCTTCTTCAATTGTTTCTTCTTCGGGCGCGTCTTCAAACAGGCTAGATACTTCTTCTGCGGCAAACGCATATTCCGCTTCTGACTTCTCTGGCTCTGTTTCCGCGAACCAGTCGGGAATTTCTTCACCATCTGGCTTCTCAATGCCTTCCAGTACCCAATCTGGCACATCATCTATAGGAGACAGTTCATCCGCTTCTTCTTCCAGAGCATCTGGTTCTTCCCTGAATTTCAAAAGCCAATCGGGGAGATCTTCTTCCTCGTTTTCTTCTTCTTCAATCTGCGAATATTCATCATCCAAGCCAGACAACCAATCAGGAAGCTCTCTTCCGTTTGTAGCAGGCTGTTTTTCCGCAGTGGTTTTTCCTCCCGATTCTAAATCTTGGATATGCTGCAACCAATCATCGTCTTCGGTTTTCATCGGCTCGTCTTCGTCAGATTCTTTGCGGGCATTCTGAAGCCAAGCTGGCAGCGTCTGCTCCAGCTCGGAGGTATCTTGAGGAGTAGGGGGTGTGCCAGAAAGAAGGGATGAGGTATCTGGGTCTTCGGCAGGAGGCTTGATTAACGGCTTCAGGCGTGCGTTGCAAAATTGGCACAATTCACGATCTTCAGGATTCGGCTTCCCGCACATTGGGCAACGCTTTTTAGCCATAATTAACCCCCATACGGGCGGTCACTACCCGTAAGAATACGCAAACCAGTGGCAATCGTACCCAAAGCAATTCCAAGCAATAAGCCTCGTGCCCCGCCCAAGGCGGGAACACTAATTATCCAAGAATAAATATCTTCGAAAACAGGCACATCAATTATGGGCAAAGAAAGGGTTCCCAAGAATATCAACAAAACAACAAAGAAAAAACTGATGGTCAAGAAATCCTGTTTTCTGCGCAACAAGTGCGCGGCAGCATAAGTAAGGCTAACAGTCATTACGGCAAACAAGCTGGTTTCAATGGGAAGTTGAATATATGTAAAAATCCAATTTGACCATTCAAAACTGGATGTACCAGGCTGATAACTTTTATATATGTCGAAAATTCCCACTCCCAATGTTATCAATAACGCCAAGACCAAGATAAAACTATAAACCCCATTGGAATCTTTTGGCGACATCTTGCGAATGTGGACAAAAAGCAGATTGAAAACACCCACCAAGAGAGTTACTGCCGCTAATACCATCCCTATTCGCAGGAAGAGAAAATGTAAGGGTTTAGCAGCAGGGACAAAATAACCTAATAAAACCACTATACCTACAGCCATTGCAATAGCGGTAGCAATTGGGGCGCGGAATTTTAGCTTCATGGTGTGCCTGCCAAAAGATCTTGTATAAGTGGCCCAAAGCCAACGAATTTCAATATGATCCCCATAAGAATACCACCCACAATTACCCAACGAAAGACATCTTGCGTACTCAGGCTAGCTTCGTGCATAGAGCCAGCGCCTAAGTAAGCTCCCCCCGCAAAAAGTTCTTCTCCAATAAGCGTTTCGCTAGCAGCGGCGTACATAATAGCCTGTGCGGGCAAATGAGCAGTGCCTGCCAGAGTAAAATTATTTGTGCGTTCACCGGCTGTTGTTAGCCAAGTTATCTCGCTACCATACCAGCCAGCCAAAAGGCTGGCAGAAACTTCGCCTCCCTGCATTGTGGATAAAGTTCCCACCGCATAGGAAAATGGAGTAAGCCCCACTAACTCCCCCGCCGCTGATGTGTCGCTCTCTTCTAAGTTAATTGCCTTATAAGCCCCGCGAATAGTATCTTGAGCAAGGATAGCGAGAGCGGCATTTCCAGTGGTGGCTACAGGTGGATGATCGCCCGAGGAAGCAATGCGTACAATTTGCTCCATCATACTCAACCCAACAAACGCCGAAGCCGACTGGGAGTTAGTGACCCCGCCTCTCCCCAGCGATACGTGCAATTGAGAACCATCCTCCACTGCCAATCCAATCGCCCGTTTTATTTTTGTATACGCCGGTATAGGGCGCAGTTTTACCTCTGTAGAACCGCTTTTGACCACATTGAAAATGATCATCATGCCCAAAAAGCTACCTACTATAATTAGCCCTACCAAACCAGTTACCGTCACGGCGAAAATCCTCCAGAACTGTTTTCGGGAATATACGTACGCAAAATTTCAATAAATTCTTGTTTTTTAGCGGGGGTTTCGAGCAATTCTGCCAGGGATTGAATACTTTCTGGCGCGGTGAATGTGGTTAGAAGAGGTTGCCCCAAATAGATAGCTTGCGCCCCTAAAAGGGTAAGAGGTCCCGCTGCCTCTAGGAATGAAGCGGCTATTTCGCTTAAGTTCCAACGATAAAGTTTATCGGCCCATTCGTGCCAAGTTTCTTGTGTCATCTTCACACAGTAAGTATAGCATAAAACTAATAATGGTGCTAAAAGTGAGGTTACTCCTATTGATTAAGATAAGCTAAACATTTGGTTTTCATAAAGTTAAGGTATTATATATAAAGATAGCTTATTTTGTCCACCGATTTAGAGGAGAAAACCATGCAACCCGACCTAACTGAACAATTTTTAGAATTGGTACGTTTAACTTCTACTGATCTCCCTGCAGATGTAGAAAAAAGCATTCGAGAGGCCCGTGAGCGTGAAGAAAATGGTTCCGCGGCGCAAGGAGCGCTAGATACAGTTTTGAATAATGTGGAAATGGCGCGAGAAAATTCCACACCTATTTGCCAAGATACCGGAACACCCATTTTTTACGTCTCTCACCCTCAAGGATGGAGCACACGCGAGCTGCGAAAGCAAATTGTAAACGCAGTGATAGAGGCCACCAAGCGCACTTACCTGCGTCCCAATTCGGTAAATGCTATCACCGGCCTCAACACTAAAAATAACACGGGAGATGAGCATTATCCCACCATTCATTTCAAAGAGGTGGACGGCGATAAACTAATCGCGGACTTAATGCTCAAGGGTGGAGGATGCGAGAATGTCGGCGCGCAATATAAACTCCCTAACGCTAAACTGGAAGCAGGACGTGACTTAGAAGGAGTTCGCAAAGTCGCTCTGGACGCAGTTTACAATTGTCAAGGTAAGGGATGCGCCCCCGGAACGTTAGGAATAGCCATAGGAGGAGACCGTGGTTCATCGTTTGTGGCCTCAAAAGAAGCGTTGTTCCGCTCCCTAAACGACACTAACCCTGACCCCGTCTTGGCGGAGCTTGAGGAACGCATCACAGAACAAGCCAATCAACTAGATATCGGTCCCATGGGCTTTGGCGGGAAAACCACCGTTCTAGGAACCAAAATAAAGGGCTTGCACAGATTGCCAGCCTGCTATTTTGTTTCTGTATCATATATGTGCTGGGCCTATCGCCGCCGCAGAATGTTTATAGAAAATAACGAAACAACTTACGCATAAACGCCGTGAAATTGTTCATAAACAAGAAAGCGTAACGAGTTGCAGATACTCTGCTCGTTACGCTTTTTATTCTATATTCTAATACGCTCTCAAATCGAGATTTTTTGCTAGTGTTGTGTCAAGGACAGTATGACGTGTTCGTAGTAGGACACGAGAGTGCCCATTTCAGACACAGGCGAACTCTTGTTCGCGTGCGAATTTCATTCGCTATTACAAACTATCAATTCATGCTTGACAAAGCGCTAGTCTATTTTTGCTCTTGTGAAATCATACTTAAATATATAGTCGATAATTGTTTAGCTAACAACCCTAAGCTAAACAAAAGCACGCCAATAACAATTGCCAACATTGAGCCTACGCTCACGCCCCGCCCCTGTAGAACAAATCTCACTCCCCAAACAAACCCCACAATAATCGCACTAAAAGACAAAAATAGAAAAACTCTTAATGGCTTAAACAGCACTATTAGATTGATGATTTCCGCTACTGCTTCAAAAGCGTTCAAAATGTTAATGGTACTTTTTCCCCCTTGTCTCTCTCGGATTCTAACCGGAAATTCTAATACCAAATCACGATAGTTGATATACACAAGAGTAATAAATTCACTAAATGCCATGCTGTCAGGGCATACATTAATATATTTTTTAGCTAATTGTGTGCGATGTAATTTTAAGCCAGAATTCAAGTCCTGAATTGGCACGTCCATTAGTAATTTAGCTACGAAACGAATAATGTGTTTACCCATCATGCGATAAGCATTGGATGTGTCACTGCCTCTATTCCCAACAACAAGGTCCGCGTCCGTTTCTATTGCAAATTTCATTAACTTGTTAATATCGCTCAAGTAATGCTGTCCGTCTCCATCTATGGTAACTGCGTAAGTGGTATCCGCAACCCTTATCCCCGATTTTATTGCGGCGCCGTAACCTCTGTTCAGTTTATGGGAAATAATCTGAACCCCTTCATATTCAGCATATTTTTGCAATATGGTTCCTGTCTCATCTGTTGAGCCATCATCTACTAGGATAAGCCGCCATCCATAGTTATTACAGTACGGGACCAACTCGGCCATCAATGATGACAAAAATTCCTCTTCATTATACAAAGGCACAATAACAGTTAAGTCTTCTTGTTTCATTTGATTGAAGTTCCTTTATTTTAATTGAGCACCAAACTTCGCGTATCATTCATTATACTAGTTCTGATAAGAAACCGAGCTTTTCTATCGCATCTGTTCCAATAATCTTGCTAGTAAGGTAAAATCATTTTGCTAGGTCGTGGCTTTCTCCTTTGCTAATATTGGCATTTTTAGAGAATACGCCTAACCTGCTTTTTTGACAAATTTACAGAAATACGTTTACATTATTTCGTTGAGGAAAATTTATGTTCATACTTGGTTTATTGTCTATCATCCAAATAACCTTTTTACCTGGAATTCTTATTCTAAAAACCCTTAATGTCAAAAAAGGTTTTATTCAAACCCTGATCTTTTCTTTTGCGTTAAGCCTTATTGCAAACCACATCCTCGTTCTTCTTTTAACATTTCTGAAAATCAATTATTCCTACATCCACTATGGAATATTTGCCGTAGAGTTGGGGTTGCTATGGAAATTCTACCTGCGAAACCTTTCCATGCCTATAGGCGAACTGTTATTCAACTGGACTACGCGAATCTCAAATTACGCCTCAGAGATTGTCTCTTTCCCTGCCAAAAAATCAGATAGGAATATCGCTAAAACACTAACGGGGATGGTAACAACAATTTTTGTCTTCTGGTCTCTTGAGAGTCTTTGGTGGGCAATAAAACTCTTTATAGACAATATTGGAACAGTTTTCACTATATGGGATTCAGTGGCTTCATGGAACAGATGGGCCTTAGATTGGTTCTCAAACACTCCCGCCACTATCACTTATCGTTACGCGCAGCTAATACCTACAAGTTTTTCCGTAACATACTCATTCATGGGAAGCTCTCAATTGCAGTTCTTCGCGAAAGGATTCATGCCTATATTTATCCTTTATATGCTTTTGTTAATGCTTGACCTTGGCTTAGATTATAAAAAGAGCGGCTATTTTATTGGTCTTGTAGCAACTCGCTACATCTTACAGCGATTTTTAGGCCCTTATATTGGCTCAGGGTATGTTGATGCCCCCTTAGCCTTTTTTACATTGCTAACAGTCTATACATTGCTAAAAGCAAAAACCACCTCAAACACAAAAAAACAACTTGACTATGTGTTCTTAGGAACAATATTCGCGGCTGGAACAGCGCTCACCAAACAAAATGGTTTATTGGTCTTCACCCTTTACCCTGTGTTAGCCTACTTCATAATAGTTAAGCACATCGAATCCCTAACAACAAAAGAGAAATTAATAAAATTAACCAAATACTTTTTATTCGCATTTATTCTCCTTTTACCGTGGTATGTATTCAACGAATACCGCCTCTTTATGGGAGAAAAAACAAATGTCGCTATTTTAGCTGGAAACGAACTTCACAAAGGGCGTGCCCCCTGGGAACGGTTTTTAAGAGCAATAAGCGGCATTGGCATATATGCTTATTTATATCTCTTCGTTTTACTTACTCTCCCCTTTAACACTAAAGATTTTCGCAAAATTATCTATGCCATTCTAATTCCCTATTCTCTAATATGGGGTTTCTTATTTAGCTTAGAAACCAGAAACATGTCCATTGCCCTACCACTTTTAGGCCTAGCCACCGGGCTGGGAGCGGGAGGGCTAACTGAATTTGCAGCTAACCTTATCACCAAATTCAAAATCACTAACATAAAAACTCACATATTAATCATCCTCCTAATTGTTATCATGGTCACAGGAGGCTTACTTGTTCCCAGTGCGCCTTTAATTGATTATCATAAGGAACAACAAAAACACATTTTAAACACCAATGTCACTGAAAATTTATACCAATATTTTGAAGAAACCGGAAACTACGAACCTGTCTTCACGAATTATCCACTAGAATATCTTCCTGACCTAGAAAATTTAAAAGTAACCATAGGCGCCT
>QMOK01000152.1 GCA_003648195.1 Chloroflexota bacterium | reverse complement strand
CCGATACCATTGTGCCTGGGGCAAGAAACGTACTTGCCCTCGACAGATACGCCTATGTCCAGAATAATTCGCTCAGGTACAATGATCCGAGTGGGCATTATGATATAGAAGACCCTGGTAGCATATATGTTCCACCACCCCCGCCCCCAAGTCTGGCGGAATGGAAGCAGCAGGATATGGCGGTGGTGGCAAATCAAGAAATGCCAATAGATGATGGTGGGGATTTTACTCCTCCACATTATGATCATGAGTTTGCGCGTAATGCTTTTTTAAATTTAGATAGATTCTTTGACCCTTTCAACGTGCCACCAGATAACCAGAGTCTACTTTTTGAAGTGGGATACGAATTGTATGGCGGCAAATTAGTGGAAAAAGTAATAGAGGCTTGTAGGACTGATAATTGTAATAATCCCCTGGGGTATAAGTATGAATCTGATGATTCGTTTCAAAAGCTTGGAGCTGAATCAAAGACCGTACTGGCGAGTTATATGACTACTCAATTAAATGATTACCCAACTCGGGTATTTCTAGGAGAAGTTGGGGTTGACCTTAGAAACCGATGGAACTTTGAACCACATTGGGTATACACCCTCCAAACCCTGAAACCGATGGAACTACGCAGCGCAAAAATGAAGTTTCTTTTGATATATGCCACCTCGCCTGATGTTTATAAAGCGTTTGAAGAAGGAGCTAGCGCAGTTGGTAGCGAATAAGGGCACAATCCAAGTTTAGGAGATTAATGTTATGAATAACAATCGTTACGTTTTCAGAATTTTGATTGGGATAGTTTTGTGCCTCTCCGCACTTAATTCAACAGGATGTAATTTCCTTGGAAATAACGCATCCGATAATACATCTCAAACACCTAATATAAGTGTACTTTCCGTAAAATTTCACTGGCCTCAAGCTTTGGAATTGGCACAGAAATGGCATTCAGATGCATACCTGATTGACGTCACGGTGGACGTTCTTTTGCCGCACGTTCCGTCGAGCAGGGCTGAAGTAGGTTTTGTATTCAGATCTCCGAGCGACGAAAAAGCAACTTTAGGCGTTATTTGCCATAATGCATGTTATACAGAGAAATTCAATTCGTCGCTATCATTACCTCAATGCACGCCTTTCAGTATTGATGATATTGCTCTTGATAGTAAAGATGCTTTGGAGATAGGCCTTGCTGATGGAAGAGATACTTATGTTGATGTCCAAAATGCTAGTTTACAACTGAAACTTGAACGAAACTACCCACGTTGTGACGGTTCTATGATAACTTGGAATATAAGATTCAGTAATATTGTTACTTTCGAAGGAATTGATATTGTCATTGATGCTTTAACTGGTGATGTAACCGAGATTCGTGACTAATGAGGCCGTCCAATATCCACGTTTTGAATATTGGACGCGACCACCTTGGCTCCACCAGCGTCACCGCCAACGCGGACGGGAGTCTCAGGAGCGAAACGAAATATCGCGCAGTACCCTCTTGAGGGCACCGCCCTCGGCGAAACCCGCTCCAGCACCGGCACCACCCCCACGGATTACTTGTACACAGGCCAGCGCCTCGAAGCCGAGATTGGATTGTACTTTTACAACGCGAGATTCTACGACGCAAAGCTAGGCCGCTTTACCCAGGCCGACACCATCATCCCCGGCGCGGGGAATGTACTTACGCTCGATAGATACGCCTATGTCCAGAATAATTCGCTCAGGTATAACGATCCCAGCGGGCATTATTATATAGAGGACCCAGATGGTGGTAGATATTTCCCACTGCCGCAGCAACGCCAACCGCTACCGCCGCCCACAAACCCCACAGAAAGCCAGATGATAGAGTATATTGCTTCATTTGGACTTACGTTACAGGGAAATTGGTCATCAACACTTCTTGCTAATCTGTGGGAAGCCCTATTTACACACATTGGCTACAAAAGTATTCCATTTTGGCTGAATGGAAGAACGGCAACATTAAAAAATGGAGGAGTAGGAGATTGCGACAATGGAAAGTATTATGGTCTTACATCGGGCAATTCAATTACATTCTATGCCAACAATACAATAAGCCCCGTCATCAACATTCTCCACGAATTTGGTCATCTGGTGGATAATCTTTGGAACGACTATTTTACGAACAGTTTAGAAAATGAGACGTTCACTCTGAATGGTAAATATTTATCGGGATGGAATGGAGGAAAGTATGTATCTCTACCTTCTTCAGGCGAGAACAATATTCGTTTTTCGGCATTAATCTCGGGCAAAGCAGGTGGAGGCGATGCGTGGCAACAGCGAGGTGGCACACCACACTGGGAAGATTGGGCCGACATATTTGCCAATGGAGAGATCGGAAATATCAGCCTTTCGACCGACTTAGGAGGCCAGCTTGGTAATTTCTATTAACAAATGCGCTACCATGTAATGGAATATGATTAAAGCAGTTTCGTGGACTGACTAGTATGGCATTAGGAAGCGACCTATGAAAAAATATTTGTATAGTTTCACACTTTGGATCAGCCTACTTTTTCTTGGTCTTGCTGGTTGTAAAACCGCAAGCGAAAGCCCTGTTACGCCTACTGTGACGAAAACAGCAACATCGGCTCCTATAAATATCGCTACATTGACACCTGCAAAAACCTCGCTACTTACTCGTACATTAACCCTAACGCCTTTTCAACTTGCGCTCCCCATGGTTACTTTGTCATCACAGGAAGCAGAAAAAAGCTTGCTGGAACTTCTGAGAACAAATGGCAATTGCACCGGTAAATGCGTTACTGGTATTTATCCAGACGATATGACGGTACAAGAAGCTGTGAACGTCATGGCACAATGGGGGGGGGTAGAAATCGTTGAGAATTGGCAAGGGAAAACCTTTATTCATCTTATTCAAGCCCAGTTATATGAACAAGTATTCGTAAAACTATCTATAGGTACCTGGACAGAAAAACTAGTAACCATTGATAAAGTATCTGTTCATATTGCTGGGCCTCCAGGTGATTGGATTTTGGAAGAAGAAGTGTGGTTGGCAAACCAAGACACTTGGAAGGGAATGCGTTTAGACACTCTTCTCAAAACCTATGGTGTGCCTTCATATGTTGGTTACTTCTTTCAAACAGCGGTCGAGGCAGAGTCGCCCCAAGAAGGAAAAGTTATTATCTATGACATGGAAATGCAGTATGAACAAATCAATCTTGAGATAAGTATTGGGGCTATGGCGCACTACGATGGAGAGAATGTATTCTTGTGTCCATCGAAAGATTCTCATGATTTAGGGATACAAATCAACCCCGAACGTTCTCTTATAGAACGACAAGAATTCCGACCAGTAACTTGGCAGGCATTGACTGGCACGGACTTGGATGCGTTTTACCAGATATTTACAGGCGAGACCAATCTCGATGCGTGCGTTACAACGACTTTAGAACAAATCCAAGAATTACAGCCGTATTTTCGTTGAGCAACCGGAGGACTAGCTTTCGCCCTCATTTCATTGCAATGCTTATACTAGCAAGTGGCTACTGAGCGATGATGCTTCGGTTGCGCTCAGCGACCACCTCGGCTCCACCAGCGTCACCGCCAACGCGGACGGCACTTTCCAGAGCGAAACGAAATATCGCGCAGCATCCTCCAGCAGGAATTATTTTATCTCCTTGGAAAAGGTTACGAATTGACCATTATCCACGGGCAAGAATGGTTGGTACTGACGGAGTAGAAAAGTATGGATGAATACATATTTGCTGAACAAACGAAAAAGCATTTTCGGTATCTTATCGACGATTATGAGTACTCGGTTACGGGTCAAAGGTATGATCCTAAAGCTTTTGGAAACAGTCTGGTTCAATTTCAATCCAGGACTATGGACGTCACAGTAGCTTTGGATAGGGGACAAGTATTTGTTTACTTAGCACCCCGCACAGAGTCTCCTGGCTATCAGTTTGATCTGCGTGACATTGTTGGCTTCTTGACTCCTGAATCTGATGAGCCAGTCTATATTTTCCCTGAAGAGTGGGATAATTACTATGACATGGTTGACTGGCAAGTGAAAAGACTGGCGCAGGTATTTAGGAAGTACTGCAAACCAGTATTAGCGGGAAAGTTCTCAAAATGGAAAGAGATCGTTAAAATCAGGGAAGCAAAAGCCCAAGACAAATACAAAAGATTAACGGGCAAGGAGCCCATTACAATAGATTCGGAGGAGATTGGGAGCGAGGTACAGAAAGAAATACGAAGAAGACAAAGCCAGTGACGTATGTTATTTCCGAAAGAATAGGTAGTGTCAAGAAGTTTGGGGAGTGTCAAGATAATTGTGTAAACAGCGCCCTTGCCGGTCGCCCATTTATAATTCGATTTGGGGTTTTACGTTTCTATAAAGGCCATTATCTCGGCCAAATCATCACTCCATTCAAAGTTGGGATAAACCTCCCAGGTTTCTTTGTGGGCGGCAGATTCCCCCGGTTGGAGAATTACCTTAGCCCCCAATGTCTCCAGCTCTAACATATCTGGGGCACAATAACATTCGCTGGAACTGCCAAAGTCATAGTACTCCGCTGGGGAATGGCAAACCGTTCGCTTGACAAACAACACGCCTTCGCGCCAATAGGCCAACCATCCCCGATAGTTGGAAAATCCAACTTTTAACGCTCCATCCGCTAATTTAGCATCTATTCTGATGACATCGTTCTTCAAAGTGAGGTGAGGGTTTTTGATGTCGGTATAAGGCCAAAGGGCAATTTGGCGGTTGGGGAGAATGGGATTCTCGTTCATCGGACCGGTATTTTGGGGGAGCAGGGCCACTCCGCCGGGTTTTAATTGGGTGATTGCCCAAGGAGCGCAAGGGATGGGCTTCGCGCCCCGATTGGTTAGGATGTGCTCCACCTCTACGACTGGCCGCTTAGCCGGCAATCGAATTTCAATGACCTTTTGAAGGCCAGTTTCTGGCTCAACCGGCTGCACGGCTCGGCATCCACTTTCGAGGGGGAAAATTTCCACCGGTTCATTATCGGGCAAATAAGTGCGGTTTATATCCTCTGGCGCGTGCCACAAACGATGACCACCATAAAACCGATACATCCTCCCATCTGGGCGGACTATCACCTTTTGAGGCAATTCCGCGAAAAGATTCTCCCCATCCTCAATTTGAAGCGAAAGTATCCTTGGCCCCACAGACTGCGTGACGAGCAAGGTTAAGGTCTGGCTGGACAGTTGTACGCACTGATAATTTTGATATTGAATTGTTTTCACTGCAAAACCTCGTTGATTATCTATCAATAAAATCATCGCGACATTTTACCAGCAATAAACGTTCGCGTGGTATCATCTGCGCAAATCGATAAAATCACGCCCAAAAACGGAGAACGTCTAAATGAAGTTTAACATCGCTCCCATTCTGAATAATTTTAGATGCAAAGGGAATCTCTTTGAGACCAAAATTCATAAAATAGGTCACATTCACGATACTTATATAGCCGTTTTCCAAAAAGAAGACGGGAAATTTCAACGCTATCTTTTGCAGCACATTAATCATCATGTGTTCAAAGCCCCGACAGAATTGATGGAAAACATTCATAACGTAACTTCCCATCTCAGGGAGAAAATAGCCGCAGCCGGCGGCGACCCAGCCAGAGAAACGCTCACTCTTGTCCCCACAAAAGAGGGAAAACATTTCTTAAAAACGTCCGCTGGGGATTATTGGCGAGCGTATCTTTTCATTGAAAATGCCCAAGCCTACGAAGCCATTAAGAGCTTAGATCACGTTTACCATACTTCGAGGGCGTTTGGCAAATTCCAACGCTTGCTTAGGGATTTCCCAGCCGAGCGGCTTCACGAAACCATCCCCGGCTTTCACCACACACCCAAGCGTTTCGAGGCTTTCATGGCGGCAGCAAAAAAAGACTCCCAGAACCGCGCTCGGTTTGTGGGGGAAGAAATTGGGTTCGTCAAAGCGCGGGCAAATGATACCCCAGTGTTGGTTGATCTCATCCAGCAGGAGAAGTTGCCACTGCGAGTCACCCATAACGATACCAAGTTCAACAATGTTCTAATAGACAACGAAACAGGCGAGGGGATTTGCGTAGTTGACCTAGATACGGTCATGCCGGGGTTATCGCTCTACGATTTCGGTGATTCTATCCGTTCGGGAGCCAACCCCGCATCCGAGGCAGAGCGTGATCTTTCTCTGGTGCAGGTTGACCTCAATCGCTTCGAGGCTTTTGTTCACGGCTACCTAGATGCCACGCGCGACTTTCTAACCCCGCTCGAAATTGACCTGCTCCCCTTTTCTGCGAAACTGATGACCTTTGAGTGCGGCATACGCTTTCTAACCGACTACCTCCAAGGCGATATTTATTTCAAAACCGACCACGAAAGCCATAACCTAGACAGAACGCGCACCCAGTTCAAGCTGGTAGCGGATATAGAGAGCAAGTTTGAGCAGCTGGGGGAGATTGTTGAGAAGTATCGATGACT
>QMOK01000151.1 GCA_003648195.1 Chloroflexota bacterium | reverse complement strand
TGGTACGATTACGAGAACAACCGCACTGAACACGAAATACGAAAGTGGTGTCAGAGAAACAAGATTGAACTGGAAGAAGAACCAGAGGAAGGCTAGACTATGCACATATATCACGGAAAAATAATATCTTTAGATACCGACAATAACATCTATAATTATCTCGTTGAAAACCAAGGGCGCATCGTCTACGTGGGAGATTCCCTGCTCCCTGAGTATGAAAAAAATTCTTCAACAATAGAGTTAGGGCAGCGAGCACTGCTGCCCTCGTTTGGGGATGGGCACCTGCACTTCTCCAATTGGGCTTTGATTGCCGCCGCTTATTTTGATGTGAGAGAAGCGAAAAATATCCCGGAAATCCAAGCGATTATTCAAGAATTCATATTCCAAAACAAGAAGTTAAAAGCCATTATCGCCTTTGGGGTATCTAAGCACAGCGTTGAAGAAAAACGGTTAATTTGCAGAGAAGAACTAGATGAAGTTTGCCCCGATATACCCTTGGTCATCGTCTGTTATGATGGTCATTCAGCGGTTTTTAATACAAAGCTGCTAGAAAAGTTCCCCACTGAGATCAAAGACTTGCCAGGCTTCAAAGAAGAAAAAGGCCATTTATTCAATGAAGCCTATTTCGCGGGGACCGATTACGCGACATCATTGGTACCTCCTCTTGACCTGGCAAAAGGCATCATTAAAGGTTTTGACCTCTTAGCAGAAAAAGGGATTGGATTAATCCACGCCACCGAAGGCATTGGCTTTCCTAATGACCTCGACATCACGATGGTGAGTTTGATTGCCAGAGCTAGAACAAAGAAAAATCAATTTCAAACCCGTCTATTTTTCCAAACCATGGAAGTGGAAAAAGTGTTAAAGCGCAAACTGCCGCGCATTGGCGGATGCTTCGCTACCGCCCTGGATGGCTGCTTTGGAGCCTGTGACGCCGCCTTACATGAGCCTTATACCAATGATCCAAACAATATGGGCATTTTCTACCAAAGCGAAGAAGAAGTATTTGAATTCGTTAAAAAAGCAAATAGGGCCGGCTTGCAAGTAGAGATGCACGCCATCGGGGATGCAGCTGTTTCCCGAGCGGTGAACGCCATTGAAGCCGCTCTGGACGATTATCCGCGCGAAGACCACCGGCATACAATCATCCACGCCTGCATCATCCGCCCTGACGACCTGAAGAAGATTGCCGCTCTGGGAATTGGCATCACGCTTCAGCCTGGATTTTTGATTAGCCCCTTAGAGCCTGCGGAATACCTAACCGAAATCCTCGGTGACCGCGTCAAGGGAAGTTCGCCTTTGCAGTCCATTTTGGACGCTGGCATACATCTCAGCGGCGGCTCAGACGCGCCCGTAACCTATCCCGATCCCATTGAGGGTATCTATGGAGCTTGCAATCACCCCTACGATCCCAATCAGTCCGTTTCTATCATTGATGCATTAAAGATGTATACCTACGAAATAGCCCGGACAAGTTTTGATGAAAAAGAACGCGGCAGCTTAGAAAAAGGTAAAATAGCGGATATGGTGATTTTGAACCAGAATCCATTGGAACTTGATCCCCAAGACTTGCTTTCATTGAAAGTAGAAAAATTGTTTTTACGTGGAGAAGAATATAAACCCGGCATGGGGCTGGGAGAAATGCTCTGGAATAGTTTTTGGGGAAGAAAAGAGAAGATTTAGCTTTTCAAACTCCCCAGAGCAATCGCTTTTATGTTATAGTTAAGGGTATCTGCTTAGAAAAAACAAAAACCATCTACAAAAACAGGAGGTTGAACATGCAATACAAAATTAAAGGCACAACCATGGAAACCGTTGACATTCTCATTGAAACGGGAGAAAAGATATACACCGAATCGGGCGGTATGGCCTGGATGCGTGGCAACGTTTCTATGGAAACGAACACCAAGGGCGGCGTGATGGCTGGCCTGGGGCGCATGTTGGCCGGCGAATCGCTTTTCCTAACCACGTATACCTGCAAAGGTAAGCAAGCCGTTGTTACTTTTGCCCCTGAAGTGCCAGGAAAAATCCTTGACGTTCAACTCGCCGCAGGCCAAAGCCTCATCTGCCAAAAAGATGCGTTCATGTGCGCCGAAGATTCGATTAAACTCGAAATGCACTTCCGCAAAAAACTGGGAGCTGGCCTCTTTGGCGGCGAAGGCTTCATCCTTCAAAAAATCACTGGCCCTGGCACGGTGTTCCTGGAAATTCCCGGAGAAGTGCGAGAATACGAGTTGCAAGCTGGCGAGATCATGAAAGTAGACCCTGGTCATATCGCTATGTTCGAGCCTACCGTCAGCTACGACATCAGCCGCGTGAAAGGGTTTAAAAACATCTTCTTCTCTGGCGAGGGGCTTTTCCTAGCCCAGCTAAAAGGGCCTGGCAAAGTGTGGCTCCAAAGCCTGCCACTAGCTAATCTGGCTGCCAAACTTTATCACTATATGCCAAAATCGAGCAGCTAAACCATTCTCCCTCTAACGACAAAATCCCCAGCCTACACCGGGGATTTTTGTTTTTTGGCTATTTGTTTCACGTTTATCGTAATTACCCTCGCGGTCGCCCAACCAAAATATTTTTGGCAGCACCGTTCGCCGTTTACCATTTACAATTTTGTTTGCGAATATTCCAAACAAAATGAAACACACCCCAATAAAAACTGCAACGCAGTTCTACCACCATCAAGGAGAAATATATGAAAATCCTCATAGAACGCATCCTAAGCGAAGGCAAAAACCTGGGAGGCGGCATCCTCAAAGTAGATAGTTTTGTCAATCACCAGGTAGACCCCAAACTTATGGATGAAGCCGGAAGAGAATTCGCGCGTCTCTTCAAAGACGTCAAAGCCACAAAAATTCTCACCGCCGAAATTTCAGGGATTGCACCGGCAGTAGCTACCGGCCTCCATTTAGGCATCCCAGTCGTTTACGCCCGCAAGCGCAAACCAATCACCATGCCCGATCAAGTGCTCCTCACCCTAGCCCCTTCCCACACTAAAGGCCGCACGGTTGAATTGATAGTCTCTCCAGAATACCTGGCAGGGGGTGAGCGGGTACTAATCATTGACGATTTTCTCGCGACTGGCGCCACAATTATGGGATTGGTCGAATTAGCGAAAATAGCCGGCGCAGAAATAGTAGGCATCGGTGCGTTAATTGAAAAAACATTTGAAAATGGTCGAAAACACCTAGAAACCTTGGGCGTGCCCATCGTCTCACTGGCCCCCATCACCTCCATGGAAGGAAACGAGATTGCTTTTGAAGAACCTTGGGAATAGAAAGCGCACATAGACTCCCCCAGCCCTAACCCAACTACCAGGTGCAACGCACCAAGCTACCCAACTAATCAGCCACCAGGTGCAACGCACTTTAAACTGCAAGTGCAGCGCACCAAACTACCAAACTAAAACCCCATGACCAATACCATTATCATCCTCGATTTCGGCTCTCAATACATCCAACTTATCGCCCGGCGCATCCGAGAACAACACGTCTACTGCGAACTAATCCCTTGGAACGCCCCGCCCGAAAAAATCTTAACCCTAAACCCCAAGGGCATTGTCCTTTCTGGCGGCCCAGACTCAGTTTACAAGCCCGGCGCCCCCCAAGTCCCAGAATACATCTTCAAAACCGGCATCCCTATCCTGGGCATCTGCTATGGAATGCAGGCCATGGTACAAGCACTGGGCGGACGTGTGAAACGCGCCTCAGAGCCAGAATACGGCTTTACCACGCTAGAAACATTTAGCGGCAACCCCCTCTTGCCCGTGGGTGAGCAACAGGTTTGGATGTCCCATGGCGACCTAATAGAATCCATCCCGCCTGGGTTCAGGAACTTCTCCCGCACCAATAACACCCCCATCTGCGGCATGGTTGACCCCAAGCGAAACTATTTTGGCGTTCAATTCCATCCAGAAGTAGGCCACACGCCAGGCGGAGCCAAAATGTTGCGCCGCTTTGTAATTGATATTTGCGAAGCGTCACCAGACTGGACTCCAGCCTCTATCATCCAAAAAAGTGTCAACCGCATCCGCGAACAAGTGGGGCAAGATCGTGTGCTGGCAGCCGTCAGCGGCGGAGTGGATTCTAGCGTAGCCACCGCTTTGGTACACAAAGCCATCGGCAATCAATTAGACGCCGTTTTCGTAGATAACGGTCTCCTTCGCCAGGGAGAGCCGCAGCGCGTGGTAAAAACATTTAGCCAACACCTGGGCGTCAGCTTTCACCCTATCAACGCCGTAGAAACATTCTTAGAAAACCTGCGCGGAGTAAAAGACCCAGAAACTAAACGCCGCCTTATTGGCGAGCGCTTCATTCGCATCTTTGAGCAAGAGGCCAAAAAGCTGGGAACGCCCCCCTATCTGGTACAAGGCACAATTTACCCAGACGTGGTCGAATCCAGCGGAACGGGACAAGACCAAACCCGGCGCATCAAAAGTCACCATAACGTAGGCGGGTTGCCAGAAGACATGGAATTTAAACTTATAGAACCCCTGCGAGACCTTTTTAAGGATGAAGTACGCGCCGTGGGAGAAGCCCTTGGCCTGCCCCACGAAATGGTCTGGAGGCAGCCATTCCCCGGCCCAGGACTGGCAGTGCGCTGTTTGGGGGAAATCACCTGGGAGCGGCTGGAACGCTTACGCGCGGCAGACGCCATCTTCACCCAAGCCTTGGCAGACGCTGGGTTATTGCACATGCACCCCAACGAGCCATCTGCATCACCCCAGCGTGGAACCGCCCAAGCCTTCGCCATCCTCTTACCAGTGCAAGCCGTGGGCGTCATGGGCGACCAACGCACCTACCAAGACGTCATCGCCCTCCGCGCCGTCACCACCGAAGACTTTATGACCGCCGATTGGGCACGCCTCCCTCACAGTTTGCTGGCTCAAGTCGCCAACCAAATTGTCAACGAGGTTGAGGGCGTGAATCGTGTTGTTTACGACATCACCAGCAAACCCCCAGCGACCATTGAATGGGAGTAAGGCTAGGGAGTGGGGAACGTGTGGGGTTAAATGCAAAAGCGGCCGGGAGAAGAAATCCCTGGCCGCTTTTTGGTTAAAACGCAACGGGGTTAGATACCGTTGGGGAAAACAACTTCCTCTTTGCCAGTTAGTTTATTTTCAATTCGCTCTACAACAATATCTAGGTGGGTAGGTTTATGCACAAAATCCAGGTTGTCAGAGCGAATTTTTAACACAGGGCAAAGGTCAAAGGTCGCCATCCAGTCTTTGTAAAACGAATCTAACAAAGAAAGGTATTCTAAAGAAATGCCCGATTCCATATCGCGCCCTCGTTGGTGAATGCGTTCCATGAGTATTTCGGGCGGAGCGTCAAGGTAAATTAGCAAGTCGGGGCGGGGGAGGTTATCTACAACTAAATTGAACACCCGCCGATAGGATAGATAATCCCGCTCGGACATGCTCCCTTGGTGGTACAGGGCGCGGGCGAATATTTTGGCGTCTTCGTAGATGCTGCGGTCGGCAATTGCCGAGCGTTCGTCACGGGCTAGTTCTAAGTGTTGTTCGGCGCGGTGGCCAAGAAAAAAGACCTGAAGTTGAAGAGACCAGGCCGCCATATTTTGGTAAAAATCTCCCAAATAAGGGTTGTCCATCACGGACTCAAAAGCCGTGCGCCAACCCAGGCGGTCTCCCAAACGCTCCGAGAGAGATGTTTTCCCAGTTCCGATGTTTCCGGCTACAAGTACAAGCCAGTTAGCCATGTTATTTCTCCTTAAATGCTAACGTGAATTATCTATTCCCAATCAATGAATATGTTTATTGCGCGATGCGAAACGCTGTTGAGCGTGTAAACGTCATAGTTGAGCGTGAAATGTTCAGGAAGCTCCGCTTCTGGCGTTTCTGCGTCCCAATGGAGCATCAATTCCCCCGCCAACATCGGGGTTTGATAAATTACAAGGTCATTTGCGAAAGGCACGGTGAGACGGTAAACGCCGCCGTTCGGGACTCTCTCGCCGCTGATGGCCCGTTGTGCGTTGTCTGGCTTGGTATCGGATTGATACCGAAACTTGCACTGACTGGGGAGTGGCACGGCGGAAACTTGGAGCACCGCCTGCGGGAAACGTCCCGCTTGGGGCTGTTTGCTCCTTAGAGAAACGATGGCAGCAAGGTAGGGAGCATATTTTGCGGAATCACCCGGATGGCTTTTTTTCTGGCCTTTCACTCTGAAACTTATATCTGGGGCTGGGGTAGTGCCATCCCCTTGCGGAGGTGCTATTCCTCTTTCGCCCAGCAATATTTCAATATCTGGGCTAGGTATCAACTGAGCAATTACTTGCCCGTTAATTCCCTGTATACTAGCCTCTAATTTATTAATTGCTTGCCCGCTAATTTCTTGCATATTAACTTCTAATTTGTTAATCGCTTGCGCGTTAGCTTCTTGGATGTATTCTTCTGTCTCGGCAATTTTAGCGGTTATCTGGTTAGTTGCCCAATAAATTCCCCAACTCACTACCACCCCAATGACTAGCAACACTA
>QMOK01000150.1 GCA_003648195.1 Chloroflexota bacterium | reverse complement strand
GAGCGCATGGGCTAATTTGACCAAATTATGATAGTCTTCCAGTGTGGGAGCGCGTTTACCCTGCACGGAGTCTATTAAGAATGGAGCGCCGTAACCGGGGGCGAAAACTGGCACACCATCACCAACTATGATATTTTTTTCTGGGTTGCGGGCCTGGATAGTGAACTGTTGTGGAACAGACTTGGTGGCGTCCATGACCTGTTCTTCTGTTAGGTAAACGGTTTGCCCATCGGTCTTGATACCGTGCTTTTTGAAGATTTCAAGAGCTTCGTCTTCTGGAAAGTGTATTCCTTCGTTTGCCAATAACTTCATGCTAGTATTGTGAATGGCTTGAATATCAGAATGTGAAAGAAAATCACACTGCTTTTTTAACATAGAATTCTCCAGGCATGGCTAATAAGCCATAAATTATAAATGCTGGTTGAGCGAGAAACTTAGCAAATATATTCTGTATCCCTCAAATGGGTGATGTGAAACCGGTATGCGTTCATCCCATCCCCTAAAGGTAGTTCCAGAATTTTTATCATTCCAAAACTATGTTTGGCCTTATAAAATAAGGCACTGTTTGGGATATGTATTTTCTGGCATGGCCTAACTCACTCGTTCTCTTATATTCTCACTGCGTCTTTGGCATCCCAAAGGACACCTTTCTTTTTCTTTGGGATGCCGCGCAATATGCTTTAGTTGGTGTACTTGTTCAGCTAGCGGCTTTTTTCGGGAATAAAGCGTCAAGTTTTGTTTTGGCCCAAGCTACAAATCCTGAAAACCCATTTGGATAAAAGATCATTACCACTATCATCAGAAGACCGTAAATTACTAGGTGCAAACCAGGTAAATCGGTGAAGTTTGAGCGTAGATATTCGATAAAGAAAACAAAGGGGAACGCTATAGCTATCCCCCCCCAAAGACTTCCGCGTCCTCCAATGTAGGCAATTGCTAAAATCTCAACGGTTTTGGATGTATGCATCAAAGTTGATGGTGTCAAAGAGCCGTAAAAGTGAGCGTAGAAACCACCCAATAAACCAGCGAAGAAAGCTGATAAAGTGAAGTTGAAGACCAGGTACCTAGTGGGGTTAATGCCAGAAGCGCGAGCAGCGTCTAGATTTTGACCGATAGCTTTGAATGCGAGGCCAAAATGAGACCTTGTCACCAATTTCAGAATGATGTAAATACCTATCATCATGGCAAACACAATGTAAAAGTAGGGCAAGTTGTTGGTGGTTTCCAAGAATTTGACGGGGTTCATGCCCAGTGGCCCGCGGGTGAGCGAAGTCAAGTTGTTAATTAGCCCCATCAAGGCGATGCCCAAGAACCAGGCCATCACGGCGGCAAAAATACCGCGTAAACGTAGAGTTAACACAGCTAGTATAAAGCCAACGAATCCTGCCATAATGGCGCCCAACCAAATGCTAATCCAAGGGCTAAGGCCAGGTGCAACCGAGATGAAAGGAGTATTGTTTGAAAGGATACCAGAAGTGTAAGCGCCAAATCCTAACAGGGCTGCAAAACCAAAGTTGACGATGTTAATATAGCCCGCTGTGAAATCAAATGCGACTGATTGGGCAGCCATGAAAGCGCCCATAATCAACCATCGAACGATGTATTCTTGTTGAAAGTAAGGAGAGCTGATGGGCAAGATAGCGATGATAATTAGTAGAACTAACCCAATAGGGCTAAACCCAAGCTTGCTTAGGAAAGACACGAACTTACTCCAGGCGTTTGTTTTTTCTTGTGCTGTTTTGCTTGAACTCATTTTTATATTTCTCCTATCTTATTGTTCCTGGACGCCTTTGACATCACTGCCAAAGATTCCCGAGGGAGCTAATAGCAGCACTAGAATCATAACTGCAGTAGGAATTACAGTTGTCCATGAAACGGCTACAAATAACTGAGTGCTTGTTTGCAGCAAAGCGACTATGAAGCCACCAATGATAGCGCCAGCCACGTTGCCAAGCCCAGCCATCATGACTACATACCAGGCGTAATACAGTGGAGTTGCGCCTACGGTGGGATAGGCCTGGAACAAGAAGAGCAAAGATGCACCTGATATTGCTGCCATGGCCGTTGCTAAAGAAAATGTCAGTGTTTGGATGAAATTAAGGTTGATACCGACGAGTTGAGCACCAGTCTCATCCTGGGATACGGCCCGAATTGCTCTTCCTATGCGTGTGCGGCGGAGGAAGAACCACAGAACACCAATTGTGAGCATGGAGACGCCAAACGCAATTAGGCGATCTACAGACATGTAAGCGCCAGCAATTTCAACAGCGTCTACATCCCAGTAACGGGGAACCCCGCGAAAGTTAGGGCCTAAAACGAGATTTGCTCCATTAGTGAGTACGAAAGATATGCCCACGGTGAGCAAGAATGCGTTCATTACCCAACCTTCTTTTGTCCTATGCCGTAAGGGGGCAAAGATGCCCCTTTCGATGATTACTCCTAGAACTGCGCCAGCTAATCCGGCAACCAAGATAGCGCCAAAGGGAGCAATTATGCCGATAAATTTACTAGGGTTTTGCTGTAAATATTCGCGGATGGGATTAAAGGTGAAATAGGCTACGTACGCGCCTACCATAAAGGATTCACCATGTGCAAAGTGGGGAATATTCATCACCCCGAAAACAAGCGCTAATCCAACGGCTAGCAATGCCCACATACCGCCAGTAATGAAAACATTGAATATTTGAGATGTTCCACCTTTGATGTATACGGCGGCGAAAAGAATTATCGAAAAAACAGACACGATAATAATAGGCAGGTTATCTTTGATTCGGGTCATCAGCGATTCTTGTGTCGCTGGTCTCGTGATTGAGTCTTTTGCCATAGGTTTTCTCTCCTAAGTCGAAAAAGCAAGATACTGTTTTGAAATATGTATAAAGGCTAAATCCCCATATAAGCGTTTCTGACGTGCTTGTTGGCCTTGATCTCTTTGCTTGGTCCAGACATCACGGTTTTGCCCTGTTCGAGGATATAAGCTCTATCGGTGAAATTTAGGGTAGCATTTACATTTTGCTCTACAAGCAAAATGGTTACTCCTCTGTCGCGTAATTGTAAGAGAGCGTCAAAGACATTGCGTGTCAGGTTGGGTTGCAATCCTAAGGAAGGTTCGTCAACCAACATCAGTTGTGGCATTGACATCATGCCGCGGGCTATGGCTAACATCTTGCGTTCGCCGCCGCTCATTGTGCCTGCCAGTTGGTTTTTTCTTTCTTCCAAGCGAGGAAAGAGTTCGAAAATATAGGCCAATGTTGCAAGTTGCTTTTCCTTGTCTCGGATAGCAAATGCCCCTAAGATTAAATTCTCCTGGACAGACATAGCAGTGAAGAGATTAAGTTTCTCTGACACATAACTAATGCCCATCCGGCTAATCTGGTAGACAGGCATATTGTTGATTATTTTGCCGTTGAAGAGTACCTCTCCCGATTTTGGGCTGATTAGCCCTATAATGGTACGCAGGGTGGTTGATTTCCCAGCACCGTTGGGGCCTATCAGAGCGACAAGCTCACCTTTATCAACGTTGAGGGATACTCCCCACAGTACTTGGAGAAAGTCGTAACTAGCGTTAATATTTTTAAGTTCAAGCATTGGTGTCATCGTCTTCTCCCAGGTAGGCTTCGATAACTTTGGGGTTTTGCAGGACTTCATCGGGCGTCCCTTTTGCAATTGTGGTGCCGTATTCAATCACCATAACCTCATCGCAAATTCCTTTGATAACGCGCATGATGTGTTCGATGGCGATGATGGTTACCCCTTGGTCTCTAATTTTCAAAATTAGCGCCATGATTGAATCTAATTCTCCTGGCGTTAGCCCGGAGGCCAATTCATCTAAAAGGAGAAGTTTTGGCTGGCAAGCAATCGCTCTGGCCAAATCGATGCGTTTAAGTTGAACAGCGTTCAGGCGTTCTGCTGGTGTGTCAATTGGTAAAGTGAAATCGACAAATTTTAGGGCTTTTTCAGCACGTTCTTCTGCTGGTGTTGGATCGCCGCCGCGTGGCCCAAAAATAGCGCCCACTTTGACATTTTCTAATACGGTTAGTTTAGGGAAAGGGCGCGGAATTTGAAAAGTTCTTGCCAAGCCTTTGTGGCACATAACTTCTGCAGGCAAGCCTGTTGTGTCTTCGCCACGAAAATAAACGCTTCCTTCTGTTGGGGCGAAGCGTCCTGCGATGGAGTTAAGAAAAGTAGTTTTTCCTGCACCGTTGGGGCCAATTAGGCCATAGATTTCCCCTTCCTCAATTTGCATGGAAACTTGGTTAACTGCGGTCAAGCCACCAAATCTTTTGGTGACTTTTTGTGTGTCAAGTATCAGCATGTATTGTTACCTCTTTAGCAAATGGGGTGGTAAGGATTTGCTCCTGCCACCCCATTATGAAAATCTGGTTAGTTAGTTTTAGGGAACTTGTAATTCTTGAACAGCGCCCTCAACGGGGAAGATGGGTTTTCCTAAGCATTTCCCATCTTCATAGGAGTATTGCAGAACAGGGAATGTATAGTAGCCAGGGCCAACAACGGGGTCAGGTGTGGTTTCGCTGGTGTACTTGTACTCAACCATAACTAGACCATCGGTCATTGTCCATTCGCCAGTCCAAACTTTTGTCTCAATGAAGTCTTGGATCAGTTCGCTGGTTAATTCGCCATGCTCATCATAAACTGCTTGCATGATTTCGAGGGCCATCTTGGTTCCATCGTGAGATAGGCCAGCGGAAGAGGTGCTCGGTGAAAGGCCATAACGCTCTTCAAATTCTTTTGCGAAAGCAAAGCCTGCTTCGCCAGACCAACCTGCAATCTGATCGATAACGTTGTTGGCGGAGTCGCCGGTCAGGTCACAGAAATCAACCCAACCAAGTCCATCGGCAATGATCAAGCTTTCGAGGCCAACTTCGTCAGCCTGACGAATCAAAGCGGTAATCAGTGGGGGTGATGTGCTGGTTCCAGCGATTAAAGCAGGTGCATCTTCCTTGAGTTTGTTTAGATAAGGATAGAACTCAGTTTGCTCAAGCGGGAAGTATTCTTCGGATGTGACTGTCCAGCCAGCTTCTTCAAATAGTGTGATGATGCCAGCGCCAAAACTGCGGCCCCAGTCAGTGTCTTCACCATAAATGGCGACTGTCTTTTCTTCGGGAGCATAAACGCCTTGTTCAATGTAGTATTCCAGAGCAGCAGCATACTTGTTGCCAAGTTTAGCGGGAGTAGGCCAGCCTTTGGTTGACCAGTAACCGTATTTTTCGACATCAGACGCAAAGGTCTCGTTAACTTTCTCGGTAGCTCCAAATCCGAAGATGTGCGGAATATGGTGTTTGGCGGTGACTTCCATCACGGCTACTGCAACTGAACTGTGCCAGTTGAGCGCGCCAGCTTGGATGCCATCTTGCACTACTGCTTGCTCATAAGCCTGGGAGGCTTTAGCAGGGTCAGACTGGGAGTCAATCCAGACTGGCTCAATTGTATAAGGACCAATTTTGTAGTCAAATTCTTCAAGGGCCATGGTTGCGCCGCCCTTAAATTGTTTACCTGTTTGAGCGCTGGGGCCACTAAAAGGCCCTAAGAGACCAAGTTTGAAAACTTTTTCTTCTTCAACTTCTTCTTGGACTTCTTCGACCTCTTCCACTGGGGCTTCTTCGGCTTGCGGTTTGCAGGCCGTGAATACTAGGGTTAGGGCCATTAGGAGCGCCAAAAAAAGGAAAATTCTTGAATGCTTCATTTTTTATTCCTCCTTAGGAATAAACTAAAGTTTGTCATCATGATTGGCTAATTAGTAATTCTAATTCACTAAATTATTGGCTTAGGTTTGTCTCACCTCCTTTGCTAAATAGTTAATTGGGGAGAATTTAAAAACAAAAAACACAGACGGTTATGTTCGTAATCCTACTTCATGATTGAAAAGGGTAGGTTTGAAACACATAATAGGCTGTGCGACTCCTTGGAGGATAAATCTTGTATTTGATTTTTGAAGATGGGAGTAAAGCGTGCTTTTTAGTATATCAGTAATATATCAGAAGAGCGGATGTTTGTCAAGGCGTTTTTGGGATAGGCTTATAAATGGGTTTCGTTTAGCTGATTTAAGTCACTTCTGTAGAAATTTGAGATAATAGGATTGGCAAGGCTTAAAATTAAGCGATTCTTCAGGAAATAGTGGGGTTGCACTTAACAAAGTAACCCAACTATGTTGCGGCGAGGAACGTCTTTTGTGACGTGGCAGCCTTCCCGACTATCTAGGGGATTACCGCACCTCCTGCCAACGGCACGTACAGCGAAAACGGAGGTTCGCAATGACATCTACCCCGTGAATTCCAAAAGAGCCAATTAAGTTTAGCCATGTTCTTGGCGGAAAACGCTAGAATCAATTTGCTGCTATGTACAGCAGCAAATTGATTAGCTTTGGACTGAACACCCCCAATATTGATAAGACGCAAGTTAGAACGGCTTCAGCGCAACTTAACGCCTTTTCCTTTTAAAAAGAGCACGCCATTGAGTACGGCTCTGTGCCACGCAAGTTAGTCTGCGAATTGTTTCGCAATATCAGAAGCCGAAGCGGCATTGGCAGCGTAACCATCGGCGCCAATTTGCTCAGAGAATGATTTGGTGACAGGAGCGCCGCCGATCATAATCTTGACAG
>QMOK01000149.1 GCA_003648195.1 Chloroflexota bacterium | reverse complement strand
CGGTTTCTCCACAATGGCCAATGACATTATTTTTTGGCTCATCTGTTGAATGTGTGCAACAAAAGGCGATATAAATATCGCGTTACGGTTTCGGAGGACGACATTCATGTCGTTTTGCACATTTTTCATACATGAGCCTATTTTTTTAATCATCGTGCCTTAATCCCCTTCTTCCTCAAAATCCTCCATTTCTTCGCACATCTTAGCCGCGTTATTGAGATTTTCCTCCAAAGCAGCCTCACCACCATGCTCCAAAGCGATTTTAAAATAACGCTCTGCCTCACACCAGTCCGCCTTCTTCACTAATACTTCGGCGTATTGCCAAGCCGCTTCTTGGTAACGCTCTTGGGCGGTGATTCCCGAAGCGTCCTGAAAATCGGGGGCTTCATCCACCATCAGGCTAAAATAATAGGCCGCCTTGCGCCAGTCCAGTTCCCAGTAACTCACCCCTGCCAGATAGAAGCTAGCCCATTCTTGTTTGTTTTTGGCCTCTTCATCCAAAACGCTGAAGCGGGCCGCCCGCTCTAGATCGTAGATGCCGCCCGCCAGGTCTCCCTCTGCAAGATACACCATCCCACGATTATAAAGAGCTATAAAAAGCAAAGCATCTATTTCGGCGAGTTGATATTCTGGATGGAAAAAGCGCAAAGTTTGCAGTGTCTCTACGGCCAATGTCCACTCCCCGCTTTTCAGAAGTGCCCGTGCCTGGTACAGGAGTTCGGCCTTGTCCGGGACTTTAAGCGTTGGCGTGATAGTGGGAGTAATTTGCAAATTAGGCGTGGGGGTTGAACTAGGCTCGGTATAGAGTCCTATCAATGCTTCCGCTAATCTTTCTTTGGCTTCTGGAAAATTGTTGTCTGCCCTGATGACATACTCAAAATGCGCTTTGGCTTCCTCGTAACGTTCGGCCTCCAAAGCCTGTTTACCAAGATAAAATTGTTCTTGGATGGCGACCAACATCTCCATCATGGCCTGTGTCGCCTGGGGATTTGGTGTTTCTTGAATATTGGCCCAATATCCTATCCCGCCTCCCGCCAAGGTGACGAAGAGGAGAAAAAAAACGGCAAGCCCAATTTGCCATTTCCACAAGGATGATTTTTTTTCTTTTGCTAACGCGGTATTTTCGGACATTGATTTCTCTGTCTATGCTCAAGGTAATTGGCTTCCATTATACAAGAGAATGAACTTTTCTACCACGGAGCGTCTCACGACATTGCATATTTTTCTACTTTCTTGCTCTTTGCCACCAATTCCTAATTGCCTGCTTCCCGTTTCTCTCCATCTACCCTTTGCTCCCTTTTTACACTATAATACCCTCATGTCTGACTTCAATTTCTCTTACCCTATTACCGTTCGCTACAGTGATCTAGACCCTCAAGGACACGTCAATAACGCCCGTTACCTAAGCTATATTGAGCAAGCGCGGGTGAAATATATTCAACACCTTAACCTTTGGGACGGGAATTCTTTTCTAGATATTGGTGTTGTGATTGCAAACGTCCAAATTGATTTCAAAGCTCCTATTTTTATATCTGATGATATTCAGGTTGAAATGCGCGTTTCACGTTTGGGAAGAAAAAGTTTTGAAATGGAATATCAAATAACAGGGATAACAAACGAAAAAGTTTTCGCCACGTCCAGCACCATTTTGGTTGCTTATGACTATCACAAAGGACGCACAATTCCCATCTCAAAAGTATGGCGTGAAAAAATTGCCGCTTTTGAAAAAATACCGCACCAAAGTTGAGGTTTTTATGAATGCACTCCCTACTATTAACAACAAATACTTAATTGATTTTTTAGTTGGCCTTTTGAACACTCCCAGCCCAACGGGATACACCAAAAAGGCAATTGCTTACATAGAAAACGCGCTAACGGCCTTTCCATTCTTAGAGGTCGCCCAAACGAAAAAGGGTGGGTTGGTGGCTGTTTGGAATGGAAAAAACGCCACCTCCCCGCGTGGATTGACAGCCCATGCCGACACTCTGGGAGCCATGGTGAAAGAGATCAAAAGCAACGGGCGTCTAAAGTTAACGCAGCTAGGCGGTTACCCCTGGAACGCCATTGAAGGCGAAGGCTGTACCGTATTCGCCAGCCAAGGCGAACCTGTACGTGGTTCCATCCTCATAGATGCTGCCTCAGTTCACGTCTACGGCAAGGATGTGGCAGAAACCAAGCGCAATGGAGACCATATGGAAGTTCGCCTAGATGCCCGCACCACCTCGCAAGATGAAACCGAGTCACTCGGCATTGCGGTAGGCGACTTTGTAGCCTTTGACCCTCGCGTAGAGGTCACAAACGGATTCATCCGTTCCCGCCACTTAGACGACAAAGCCGGAGTAGCTTGTATTTTGGCCGCTATCGAGGCACTCCGTGAGGCGGGGTTAACGCCAACCCAAAACACCACGTTCCATTTTAGCAACTACGAAGAGGTGGGGCACGGCGCGTCCAGCGGGTTCCCCGCCGATATGAGCGAACTAATAGCCGTAGATATGGCCGCGGTAGGCCGAGGACAAACCTCAGACGAATTCAACACCACCCTCTGCGTCAAAGATTCCGGCGGACCTTATCATCATGGCCTAAGCCAACGTCTCCGCAAACTGGCCCAAGAACACGAGATTCCATTCAAGGTAGATGTTTATCCCCATTATGGCTCGGATGGAGAAGCCTATTGGCGAGCGGGCGGAGATGTGGCCGTAGCTCTAATTGGCCCCGGCGTAGACGCCTCTCACAACTACGAGCGTACCCACACAGACGCCCTAATTGCGACCTCAAAATGGGTGCTGGCTTATCTGCTTTCGTAAAGGACGCAGAAAAACCAAAAGAACCAGAGCAAGCCACCTCTAACACATCTAACCATGAACTATCAACTCGCCCGCGAACAAATGATAAAAAGGCAAATAATTGGGCGCGGCATCAAAAATCCACGCCTCCTAGAAGCCTTGCAAACTGTTCCCCGGCATCTCTTCGTGCCCAAAAGAGAACGCGGCCACGCTTACGCCGACAGCCCTCTCCCCATTGGCGAAGGGCAAACAATCTCCCAACCTTATATTGTCGCCTATATGACCGAACTGCTCAATTTACAAGGAGATGAAACCGTCCTTGAGATTGGCACAGGCTCTGGATACCAGGCCGCCATTTTGGGGGAATTAGCAGCCGAAATCCACACCATTGAGCGCCACGAAAAATTAGCACGCACAGCCCAAAAATTATTAGCCCAGCTTGGTTACCACAATATTCATGTTCACCAGGGAGATGGAACGTTGGGACTGCCAGAATTCGCGCCCTACGCCGCAGTAATGGTCACAGCCGCCGCGCCCACTGTTCCCCGCCCGTTGCTAGAGCAATTAGAAGACGGCGGAAAATTGCTTATGCCGGTTGGCGAGCATTTTGCTCAAGTGCTAGAGCTTTGGCAACGCCAAGGGGAAAACTTCACCACCCACAAAATCACTCCGGTCGCTTTTGTGCCTTTATTAGGCAAATACGGGCTGGAATCCTAAAATATTACAATGGTTACTTCACGAACTAAAAATCTTCAATTCTTAAAATTGGGCGGATCGCTGATTACCGACAAGCGTCAGCCACGCACGCCCCGGCGGGAGATTATTGCTCGTCTGGCGGAGGAGATTGCCGCATTTCTGGCGGAACGCCCAACCCCGGGCCTGGTGCTGGGACATGGAGCGGGGTCTTTTGGACACTTTCCAGCGAAGAGATATGGAACCCGAGCGGGTGTGCACTCCCCCAGCGAATGGCGCGGTTTCGCAGAAGTATGGTTTGACGCATCCGCGCTGAACCGCATTGTAGTAGAGGCCTTGCACGAAGCCGGGGTTCCGGCAATCACGTTCGCGCCTTCGGGAGGAGCAACCACGCGCGATGGACGGGTCACCACCTGGAATATCAGACCGCTTTGCGCCGCGCTCGAAAAAGGGCTGCTCCCTGTTGTTTACGGGGACGTGGTTTTTGATGAAAAACGCGGGGGAACTATTTTATCCACCGAAAACGTATTCGCTTACCTTGCTCGGCAACTCCATCCCCAGCGAATTCTCTTGGCAGGCTTAGATGAAGGTGTTTGGGCCGACTATCCCGTTTGCGAGGAACTTCTTCCCCGAATTACACCCAACAATTTTCTAAAAACACAGCAAGTTTTAGAAGGTTCGGCGGCAACTGATGTGACAGGCGGGATGCTGGCGAAAGTTGAGGAAATGTTGACTCTCGTTGAGGAGATTGAAGAATTGAAGGCATTCATTTTTTCGGGGGCGGCGGCTCAAAATATAGGGCGTGCTTTGCGAGGGGAACACTTGGGAACGCTAATTGGGTTATAATGGGGCGAATTATGTAATCCAGATTTCGTAGGTCTCTGAAATCTGGACGAAAATTATGAGAAAATAAAAGGTGTATATGAAGATTTTAACTAAACCTCAAGACGAGTTATTAAAAAAAGAGCGACTCATTCTAAACCGACTACGCAAAGCATTGATTGAGTTTGGAGCTGACGCAGAAGACCAAACCGCGCTGGATGAGTCAATTCAACAGTTGGACGATTTCTTTTTGCTGGTGGTGGTGGGCGAGTTCAACGCCGGAAAATCTGCTTTTATAAACGCGCTAATTGGGCAAAAGGTGCTCAAAGAGGGTGTGACGCCGACCACAACGCAAATTAATATCCTCCGCTATGGAGATGAGCCAGCGCAAACTGTGATTGAAGAAAACATTCAAGTTATTAACGCTCCGGTAGATTTGCTTTCAGAGATTAGCATTGTGGATACGCCAGGGGCAAACGCCATCATTCGGGAACACGAAGAAATTACTTCGAGGTTTATCCCCCGCTCTGATTTGGTGCTTTTTGTAACTTCGGCAGACCGGCCTTTTACCGAGAGTGAACGCGCTTTTCTAGAGAAGATTCGAGATTGGGGCAAAAAAGTAGTTGTAATCGTCAATAAAATTGACATTCTTAAAGATGCGAAAGAATGGGAAGAGATTCGAGGTTTCATCACCGAAAACGCCCACAAGTTACTAGAAATTACCCCAGAACTTTTTCCACTTAGCGCCAAAAACGCGCTTTTAGCCAAACAAGGTCAACCTCAGTTGTGGCCTGAGAGCCGCTTTGAAGCTTTGGAGACTTATATTCACGAAACGCTGGATGAAACCAGCCGTCTGCGCTTAAAGTTGCTCAATCCCTTGGGCGTGGGACAACACCTATCCGAACGCTACGCGGCGCTCTTCAAGGAACGCTTAGATTTGCTCCAAGAAGATGTGCAAATGATGGGCGATATTGACGCTCAGTTGAATATGTATCAGGAAGATATGCTTCATAGTTTTGAGTTGCGTATGGCTGAAGTGAGTAATATTTTGCTAGAAATGGAGCAGCGCGGACAAGACTTTTTTGACGAGCACATACGCTTGGGCAGGGTTTTCGATCTCATGAAAAAAGAAACCATTCAGCGTTCTTTTGAAGCTGATGTCGTTACAGATGTTCCACAGCAAATTGAGCGCAAGGTGGATGCTCTGATAGATTGGCTGGTGGACGCTAATTTACGGCAGTGGCAATCGGTCACAGAGCACATTACCGACCGCAGGCAAAAGCACAAAGATCGTATAGTGGGCGATATTGGCAATTTCCACTATGATAGGGAGCGATTAATCGGCAATATCAGCCGCGAGGCTAAAGAGGTGGTTGACACATACGATAAGACGCGCGAAGCCAGCCAGATTGCGCAGGGGGCGCAAAACGCCGTGGCAGCTACCGCTGCCCTAGAGGTGGGAGCAATTGGTCTGGGAACGGTAATAACAATCATTGCCACCACAGTGGCTTACGATGTGACCGGCGTTTTGTTAGCTAGCCTAGTGGCCGCTTTGGGGTTGTTCATCATCCCCGCCCGGCGCAAGAACGCCAAAAAGGAGATGCGTACCAAGGTTTCTGAAATGCGTGCTCAATTGATTGGCGCTCTCCGAACTCATTTTGAGGCTGAAATTAGCCGCAGTTTACAAAACATCCACGAGACAATTGCGCCTTATACCCGCTTTGTGCGCTCAGAGCGAGATAAGAATCAGTCTTCGCTCTCAACTTGCCAAGAATTGGGCCGAGAGTTGGAGCAGTTAAGGGGATTAGTGACCAGGAGGTTGAGTAACTAAGTATCTGGGAAGAGAGAAAACAGGTAAGCAGGGAGCGGTTGACATTAACTTCTCTCTGAATTAGACTCAATTGCCAACCAGCCAGGCGCAATGCACTTTAGATTGCAGGAATGACAGACCGATACGCGATACAAAAACACGCAAAATTATTTACCCCATCTACAAAACCGTAAAAGTGAAATGTGACAAGTGGTGTGTGGAATTATGAATCAACTTAATATGGAAGGATATCAGAATTATGCAAAGCAATAAAAAAAATTACCTAACAGCAGAAGGTAAAGAAAAATTACAAAAAGAATTAGAACAACTCCAAGGCCCCGAACGTGAAGCTTTGTCAAGGCGTTTGCGTTCCGCTATCGAAATGGGAGATTTGTCTGAGAACGCAGACTATAAAGCAGCCAAAGAGGAGCAAGGTTTTTTGGAAGGCAGAATTCAAGAAATAGAATACACTCTTCGCGAGGCCATTATCGTTGAGAAAAACAAAAATGGGCATACAATGGCT
>QMOK01000148.1 GCA_003648195.1 Chloroflexota bacterium | reverse complement strand
TTTCTGGGACTGGTGGTGGGGCATCGTCAGTGCAAGGAATTTGAATGTTAGCAACTGCCAAAAAATGTTCTTCGGGATAGGTAACGGCTTTTTCCCAAGGCCACAGAATACGGGCCAGGGCTGGAGCAGCGTCATCGGCTTTGGTCACGAAAGCAATGGGGTCAATTTCGCCAATTTGCCAACCCAACATAAAGAAAACCGCCAAAATCATGAAGAGTATGAACACAGGGGTTCTTTCAGCATCCTTGGCAATTACATAAGCATCATATATTATCCAAAGATACAAGAGTACTATCATGATGCTTAAGACAATTAGTACAGGTTGAAGATGATAGGCTTTCTTGATGATGGCGAAAAACTCTGTGTCACGACGTGCTGCATCTCGAATACGCCAAACCATAAGGCCCAGAATAGTTCCAAAACTAGCCAAAAGGATGACGCCACGGCGAACCGCTCGGGCCAGCATTTGGCCTAAACCGGGGATAATGGCCGAGAGAATCGCTGCTAAAAACGGAGGCACAAGGCTAGGCGAGCGTTGATCTGATGGAACGTGTTGCAAATTGGTGTTCATGCTTGGCCTCCCATTTTTGTCTCATCAAGAATACCTTCAATGCCCCCAGTTACTCGTTGAGCTTCTTCTCCGTAGATTTCTTTGAATTCCTCATCCGTCATAGCGCGAATATCTTCTCTAGAACCCTCATAAACGATCTCGCCTTTTCTCAGACCGATTACCCGGGTGCTGTAGCGCTGCACTAAGTCCAAATAATGGAGACTGCAAATGATAGTCATTCCGTCTTCTTGGTTGAGTATCTCCAAATATTCAAGGATATTATGAGCTAAAACAGGGTCAAGGCTAGCTACTGGTTCATCCGCTAAAATCATTTTAGGGTCTTGCATTAAGGCGCGGGCGATTCCAACACGCTGTTGTTGCCCACCGCTTAATTCATCGGCTCGTTTTTTGGCCTGATCATCAATCCCAAGCCTTGAAAGCGCCTTATGGGCTTTCTTTTGATCTGCTTCACTGAAGCGGCCTAAGAAACTGCGCCAGGTGGGAGTAAAACCCAAACGCCCAGAAATTACGTTTTTGAACACCGAGGAGCGTTTAACCAAATTGAAGTGCTGGAATACCATTCCCACTTCACGACGTGCATTCCGCAACTCTTCGCCTTCCAGTTTGGCTAAATTCACCCCATTCCAAAGAATATCACCTTCGGTGGGGTCAACTAAACGATTGATACAACGCAGCAAAGTGGATTTTCCAGACCCGCTTAATCCAATGATGATGAGAAACTCCCCATCTTCAACGGTAAAGCTAACGTCATTTAATGCTACAGTTCCATCGTCATATATTTTTGTGAGATGGCGTATTTCAAGCATAAGATGAATTTTCTCCTTAATAATAAATCTTGGGGTTGAAAACAAAACGAGAATAATGATAATAGCAAAAGATCAAAGGAGTTTTCTTCCCTAACATTGAATTCTTGAACTTTAGCACAGAGACGGAGGACGCAAACACAGGTTATTTAATTTTCATCCCTTAACTGCTTTGAAACATCAAGACGGCTAGTCTCTCGACAGCCGTCCTGATGCATCAGACTAAATCAAGAGAAGATAGCGTTTAAGCCATCTCCTCTTCTGTGTAAAAACTTTTATTTAGAAGTCTCCAGCGGAAACGCCAGCGGCATCCAGAACTTGGCGGAATGGGTCATAGAATGTGTCGTCAAGTGCCTCTAGACCACCCCATTGGTAAGCGGTGTCAAGAGCTTCTTGTCCAGCTTCGGTTCCAGCAATCTTCAAGAGAGCTTCAATAATTTGAGTACGAAGTTCTTCTGAAAGACCAGGAACAAATTGCACACCATCATTGGGAATATCGGCGGAAATGCCAATAACCTTGATGACATCCATGACATCAGGGTAATCTTCTTCAATGCGGCTGCGGGCATCTACATAGGAAGCGCCTGCATCGCAGTCGCCATTGTAAACAGCGGCCACAGAAGCATCATGGGAGCCTGCATCTACAACTTCAGCCAGATCGGTGTCAGGGTCAATGCCAGCGCCACGTAAGGCAATGCTGGGGGCAACCCAACCACTGGTGCTGAGGGGGTCAGGGCGGCAGAAGGTTTTTCCAGCCAGGTCTTCAATGCTGTCAATACCACTATCGGCACGGACAAAGATTTGACCATTGTAAGTGGTGCTACCATAACGAGCAGAAACCAGCGCGGCTTCGGCGCAGCCTTGTTCATTAGCAACAAGATAAGCGAAGGTGGCCAAGGAACCCATTTGGGCTTTGGCCGGATCGGCGCACATAGCTTCAATAACACCCGCATATTCGGTGGCAACTAGAGGCTCAATCACGAGACCAGTTTCTTCAAAGATTAAATCGGCTACGCTTTCAAAGCCAGCGACTACGCGCTCGGTTTCACCAGAAGGAACTACGGCCCAAACAATGGGGTTTTCCTCGGTGCCTAGTTCAGGCTCTTTGGCGCAGGCGCCCAAAAATAGAGCACCAATTGCTACAATAGCTAAAACTAGATAGAAAAGACGATTTTTACGCATAATTTTTTCTCCTCTTACATACAAAAAGTGAATAGTTTTCCGGGAACATCCCGGACATTGCGTTACCCTGGTAATGATAACCAAAAGTACTAATTATAGCAAGTGTTCTCTGCTATTTTTCGCCATTGGTTACATTGTTTCAGTTATTCTTGTCGTAAAATTTTGGAATTTTAACCTCTGCGGTTTCCCCTATCGGTTGAAAAGACACACGCCTTTACAACAATATTTTCGCCCCCATTCCAACTATCACACCCGCTTGCGCAGTCTTTGGCAACGGGTTACAATTCCTCTACTATGAATACTATTGAAACCAAATACCAACAAGCCCTTGACTACATTTACAGTTTCGTTGACTATTCTCGCACGCATCAAGACAATCTCTCTCCAGAGAATTTCGACCTCGCCCGAATGCGTGAATTCGCTTCTGCTCTAGGAAATCCGCAGGACAGCTTCAAAGCCATTCACATCGCGGGGAGCAAGGGGAAAGGCTCAACTTCGGCCTTTTGCGCCGCCGCTTTGCAAGAGGCCGGTTATAGCGTTGGCTTATATACCTCTCCTCATCTCAAAAATTTTGAAGAGCGCATTCAAATTAACCGCAAACCTATCCCTCGCGCCGACCTGGTAGAACTCGTGGAAGAAATTAAGCCTCATGTCGCCGCTGTTCCTCAGCTAACCACTTTTGAAATCACAACCGGTCTGGGATTTTTGTATTTCGCGCGTCAAAAAGTAGACGTGGCAGTGATAGAAGTAGGCCTAGGCGGACGCCTAGATGCTACCAATATAATTACGCCAAACGTATCGGTAATCACAGCTTTATATTTAGACCATACATCTATTTTGGGTGATACTTTGGAAGAAATAGCCGCGGAAAAAGCGGGGATTATAAAACCAAACGTGCCCGTTGTCTTGGCACCCCAAAAAGAAGCAGCACGCCAGGTGGTGAACAGAATAGCCAAACGCCGTGCATCACCTCTAACGCAAGTGGGAGAAGATTACGTATACGAACAGCAATCCGCTTCTTTGGCGGGACAAACGTTCCACATCGCCGAGACCCACGCCAAATTGATAGAAAATCCCACAGAACTAAGCACAAAGCTGCTTGGAAAATTCCAAATAGAAAACGCGGCCACCGCATACGCGGCCTTGCACGCAGCCAACGAGAATGGGATCGCAATCTCGAAAGAAAATATTCAAAAAGGTTTCGCCAAAACGGCTTGGGCCGCCCGCTTTGAAGTTATCCAAGAAAACCCTCCTGTAATTCTAGACTCAGCCCACAATCCAGCGTCAATCCTCAAGTTGCGCCATGCAGTCAAAGAATTCTTCAACGAAAAACCCATTATTTTGGTCTTTGGTATTTCAGAAGACAAAAAACTATCGGGAATGTTTGCCAACATATTACCGTATACGAAGAAATTAATTTGCGCCCAGGCCGCACATCCCCGCGCCATGAACGCGGAAAAATTATTAGAGGCCGCTCGTCCCTTTGGTATACCCGCCGAAGCAATTCCTAACGTTGGCGATGCTTTGTGGAAAGCAATGCAAATTGCCGGCGATGAAGCCCTGGTGCTAGTGACCGGGAGCATCTTTGTAGCAGCCAGCGCTCGAATAGCCTGGCAAGAGAAATTTAGCGAGGAATAATGCCCGATTTTGACGCGAAAGAAGATCTTATGAATATGCTAGGAGAACAAGCCGAAGAATTGTACCGTGTGCGCAACATCCTTCCCAACGCCGAAGGGCTAATTGAAGCTCCCGTTCTGCCGTTGCGAGATATGATAGTTTTTCCTCATATGGTTTCCCCTCTCTTTGTAGGGCGAGAACAGTCGCTATGGGCTATTTTAGAGAGTCAATCAGTCAACCAAACCGTAATTGCCCTCACGCAAAAAGACTCCGCAGAGCAATACCCCGGCCCAAACGACTTTTTACCCATTGGTGTAGAAATGGCCGTGGGCGACTTGCTAGAGTTGCCAGACGGCTCACGCTCGGCGTTGGTGCAAGCCCGCAGGCGGGTAGAAATTATAGAGTTTTCGCGGTCAGACATTTACCTCCAAGTTATTGCCCGCCCCATTTATAACGAAAACGCGGTAAACGACCGCATAGAAGCCAAAATGCGTTCAGCCTTAAGGCTTTTTAGGCGGTGCATCCAAATAAGCGATAACTGGCCCGAAGAGCTTTATTTCCAGGCCAGGAATATTGAAGACCCCGGATGGTTAGCGGATATGCTAACCACCACGCTCGCCCTTAAATTATCTGAACGGAAATCTTTTTTACTGGAAACTTCGGCAAATAGACGGTTGCAGCGTTTACTAACCCTCCTAACCCAAGAAGTAAAAATACTAGAGCTTGAAAATGAAATCCGCTCCCAAACCCGAGAAAACGTAGACCAAACGCAACGTGAATTCTACCTACGCGAAAAAATGAAGGTCATCCAATCTGAGCTGGGAGAGGGAGATCTGTGGACAAGCGATGTCACAGAACTGCGCAAGCAACTAGCCAAAAAAACTTTACCAGAACACGCCCGCAAAAGAGCCGAAAAAGAAATTGGCCGACTTAGCAAAATCCCTCCCATGTCACCCGAAGTCAGCATCCTGCGCAACTACCTAGACTGGCTTCTAGAACTGCCTTGGAACGAATACACAGAAGACAATTTAGATGTCGCTAACGCCGCCAAAGTACTCGATGCGTACCATTACGGCCTGCCCCAAGCCAAAGATCGCATTTTAGAATATATTGCCGTGAAATATTTGCGCCAGGCCAAGGCCAGACAACCCATTTTATGCTTTGTGGGAGCGCCGGGCACAGGGAAAACCTCTTTGGGAAATTCTATCGCCGAGGCGTTGAACCGCGCCTTTGTCAGGGTTTCGCTAGGAGGGATACGGGACGAAGCTGAAATTAGAGGGCATCGCCGGACTTATATCGGTGCTCTTCCCGGACGTATTATCCAAACCCTTCGCCGGGGCGGGAGCGCAAATCCCGTCTTCATGCTCGACGAGATAGACAAACTTGGCAACGATTTTAGAGGAGACCCCTCCTCCGCGCTCCTAGAAACCCTTGACCCTGAGCAAAATAACGCTTTTTCTGACCATTACCTTGAAATCCCGTTTGACCTATCCTCGGTAATGTTCATCACTACAGCCAACACCACCGATACTATCCCTCCAGCCTTACTAGACCGCATGGAAGTGATCAAATTCCCAGGTTATATTGAGGAAGAAAAACTAGAAATTGCCCGCCGCTTCTTGATTCCACGCCAGATTGAAGAAAATGGCCTAAGCGAAGAGGGGCTTCGTTTCTCAGATGAAGCATTAAAACGCCTGGTGCAAGAATACACCCTCGAAGCCGGAGTACGCAACCTGGAACGTGAAATCGGTCATGTTTGCCGAAAAATAGCCCGCGCCAAAGTAGAGGGGAATGATTATCCAACGCAAATTAGGGTTGACTCTTTAGAACGTCTCTTGGGACCGCCTCACTTCTTCCCATTATCATCTGAAGAAAAAGACGAAATAGGAGTAGCTACCGCCATAGCGTGGACACAAAGCGGGGGGCGCACCATGCCAGTGGAGGTGTTATTAGTAGACGGCAAAGGAAAATTGCAAGTCACCGGCCAAATAGGAGACGTAATGGGTGAATCTGCCCAAGCCGCGCTCACCTATTTAAAGTCACGCTCTGAACAACTTGGCATCCCCCCAGAAAAATACGAAAACCTCGATATTCATATCCACATCCCCGAAGGCGCAGTACCCAAAGAAGGCCCCAGCGCGGGGATAACTCTCACAGTGGCCTTAGCCTCTGCGTTCACCAAACGCCCAGTCCGCAAAGAAGTTGGCCTAACAGGAGAAATCACCCTGCGGGGACGGGTGCTGCCCGTTGGAGGCGTGCGCGAGAAAATTGTCGCCGCCCATAGGGCAGGGCTTAAAGTGGTCATTATCCCCAAAAGAAATATCGTAGATTTAGAAAACGTCCCCACCCAAGCCCGCGAGGAATTGAAAATTATTCCCGTAGAGCACATGGATGAAGTAATGGATATTGCCTTGGTTTCCGCGTAGGAAAATGATAAACAGGAAATTGTGAATGGGCAGGGACGCACCCTCACGGTCGCCCAAATAGAGCAAGTC
>QMOK01000147.1 GCA_003648195.1 Chloroflexota bacterium | reverse complement strand
AGAAAAGCGTGTTCAATATTTTGAATCCCAAGGAAAACTACTAGAAGCGCAACGCATAGACCAGCGCACCAAATACGACCTGGAAATGCTTCGAGAGGCTGGTTATTGTTCGGGAATAGAGAACTACTCTCGCCACTTGGATCAACGCCCGCAGGGGTCTGCGCCCTGGACGTTGATGGACTATCTCCCCAGCGAATATCTCCTCATTTTGGACGAGTCGCACATGACAATTCCCCAGGCGCGTGGAATGTATAACGGCGACCAATCCAGAAAATCCACCCTAATTGAACATGGCTTTCGGCTGCCTTCCGCGCTTGACAACCGCCCCCTTAGGTTTGAGGAATTCGAGGAACGAATGGGCTATACTATTTATACCTCCGCCACTCCCGGGCCTTACGAACTAAAATGTGCTTCTCAAATTATTGACCAAATTATCCGCCCTACAGGGCTAATTGACCCCCAAATAGAAGTGCGGCCCATTGAGGGGCAAGTAGATGATTTAATGGGGGAAATTTACGCGCGCACCGAGCACGGTGAACGGGTTTTGGTAACAACTCTTACCAAGCGCATGGCAGAAGATTTAGCAGATTATTTAATGGAATCGGGGATTAAAGTGCATTATCTGCACTCGGAGGTGGATACCCTGGAACGAGTGGGGATTCTGCGCGACTTGCGTTTGGGTGTCTTCGACGTAGTGGTGGGAATCAACCTTCTTCGCGAGGGGTTGGATCTGCCAGAGGTCTCACTAGTTGCCATCCTAGACGCGGACAAAGCCGGTTTCTTGCGTTCCGACACAGCCCTCATCCAAACCATCGGACGTGCAGCTCGGCACGTCAAGGGGCAAGTGATTATGTATGGCGACAAGATCACCCCAGCCATGAAGACAGCCATAGATGAAACCGACCGCCGCCGCGATAAGCAAATTGCCTACAACAAAGAACACGGCATCGAGCCGGCTAGCATTGTGAAATCTATTAGAGATATCACTAACCGTCTTTCGGCCAAAGCGGTCGCCGAATCTCAAGCGGAGTACAATACGGATGACCCAACCAAAATCCCAGTGGACGAGCTTAAAGACATCATCGGCAGTTTAGAAGAGAACATGCACGCCGCCGCAGAGAACCTAGAGTTCGAAAAAGCCGCCGCTCTGCGAGATCAGATATTCGAGATGCGGGAAATTTTGGCTATGGAAAGTAACATGAAGCCTTGGGAAAAAATTCAGTTGTTGGGAAGAGGCAGGTAATTAGGGGCTAGGGAACTAGGGGGTTAGGAAAACTGGCAAAGGATAGCCGTTCACAAAACAGGGTCACGAATACACGAATAGATGGCCGCACGGTATTCGTTTATTCGTGTTTTATTCGAGGATGGCTTTACTGCTCCCCCCAGCCCCCAATTCTGGGGGAGTTGACAAGCATGTTCCCCCCAGCTTTGGAGGGTTAGGGGCAATGAGTGTACGCGCGTATTCGTTTATTATCTGAGTTGGAATTTTGGCTTTTGTGTCTCCCCCGTTTTCTCAAGTTACGTTGTCTCAACAAGAACCGATACCTCTTCAATGATTATTTGTATATTTGGATGCCTAAAGTTAAAGCCTGGTGCGGGGACGCGATTATGTTTGATATTCGGAGGAATATGTTTGTGATGCGGATGTGTGCTTTGAAGAGATGGGTCACCTGAATGCGGTTGGGGGTCATACCAATACAATTTCTCTTCCCCTCGCCAAACTTCATATCCATACCAATCAATGATTGCTGGTAGTCGGTGAGAGAGAACACGTTCCCGAACAACAATGCGAAAATCATGTTCAAAATACAACTCCCCTGACACCCGTGCCAGCGATGCTCCCAGACGAATGAATACGATGGTAGAGCGTTTGACCGATGGAAATCGCTCCACGATACTATACAGGAACAGTTCGTAGTCCTCGGTCGTGCGGAGCGGAGTACTCATACGGCTACTTGAACCAACCCTGCTAAACTAGGAGTTTGTTGCTGGACACGTTGAATGGTATTTCGATATTCGGCTTGACGTGCAAGCCAGGTTCGATATATGCTAGCCCACTCACCAAAATCTAATACCCAGCTATCATCTTCTGGTTCTTCCCCGCTCACATAAGCTGCATATAAGGTCTCAGAGCGAAGGCCATACTTCCGCTCAAAAGACAATAGTTCTACTTCAAGTGCATGGATGTCAGATAGTATTTCACGAATATTCATAGCTCACCTCTACCCATTATTATAATGCAGTTTGCCAACAATGAAAATATCTTTGGCCCTCCCACACCCGTGGACTGGACATCAGCGTTCAGGGCGTTCCAGAAAAATAAGCCGTAGCTTCTCAAAAACTAGGGGATGTTTTCCTGTAAGGATTTAATCGTAACCATCAATATTACCCTGAAAGTTTCGTCATTCAGGATAGCTACGCGCTTGACTATTAAATCTAGATTAGCAGTGAACAGTTTCATTGGCCTAGCAAAACTTACGGCATTCAATGCCCCCATCTTTAGATGAGCATTAGTGACACGAACTGCGGTGGGATCTATATAAGAGTTACTGGTGACCTGACACAAAAGCCAATCATTATGACCTGTTTCCGCTAGAACTATAGCTGGGCGAAGTTTTGTGCTGGACAAGTCTGAAAATGGAAACGGAATTATAACGACGGAAGCTGGGCTAAGTGTGACCATGCCTCATCCTCCTCCGGTCGTTCCCAATCGCGTGCAAGAGCAGCCTCACTTAGCAAAGCCATATTGATATCTTCTTCCCTCGGCTCTTCATCAAGGATGGTAATAATCACCCGGCGTGAAGTTGGCAGATTTATTTGGTCAAGGATTTTTAGTTTTCCTCTTTGATCAATAATGCCTTTAAATGTTTGTAGCATCGCTTATGCTCCTTTTCTACACGTCCGATTGCTGCTCTAGGGTGTGCCGTATTTAACAGTTTACCATAAAATTCCACCCTAGAATAATTCCTGCTTATCATACAGACAAACCATACCCCCACACCCGCGGACTGGCGGTCAACGTTCCGGGCAATAGATAACCGTCCACGAATTGGGATCACGAACGCCGAGGGCGTGCAAAGAAACACGAATAGATGGCCGGGCGGTATTCATTTATTCGTGTTCTATTCGAGGATGGCCTTGACTCCCTAACTCCCCACACATCTATGGGAAATACCTGTAAACATCTTTCCGGTGCAGGAATCTAACAAAAACTACCGTGTTGTCGTCAAATAATAAACCAACCCTATAATCCCCGATTCGTATTCGATAATATTGCCCTGCGCCTTGCAACTTCTTAATGCCACTAACTTCTCTCAACTCCCCTGCTTGCTCAACTAACTCGATTTTCTTCTTAAGGCGTGCTTTTAGAGATTTGCTTCTCACTCCTTCCAAATCTTTGAGGAAACTGTCCTTGAACGCAGTTTTCAAACCCCGCTCTCCAAAACCTCAAAAACTTCTGCGCGGCTAACATATTCCGTAGATGCGCCTTCACGGATCGCATTTGTCAAAGCCATATCTTCCAGCACTTCAGCGAACAGATCATAAAGCTCCTCGCGGTTTTCTTGCAGCACCTCGACAAAAGCTTGTTTGAATACATCCTTAATTTGTGCATCACTCATAGGCATAGACGTCTTCATGCTCCACCTCTCAGAAATTGATAAAGTTTATCTCTGTATGTATTTTATCATACTCTGCACCTTCCCCCTCCTCACACTCTGGGACTGGTGGTCAGCGTTCAGGGCAATGGATAACCGTTGACGATGACCGCGAAGAAAAAACCACGTGCCACTACATGCGTTAACATCATGGCTTTTCATCCTGGTGGTTCTCATTTTTATCGTGACGCTGTTTGAAAATTTGCTTAACTTTGAACAATCCAATAATTATTCCAAGTACACCGCCTATCAAAGCTATTATTGGCGCAACTATTTTTGTAAGTACTTGAAATAGGGGAAGCGGTGGTGTGGATTTCACAGTTAGAGTATAGGGGGGTCCCATCCATAAATTCATAAAGTCTTCTTCAAATTTCTCATTCGGCCATTTTTCCTCTTGTTCAGTTTCGCTTAATTCATTGATCTCCTCTATAAATAGCTCGATGTCCGATGCAAGCAATTCAGCAGCTTGTTTAGTTTTTATAGTCCACTCAATCGAGTTCTTTCTCGTTTTTCTGATTGTTGAGAATTGTAAGAACTCAGGCATCGTTTCATTATTCACTTGAAAAGATCTAATTTCTCCAGGAACTTGGAGTGTATAAGTGAAATTTGAAATGCGACAAACTTCAGGAAGTTGTCGGGATCCAAAATCTTCTGATGCCCATCCCGTCAAAAGTAGTGGGTTGATTGTTACTAATACATCCCATTCCAACCCTGTGAGTGTTGGAACTGGCTTTGCAATTTGTATTGATAATTGATCTGGGGTATCGTAAAGCCCAACGGTCCCATAATATGGTTCAAGTATAATGGTTTCATCAATTCCAACTTCTACAGGAATTGGTTCGGATGTAGTGATTTCATCAACTTCAACTTCTACAGGGATTGGTTCAGGTGTAGGTAGTCCTTCTATTGCAGTTTCTACAATAATACGTTTGATTCTTTCAATCTGACCAGGAATCTGATCTGGGTTTTCAAAATGATAAGTTAGTTGATAACCTCTATATTCATCATCTTGATAATGGTTATATTCAACTCGGGTAGTGGCCTGGTTTCTCAATTCATCCAATCTTGAATCCAAATCCAGGAGTCTACAATCTTGATTCTTTGGAACGACAAGGAGAAAAGTATTGCGACCGCTAATATCTTCTTGTATGTCAGTCTTAATGGAAGCAATATTGATTTCACCATGAGCAGAAAGTACTGGAATGCAAGCCGAGAGCAGAGTAACCCCACTAATAACAGCTAAAATACAAAAACATCGTAGAAGTTTCATAAATATCTACTCCTGATGAAATGTGTTATCAAAAGAATCGTTAACAGGCTTCGCATTTTTACTCCCCATGGTAGTCTCAACATATCATCAAAAATAGATAGCCATTGAAAATGACCGCGAAGAACAGACCATGTTTTGCTAAATGCCTCAATGTCATGACCCGCTTCCGTTAAATATCTCTCGCCTAACAAGGCTTTGTATCAAGGCAAAATCTCAAAATACTCGCAATGCCTAGGGCGGATTATACGGAAGTCCTTATCCACGGTTAAGATACGTTGGATGCCCAACCGTTCTGCCAGAGTGACAATGGCCGCATCTACAAAGTCGAGACTCATATCTGCATACTGGTCAAGGAATTCGTAGATACGTGGCACGTCAAATTTTGTAATGGACTGAAATTGAAGAGGATTATTCTCTAGCCGTTGAATAAAGAGCCTCATAGCCGCGTGCCCCAAACGTGCTTGTAACAAGTACGTGAGTTCAACCAATACGATAGTGGGCAACAACAAATCGTCGGTCAAGGCAGCCAAGACACTTGTCGCTCGTTGATGATTTTTATCCCCCTTATCAAGTGTGGCATATAAAAAACCAGTATCAACCAGAGCGGTCACGAGAGTTTTTCCCCTTATTGATTCAGAATGAAGTCAGATACAATAGCGTTCACGTTTTCAGATGCGTTGTTTTCCCCAGAATCGAAGATCCCCGCAAGAGATAATAAATAGTCTGCTCCGCTTTGTTTTTGGGGAAGAGTCTGGCTGACGACGTATCGTTCGAGAATTTCGTTGATGAGGGTTTCCGTCTCTGTTTGGCGTTTCTTGGCCATGGAGCCAATTTCCCGAGCAACAGTTTGACTGATTCTGACAGGGAAAGAGTCCTTTGTCTGTCCAATATCTCCGTCAACAGTAACAATATAAGATTTTGACATTTTTACACCTCGCTAAGAATGAGTAGTACCCCCATGATAGCACATATTTTTTGAGATAACAAATCAAAAATTGGCGACCCCCTCTGAACAATCTCTATGCCCCCACGCCCTCGGACTGGACATCAGCGTTCAGGGCAATAGATAACCATCCACGAATTGGGATCACGAATACACGAATAGCTGGCCGTGCGGTATTCGTTTTGTTCGCTTTGTGTACCTTGTACGGGCGAGGCAATGCCCCACACCCTGGGACTGGCGGTCAGGGGCGCGTGAAAGCGTCATTTTGTTATGGCCTCTGAAACAAAAACCTCGGAGGTTTTGAACGGATGTATTGTATCCGCGACCTCCGAGGTTTCAGACCTCAAAAACGCCCCCCGCGAAGAAGCCGTGTGTTGCTAGATGCGTTAATATCATGCCCTGGCTTCTTATTTTTCATTGAGATATACCAAAGATAGAACGAATAAGGAATATCACTAATTTGGTAAGCAAAATCCCTAACACAAACATACCTGTTATGGTCAAGAATGCGTCTACAAGCCCACCACTCAACCCTAAAATTATGAATAAGAAGATTGCAGTAATTAGCAATCCCCCCAAAATATACCCCTGTAGTAATACAAACCCACGAACACTGCGGGGATATCGGGCTACATAATAAGTTATTGGCAACCAAACTAAAAAGAAAAATCCAGAAATTACTGATAGTATTGTTGAAAAAAAACATTTAACCGATCTGCCTACTAGAAAAAGTATAAGTTGAACACGAAAACTTTTATACGGCATGCTAGACTATTTAGACCATTGTAAGCGATAATTACCAGCACTCCTTTTTCTCCTTTCCTGGT
>QMOK01000146.1 GCA_003648195.1 Chloroflexota bacterium | reverse complement strand
TAAGAAATTAGCGCCTCAGGTGATAGATTCTCTCCCCGCAGAAATGTTGAGACAGGCGGGGTTGTTATCGCTCTCAATGGCTTTGCAACACATCCACTTCCCAGAATCGCTAGAGACGCTTAACGCGGCCAAACATCGTTTAGCGTTTGATGAGATTTTCACCCTGCAACTTGGTGTTTTGCGTCAAAAGCATTTTTGGCAAGGCAAAACGGGGAGAATTTTCAAAAGCCCTAATTATTGGTTGGCCGCCCAATTGAGCCGTTTGCCTTTTGCGCTAACAGACGCTCAGCGGAATGCTTTATCTAGCATACGCAATGATTTAATTTCGGGGCATCCCATGAACCGCTTATTGCAAGGTGATGTTGGTTCTGGAAAAACTGTGGTGGCGGCTATGGCAATGCTGGCTATTGCCCATCACGGTTCGCAGGTGGCATTTATGGCTCCTACTAGCATTTTGGCAGAGCAGCACTATGAAAGTATGCGGCATGTCTTGCTTGGCCCTGGGAGCGGCTTATCGAAAAAGGATATCGGTTTGTTAGTGGGGGCTACACCAGAAGCAGAGAAACAAACCATCAAGGCAAAACTTGCAAAAGGGGAGATAAAAATTGTTATCGGAACCCATGCTTTGCTAGAAGATAGTGTCATCTTCAAGGATTTGCAATTAATTGTCATTGACGAACAGCACCGCTTCGGGGTCAAGCAACGGGGAACTCTCCGCCAGAAGGGCGATAATCCTCATTTATTAGTGATGACTGCCACGCCTATCCCCCGCTCTTTGGCTTTGACTATTTATGGTGACCTTAATGCTTCAGTTATTGATGAAATGCCGCCCGGACGGCAGCCAGTGGAGACGTATATTCTGTATCCCAGCGAAAGGGAGCGAGGCTACAGGCTTGTGCATAGCGAGTTGGAGAAAGGGCATCAGGCGTTCATCATTTACCCTCTCGTAGAAGAAAGCGACAGCATTGAGGAAAAAGCAGCCGTAGATGAACACGAACGCTTGCAAAAAGAGATTTTTCCTCAATACAAGCTGGGCTTATTGCACGGGCGAATGTCTGGCAATGAAAAAGATGCCGTGATGACGAAGTTTAGGAATGGCGAAACTCAGCTTCTTGTTTCTACTTCTGTGGTTGAAGTTGGCGTTGATGTTCCTAATGCAACCGTGATGATTATTGAGGGGGCACAGCGCTTTGGGCTGGCTCAGTTACATCAGCTTAGAGGGCGAATAGGACGCGGGGCATTGAAGTCTTATTGTCTCCTCATTCCCGGTAACACCGACGCGGTTGAAAACGAACGCCTCAAAGCTATGATAGAAACAAATGATGGCTTTAAGCTTGCAGAACGAGATTTAAAGCAACGCGGGCCAGGACAATTTTTAGGCGCACGCCAATCTGGCTACTCGGAGCTGCAGCTAGCCAGCATCACAGACATTCGCCTTGTTGAAAAAGCCCGCAAGTATGCCCAAGAGATTTTCGCCAAAGACCCTGAACTATCACGCCCAGAACATGCGGCTCTCGCCAATAGAATTAAAAACATTTGGCATGAAAAAGACAGTAAAGATATTAGTTAGAATTTTTAGGGAGTTAGAATGGTAAGAGCGGTTTTTCCAGGAACTTTTGACCCTATTCATTATGGGCATATTGATATTGCCAAAAGAGCAGCACGCTTGTTTGATGAAGTTGTTGTAGCGGTTTACGACAAACCTCTTAAGAAACTTCTTTTCTCGCCAGAGACAAGAATCGCGCTAGCTAAAAAAACTCTCAATGGATTAGATAATATCAGAATTACTGGGTACAGCGGCTTAACCGTTGATTTTTGCCATGAAATTGACGCCCAAGTTATTGTGCGGGGACTACGAGTTTTTTCTGACTTTGAGTATGAATTCCGTATAGCATTGGCTAACCACAGCCTAGCCCCCAATATTGAGGTAGTGGCTCTAATCACGAACAAAGACCATACATTTTTGAGCGGCTCAACAGTGCGCGAAATTTCCTCTCTGGGAGGAGATGTAAGCTCAATGGTTCCAAAAATTGTCGAAAAAGCCCTTAAAAAACGCTTTAAAGAACTTGGCGAGAATCAAAATATAGTTCCCCAAACATCTTTACTGGACTGATGCTTTTTGATTTTCATGCTATACTAAAGGCATACAACTAAGCACCTAGTTTCAATCCATATTAAAAAGGATCAGGAAATATTATTTGGAGAGGTTTATTCATGGATATACTGCATCTCGTAGATCGCCTGGAAGAACTTTTTAACCACAGCCGTTCCATCCCTTTTACCCATAGCGTCATTGTAGATGAAGATCGCATGCTAGACATTATAGACCAAATGCGGGTAGCTATTCCAGATGAGGTTAGAAAAGCGCAACAAATATTGTCAAAGCAAGATCGCCTCATTGCCCACGCTCAAGAAAAAGCGGCTCGTATTCAACTCCTCGCTCAAGAAGAGAGCGAAAAACTCGTTAACAGAGATAGCATTGTCCAACAAGCTCGAAAAAAAGCTCAGCAAATTGAAGCAGAGGCTATGGTACAGGGAGAAGCTGCCCGCAAAGACGCCGATGACTATGTAGCATTAACACTAGGTAATTTAGAAATAGCTCTAGAACGTGTCATCACCCAAGTTAGAAACGGAATTCACATTTTAGCAGAACAACAACCCTATAAACAAGAAGCAAAGCCCAAAAAAGAATGACCCCAACTATTTATTATCGCCCAAACCAGCCTCGGTGTTAACCGAGGCTAGTTCTTTAAATTGATGTCAATTCGTTTGCTAAACGTGTTGTACTATCTCAAAAAAACACGCCGCTAAACCGAAAATACCTCTCACGGCACACGCCGGGGAGTGGCATTTCGTCAAATTTTAGGCAAAACCACATGAGACAGAAAAACGCACCCATGCCAACTTTATCCACTGCCGAAATTATTCGCTACTCACGCCACATTCTCCTCCCTGAAGTTGGGTTGGCCGGACAACAAAAACTCAAGGCCGCTTCGGTGTTGATAGTGGGCACAGGCGGGCTGGGGTCTCCTATTGCCCTCTACCTGGCCGCAGCCGGAGTTGGACGCATTGGACTGGTAGATTATGATGTGGTCGATTCCTCGAACCTCCAACGGCAAATCATTCACGGCGAATCGCGGCTGGGTTCTCCCAAAGTGGAATCCGCGCGGGCACGCATGTTAGACGTCAATCCCCACATTCAGGTAGACGTTTATAATGAACCATTCACCTCCAAAAACGCTTTTCGCATCGCCGAACCGTATGACTTAATTATGGATGGCACAGATAACTTCCCCGCCCGTTACCTTATCAATGACCTGTGCGTGCTTACAGATAAACCCTATATTTATGGCTCAATCTCTTGTTTTGATGGACAAATTAGCGTGTTTCACGCGGAAAACGGACCCTGTTACCGTTGCGTTTTTCCTAAACCCCCAGCGCCCGAATTAGCACTTTCAGGCGGGGCGGCTGGTACCTTAGGCGTACTGCCAGGGACAATCGGAACCATCCAGGCAGCCGAAGCTATCAAAGTGCTTTTGGGCATCGGCAAGCCCTTAATAGGCAAGCTAATGCTCTACAGCGCACTAGATATGTCGTTTGATTTCATTACCCTGCGCAAAAACCCAAAATGTCCGGTGTGCGGCAACCACCCTAAAATTACCGCGCTTATCAACTACGAGGAGTTTTGCGGTCTCCCAGCCCGCAGCCACGAGAAAGGTTCAGCCGGAGAAGAATGGGATATTTCTGCTACAGAGCTAGCCAAACGGCTTGAGCAAGGAAATGACTTATATCTCGTTGACGTGCGTGAGCCGCGCGAGCTAGAAATATCACAACTAAAAGGCGCGAAACTTATTCCTTTGGGGCAGTTGGCCTCACGCTTAGAAGAACTCGACAGCACTAAAGAAATTATACTTATTTGCAAAGCCGGGGTTCGCTCTGCGTACGCTTTGGGAATATTGACGGGCGCAGGTTTCTGCAAAGTAAAAAACCTAAAAGGCGGTCTCAACGCCTGGGCGCAGACTGTGGATGCCAGTCTGCCCGTCTATTAATAAAAGTCAAGAACTCAAGTAACTACTCAGAATTTAAACTAGCAAAAGGAGCTTAAGAAATGAAACGGTTTAGTGTTTTACTAGGTTTGATATTAGCACTAGGGTTGGCACTGGCGGCCTGCACTTCCCCCGCTCCAACAGAAAACCCATCCCCTATGATTGAAGTCGAAAAAGAAGAACCGGTGCAAATAACCAATACTCCCACAACTATGCCACCCTCCGAAACGCCAACGCCCAAACCCACAAAAGGAGCCCCCGCGACAGGCCCTTTGGCAACAGCGGCGGCATTGGCAAAGCAAGTTACTGTGCAGCCCGCTACTCCGATGGGGGGAATTAAAATTGAAGGCCCAGATGATTATGTAGGACTAATTAAACAAGCCTGGAGCATCGTAGAAGCTAACTATGTCCGTGACAACTTTAACGGCGCCGATTGGGACGCGATATACGATGAATATGTAGCTTTAGCCGAAGATGTAGAATCTCAAGAAGAAGTATGGGATTTGTTAGCAGATTTGATACACGAACTAAATGACGACCACAGCCGTTTTGTTCCCCCGCAAAATATGGAAGCCGAATTTGACGTTGAGACTTCTGACAGCGCGGAACCGCGTCCATTTAGCGGCATAATTCTGTGGCCTGGGCCATCTCGCGAAGATGAGTATTTATTCGTTTGGGATGTCTGCGCAATTAGCCCTGCCGCTTCTAGCGGCATTAGGCGTGGTGACATAATTACTGCCATTGACGGGGAACCCGTCATCCGTGGTGAAGATGGGTACAGTGCAGAATACGCATCTCTGGTTGGTTTTGGAAGTGGCGCTGAGACAATTGAGTTGACCATCCAGCAAGGCCCAGACCACAAAACCAAAGATATCACCCTCACTTTCAGCGGCGTGGGAGACTGCCCCGGCTGGGAATACGGATTGGTTAATACAAGCCCTCGAATTGGCTACATACGTGTGCCTAATTTCGATGGTGATGCCGAGCATAACATTTACCAAGCTATTCAAAACATGGAAACTGATGCACCCCTAGACGGCTTAATTGTTGACGTTCGCCATAATCCGGGCGGAAACTCTGACGACTCTGTCGCGATATTTACTGAGGGAATTGTCGGTACTGTGGGATCTTTACGAGAGGATAGCACGCGCACCACTTATCGCATCCGCGGCCCCGTGCAATGGAACGAGACTACTCCTGTAGTGGTTCTCACCGATGGAAGCAGCCACAGCGCCGCCGATTATTTCCCCGCCGCAATGAAGGAGCTTGGGCGAGCAACCATCATTGGCATGAACTCGGCTGGCAACACAGAAGGTATCACTGGCTTCAACCTGGGCGATGGTACTATGATCCGTTTGGCTGTGAGCACCATGGCTTTGAACGATGGCACATTGCTAGAAGATGTTGGCGTTACACCCGATATTGAAGTTCCTCTCGGAAAATGGGGTTTACGCCAAGAGCCATACGACATCCAACTCCAGGCCGGGATAGATTTCTTGTTATCTCTCGTTGGTGGTTAGTAGCTTTGTTGATTTTTTCCGTTGAGCGGGTGATGGCGAGGAAAAAGCTATTGGATATTTGAGATATTGTAAATAGTCACTCCACCGCTCATAGCGGCGTCCTCGCCGCCGAGGACTGCGGCTAGAGCAAGAGCATGTAATCTTATTTGATATTACGAGAGTGAACCCCATGGATTCTACAACTTCAACAATCTTAGTATTGGTCATCATTTTCTTTTCTACATTCGTCCGCTCCGCGTTGGGTTTTGGAGACGCGCTAATTGCTATGCCTCTGTTAGCTTTTGTAGTAGGGATGCAAGTAGCCACCCCCTTAGTAGCTATGGGAGCTTCCACAATTGCTTTCGTCATTTTGCTAAAATCATGGCGCAAAGTCGAAATCAAGGCTGCCTGGCGGTTGGTTGTTTCAACGTGGATTGGCATCCCAATTGGATTGTATTTCCTCAAAGAGGCTCCAGAATCTCTGATTAAGGCAATCTTAGGAATTTTGTTAGTAGGCTTTAGTTTATATAATTTGATTTCCCCCAAACTCCCTCAACTAAAAACAGAAAAATGGTCTTATGTAACCGGCTTTTTAGCGGGGATTCTCGGCGGAGCATATAACACCAATGGTCCCCCCGTGGTGGTTTATGGCATGTTACGAAAATGGTCTCCCGAAAAATTCAGAGCCACACTCCAGGGATATTTTTTACCCACTGGTGCGGCTATCCTAATTGGGCATGGATTAGCGGGCATGTGGACGCCAGAAGTCGTGCGGCTTTACGCATATTGCTTGCCGGTGATAGTCGGGGCTGTACTGCTAGGAGGTTGGGTGAATCAAAAAATACCTAAGGGGAAATTTGACAAAATAATTTATGGCTTTTTAGTCATAGTCGGGGTGCTTCTTATTGTGAAGTGAAAGACCCGAAAGGTCTCAATTGTGCCATAATTAAATCGGAATCTACACCTTCTAAGATATCTTACAAAAAAACACCTTAATGAGACCTTTCGGGTTTGGGATTTTCATTAATCAAAAAAGCCCGTCTCATAAGAGACGGGCTTTTTTGATTTTTACTAGAGAACCTAATGCTGTAAAATTTGAGAAAGGAATAGCTTGGTGCGATCTTCTTGGGGGTTATGGAAAATGTCATTAGGCGATCCGCTCTCTACTATCAATCCCT
>QMOK01000145.1 GCA_003648195.1 Chloroflexota bacterium | reverse complement strand
GAGGGGGTCGAAATATCCCTCATGGCAGGGACAGGCTATTTGGTTGATTTCTGCGTTCCACTTGACTATGCAGGCAAAGTGAGTGCAGACAGCGGAATAGGCCTTTAATCCCTCTGAGGTGTTGATAACAAGGGCGGGGTAGCGGCCGTATTGAACGGTTGCGCTTTCGCCAAGTGGTATGGAATCTTCTTTGCCAACTAAGACCGGTTCGGCGGGGGTTTCTTCTAGGGTGGGTGGATAAAAATAGGCTACAACGGGGCTAAATAGGGCTGCTAATCCGGTAGCGGCCAGAATTCTTTTCACTATTTCTAAAAAATCGCGGCGTGTTATTTTAGTCATTATTTTACCTCCCCCCAAATGGATAGGGCGATGATGATGATCATGATGACGGCGGCTATAATGGCTCGGTAGCGCATGGCTTTTTTGGTTTTATCGGCTTTGAAGTCGATAAATGGCCATAAGGCAAGGATTGCGACCCCGATAACCGGAGCGGTAGAGCCGACTGTCTTGGGAATGAATTGAAGCAACTGGTAAAGGAACAGGAAGTACCACTCTGGTTTGACGTGGAGGGGGGTGTTGAGGGGGTCGGCGGGTGCAGCTAGGCCAACTGGGAAAAACAGGCCTAGCACGCCGATGATGATCAATATAACCCCAACCCCCAGGGCTACTTTGGCTTCTTGTGCTGCGTGGTCTGGGAAAAAAGGAACGGTGTTGTTTTTTTCTTTCTCTTCGGTCATAATTTGTCTCCAGAGGTGTTTGAGGAGTGTAAGGGATGTGAGGGGTGTGAGGAGTATGAGGCATAAACTTCAGAGACTTCACAAACCTCAGAGGCTTCGCTAAAGCGGTTTCATAACGCCTTGTTTTCGGACCATAATAAAGTGCATGAGCATAGTTCCTACGGTGATGATAGGAATTATTAACACGTGGAGGGCGTAGAATCGGCTCAGGGTCAGGGCGGTGACGTTCCATCCCGCACGCAGTAATACGAGAGCTAAGTTGCCAATCACGGGGATGCCTCCCGCAATCTCAGTTCCCACGGTGGTGGCCCAGTAAGCGCGTTGATCCCAGGGGAGCAAGTAGCCGGTGAATCCAAAGGCTAGGGTGACAATTAGAAGCACAGCGCCGCTGATCCAGTTTAGTTCACGGGGCTTTTTGTAGGCTCCCATGATAAAGACGCGCAACATGTGCGCTACTGCCATAATAATCATCCCGTTGGCTGACCAGTGATGGATGGCGCGGATGGCTGCTCCCAGGCGGACTTCTGTTTCAATGAACTGGATACTGGCGTAAGCCGTTTCGGGTGTGGCTTTGTAATAAAAAGCCAGCATAATACCCGTAGCTCCCTGAACGAGGAAAAGGAAGAACGTCAATCCTCCCAGGCAATACCACCAGCGGCGCTGCCATTCGGGGACGGGTTTGCTGAGGATGGGTTCCAGGAACTCCGAGAGTTGATAGCGTTCGTCAACCCATTCCATGACGCGGGTGGGGATGGGTTTCCACGCCTCGCGGGTGCGCCAAACGCTCACACTGCGGATGACGCCGAAGAGAAAGACCAGTCCTGCTACGCCAAAGACGGCCCAGCGGGCTGTGGCCGTCCACAGGTTGGTGTATTCTCCCGTGATATGGCATTGGAAGCAGGTGTCTTTTTCTGGTTCAGGAGCATCTCTAGAAACGGATGGAGCGTAGGCTGTGTTTCCTAAATCGTTTGCGGTCTCATTTGCGGTGTAGGCGTGTACTGCCGCCGCGCTAAAGAGGAGGAAAACGACCACCAGAGTGGCGATAGTGATGATACGACGGGAGATAGGTTTCATAAGGTACCTCGGCTGTCTATATAAAGTTGGGATGTTTAATAGAATGCGGATTGAGCAGATGAACGCGGACGCTTCGCGTGATTCTGGCAAAATATTTAAAATTTTTGCTCAGAGACTACCCCCTTACAGGACATCTTGAAAATAGTGTGCATTTAGCCATTTGCTTAGGGGTGAGAGATTATTTCTGAGTATAAATATAACACAAATTTTTTCTTTTGGCATGTGCTATTCTTCGCAAAGTGTACTAACATTTTGTAAAAGGGTATTGTATGTTATACTCGCTCTCATACCCCTTACAAATCTCACAAACCTCATACCCCTCATCTCCCTCAAACTCCTCATACCCGCTCAAAGGAGAACCAATGAACACTTCCCCTTACAAACAATTAGCCGTTCGCTTAGATTCCCTTCCCAATGGATTCCCAGCCACGGACGATGGCACCGAGCTGCGTCTTCTGGAAATGATATTCACGCCCGAAGAAGCGGAGTTAGCGGCTCAACTGCGCCTGACCCTAGAAACATCCCAGGAAGTTGCCGCGCGCATAGGCCGAGATCCGAAAGAAGTGCGGAATTTACTCAAAGGATTAGCTCGCAGAATGCTTATCACGGTTGGACGGGCAGAGAACGGATTGGGCTATGCTATCATGCCTTTTGTGGTGGGGATTTACGAGATGCAATTTGCCACCCTGGACGCTGAAATGGCTCAGATATTTGAAGATTATTACCAACAAGCCTTTGTTAATGTGATGGCGACAATGCCTCAGTTTCATCGTATTGTACCAGTGAATGAAACTATCCAAACGGGAATGGAAATAAACCCTTTCGAGAGCGCGGCTGATATTGTGGCTGGTGCCAATGCTTGGGGAGTGGTGGATTGTATCTGCCGTAAGCAGCAAGCCCTAATCGGCAATCCCTGCGGGCATCCCTTAGATGTATGCATGATCCTCAGTAAACGCCCTGGAGCTTTTGACAATAGCCCAGTAATCCAAGCCCAGACGCAAGAAGAAGCCATGGGAACTCTAAAACGGGCCGCCGAGGCCGGTTTAGTACATTCCGTGAGCAACACAAAAGAAGGGCTAACATATATTTGTAATTGCTGTACATGTTCCTGCGGCATCTTGCGGGGCATCTCTGAGATGGGAATTGCCAACGTAGTCGCCCGCTCGGCTTTTGTAAACCAAGTGGACGAAGATTTGTGCGTAGGATGTGAAATTTGCGTGGATTATTGCCAGTTTGACGCCCTCAGCCTAGACGAAGATAAAGGCGTTATTGCCGTTAAAGAGGTGAGTTGCGTGGGGTGTGGTGTGTGCGTCCCCGCCTGCCCAGAGGAAGCCCTTAGCCTGGTGCGCCGCCCCGAGGATGAAATCTTGCCCGTCCCGGCCACCGAGGACGATTGGAGAATGGAACGCTCCCAAGCGCGTGGGCTGGATTTGAATTTGGTGATGTAAGGCATGGTCGAATTTACCCTGATAGGATGCTTCGCTAGGGGAGGAGAGCGACTTCCCCCCAAATTCCTGCCTTTGGCATTTGGGGGGATTGAGAGGAGGGCTAAGGTTTAACCAACAATTTTTTAGCACACCAGGTTATAGATAACCCATATACATATTCATCAAACTATATTATAATGCCCACCGAAAAAAGGAAAAGAATTCCGTCCAGAAAACATCGAAATCGAATAAAACAAAGGGGTTCATCTGTTGAAAGTGTGCGGGGAAAGGCGATATAAATATCGCGTTACGCTTTCGTAGTGCGACATTCGTGTCGCTTTGCATAATATTTATATATGAGTCAACAAAGGAAGCCAAATGCCCAAGAAAGTATCCGTTGTCGAAAAAATTTACAACGCCAATGACCAATTAGCTCTTGAAAATCGGGCCAAACTCGATGAAGCCGGCGTGCTGACCATTAACCTAATGGCTTCGCCCGGAGCCGGAAAAACCTCCCTTATAGAACGCACGCTTGAAGCTCTCCGTGACCGCTTCAAAATTGCTGTCATTGATGGCGACATAGCCTCCAGCATAGACGCCGACCGCGCCGCCGCTGCCGGAGCGACCGCTGTTCAAATTAACACCGGCGGCTCCTGCCATTTAGACGCCAATATGCTCCGCAACGCCCTCTCCCAACTGGATTTAAAAGAGTTTGACCTCCTGATAGTGGAAAATGTCGGCAACTTAATTTGCCCCGCCGGATTCCAAATCGGCGCCCATAAGAACATCCTCATCGCTTCCACGCCAGAAGGGGACGACAAGCCCTACAAATACCCCACCATGTACCAAAATGTGGATGTCCTTCTCATCAACAAAATTGACCTCCTCTCTCTCCTTTCCTTTGACATGGATTATTTCCAAAAAGGCGTCAAAATCCTCAGCCCCAATTTAGTCACCTTCCCAGTTTCTTGCCAAACAGGAGAGGGATTTGACGCTTGGCTAAACTGGTTAATAACTGCTATCAAAGAGGCCTAGAAGCCGCATCTATGCCCGTCATCCAAGGCCTTCGGATTCACATTAACGGCATTGTCCAGGGAGTGGGCTTCCGTCCCTTTGTGTACGGATTAGCCACTCGTTTGGATTTGGTTGGCTGGGTTCGCAATACCTCGGCGGGGGTAGATATTGAAGTGGAGGGGGACGAAACACAGCTAGCAGCGTTTTCCCGCGCCCTGGGCGAGGATACCCCGCCCCTAGCGCAAATTGACGCCATCGAGCGGGAAACCTACGCCCCAACCGGGTTCACCACCTTCGAGATTGTCCACTCCCAAGCCCTCCCCGGCGCTTTCCAGCCCATCTCCCCAGACGTTAGCGTTTGCGCCGACTGCCTGCGTGAACTCTTCGACCCCCACAATTTTCGCTACCGCTACCCATTCATCAACTGTACCAATTGCGGGCCGCGTTTCACCATCATCAAAGATGTCCCCTACGACCGCCCCAAAACAACTATGGCCTCATTCCCTATGTGCGCCGCCTGCGCCGGGGAATACCAAGACCCGCTCGACCGCCGCTTTCACGCCCAACCTGTGGCTTGCCCAGCATGTGGGCCGCACGTTTGGCTAGAATTAGCAACTTGGGATGAGAATTCACAACCCCAAACCCCTGCCCCGCGACAGATTCAAGATGAGGCAATTTTAGAAACCCAACATTTACTAAGCCAAGGTAAAATTGTGGCTATTAAAGGCATTGGGGGATTTCACCTGGCCTGTGACGCCGAGAACACCCAGGCGGTGGCTCTCCTCAGGGAGCGTAAAAACCGCCCCTCCAAGCCGTTAGCTCTGATGATGCCTAACATCGAAAACATAGAGCTACATTGCCGCGTCAACGCTCAAGAGCGGGAACTCCTCACTTCGCGGGAGCGCCCCATTGTCTTGCTCACCAAACGCGCGGATTCCGCTCTCTCTCCGCAAATTGCGCCAGGGCAAAACACCTTTGGCGTGATGCTCCCGTATACGCCGCTCCATTATTTGCTCTTTGCCCAAGGTGAGAGCTATCCCGCTCCAGATTTGCCTTACCGCGCCCTGGTGATGACCAGCGGTAACTGGAGCGGCGAACCTATTGTCACCCAAAATGAGGACGCCCGCGAACATCTCGACCACATCGCCGATGCTTTCCTTTTTCATAACCGAGAAATTCACGTCCACTGCGATGACTCTGTCACCCGCGTGGCGAACAAGCACCCTTACCCTCTCCGCCGTTCGCGCGGCTATGCCCCGTTTCCCGTTTTGCTCTCTGCCGCAGCCCCATCCCTACTAGCCACGGGAGCAGAGCTAAAAAATACCTTTTGCCTCACCAAAGACCGTTACGCCTTCCTTGGTCAGCATGTCGGCAATTTAGAAAATTACGAAACGTTACGCACCTTTGAAAGAAGCATTACGCATTTTGAGCGCCTCTTCCGTGCCAAACCGGAGGCTGTCGCTTGCGATTTGCACCCCAACTATTTAGCCAGCAACTACGCTCGGGAACGCGCCCAGCGCGAGAATCTCCCCCTCTTTGAAATTCAGCATCATCACGCTCATATTGCGGCCTGCCTGGCCGAGAACAATTATCCCGGCGAAAAACCTGTCATTGGTGTGGCCTTTGATGGCACCGGCTACGGGGACGATGGCGCAATTTGGGGCGGGGAATTTCTTCTTGCGGATTACGGTGGTTATCATCGGGTTTATCACTTGGATTATGTCCCTCTCCCCGGCGGGGATAAAGCCGTCCGTGAGCCGTGGCGCGTGGCCCTGGCGGTTTTACACGTGTTGGGTTTGGACTGGAACCCCAACCTTGTGCCCGTCCTCCACGCTCAACGTTTGGACGCCGAGAATCCAGATTATCCTATTCTCAAAATTCTGCGCCGCCAACTCGAAAAAGAGATCAATACTCCCCCCACCTCTAGCGCGGGACGTCTTTTTGACGCTGTTTCGGCGTTGCTGGGCGTTTGTGAGAAAATAAGTTACGAAGCCCAAGCCGCCATTGAGCTAGAAGCCCTAGCCGCCAAAGATGAAGAAGAAAGTTATCACTTTAGTACCACGGCATCAGATATAATAGGGATTGCGCCTGCTATCCAGGCTATCCTTAGCGACCTGGAACGCGGAGTGCCGATCCCGCGCATTTCCGCCCGTTTTCATAATGGCTTGGCGAAAATGGTTCAAGCGGTTTGCCGAAAACTGCGCGCGGAACATAACATCAGCACCGTAGCCCTGAGTGGCGGCGTATGGCAAAATATCACTTTATTAGAAAGAACTATCGCTCTTTTACAAGAAGATGACTTTAACATTTACACGCATCAAAAAGTTCCTGCCAACGATGGCGGATTAGCCCTTGGGCAGGCCGTCATCGCCCAGCGAAAATTGCTCTCTGCTCAAATTGGACACTGACGAGCACGGACGAGCGCGGAGAAAAACGAAAACTTTTCGATAATGAGCGCAAAACTATCACCTGGGAGTGAACAACAAAACATTTATGTTGGTTTGGCTACTTTCTAGAAAACAAACG
>QMOK01000144.1 GCA_003648195.1 Chloroflexota bacterium | reverse complement strand
TTAGCGGAGCTAAGATTAGTGAACGAAGAGTCTCCCTCTCGTAAACATAGGAGATTCTTCGAGAAAAACGCTCTCAGAATGACACGTCATTGAACATTTGCGGGAGGGGAGTGAATAATTACAGATGTTTTAGTTCTCAAGCAATAGTTTATCTCTTAGTCCGCATGATCTTTTCGGTATTTGCACGCCGGATAAGATTTTCAACACAAGCTGTTAGCATGCTGACAGAGACAGGCTTGGTGAGATATTCATCTGCTCCGAGGTTTAATGTCTTGGCGATTATTTCAGGAGAGGTAATTACTGATATAATAATAATAGGTATGTTACTGAACTTTCTTATTTCTAAACAAGTTTGCCATCCATCCATACCAGGCATGAGTAAGTCTAGAATGATAAGGTCTGGAGGGTTTTGATGAATTATCTCAAGTCCTTTTTCTCCAGAATAAGTTGTTATTACATGATAGTCTGAAGAAGCCAAAAGTACTTCAAGTAGTTCAGTGGCAGTGGGATCATCATCAATGATCAATATTTTGGATTTTAGAGAAGATGCCAAAGTGGTCATAGATTTTCATTACACCATAAAATAGTTATTTCAGGTTTACAAACAGTTTACAGGAATGAAAAGTTCGATAGTGAGGATTTTCAAAATTGAATGTACTATAAGAAAGAGAAGCAACTCATGCTGTATTTTGCATGCGAACCTCGAAAATCTTAGATTTACTCCAAGGTATCGAGAAGATATTCCGTAGATAAAAATGGACAGGATTGACAGAGATAGATACTGATTATAAACTTCATAAGAGATGCCTTAAACATCATCTGAGGGCAACGACTTTTTGAAAACTATTGAGAAGAGACATAGGAATTTCGCTAAGATGGCCGAATCAATGCAAGCAGATAAGGATATATTATCCAAGTTATTTGAACTAAACCGGTTAGTGGCGGAGGCTGGAGAAGCATTAGATGCCTTGCCGCAGCTTGTGAATTTAATCCGAGAGATTCTTATTTTTGATAACTTGGTTATCTACTTGGCTGAAAAAGATAAACTCATTCCATATTTTGCTCGCGCCGTAGGCAGAGGTAGAGCAAAAGAAGCGGATGTTGCTTGGGGAGCAGAAGTTGCTAGACGTATTTACAAGGCCGATAAAACGATAGTTAAACGCGAATCACTGGAAGATACGGGTGAAAATCGTTTGTTGTTGCGATATTATTTAGGGGTGCCACTTAAACAAAGCGGTCGGAAAATAGGGGCTTTAATTCTTATTCGTTTTGGAGGGCCAGAGTATAACGTTTCTCAGATTCGTTTGGCGGAATTCGTAGCCGAGCAACTATCTCATCTTGTAGAAAGAGAACAATTAATCTTAAAAGTAAATGCTTTAGAAAGGGGACGCCAACTAGGCAAAATGCAAGAAGATTTTGTAGCTACAATTTCACATGATTTGAGAACTCCTTTAGGTTTTATTAAAGGATACACGACAACTTTGCTGCGGAAAGACGTTGAATGGGATAAGGAGACGTATCGAGAGTTTTTAGAAATCATTGATGACGAGGCAGACCGGTTGCGGATTTTGATTGATAATTTTTTAGATTCTTCGCGGTTGCAATCTGGTACGCTTCACATGCAATTTCAGAACATCCGTTTGGCCACAGTTTTGAAAGATGTTGTTGAGCGCGTCAAGATCATTGGTTTCGATTTAGTAGTTGATCTCCACTCTGACTGCTCAGAGATGGTCATCAACGGCACTCCAGCGAGGTTGGCTCAGGTTTTTGATAATTTACTAGATAACGCAAATAAATATGCTCCAAAATCTACGGTAACTGTGCAATTGAAGAAAACAGATGGTAAAGCGCATGTTATTGTACGAGATACAGGACCAGGGATTGGAGAAGATCATTTAGAAAAGATTTTCCACCGCTTTTACCGCGTTCCCGGGAGCGAGGTCGGCACCAGAGGCAGTGGTTTAGGTTTATTCATTTGTCGGCAAATTATAGAAGCGCATCATGGCGAAATATTTGCCGAGTCAGTTTTGGGTGAAGGAACTACTTTTCACATCTATTTACCCATTGTAAGTTAATGTTATGACTGGTGGGAGGCTGTATGGAAAAGATTACAATTTTAGTTGTGGATGATGAACCGCGTTACGTTCGTTTGATTTCGGCGAACTTAGAAGTTGAAGGTTATGAAGTTTTAAAAGCGCTTAGTGGCGAACAAACGCTTGAATTGCTCGTTGACCGCGAAGTAGATTTGGTATTACTTGATGTTATGATGCCCGGTTTGCATGGGTTTGAAACTTGTAGGCGTATTCGGAACTTCTCTCACGTCCCAGTGATTATGGTCACAGCAAAGGGGGATGAAAGTGATCGCATAGAAGGCCTAGACGTAGGCGCAGACGATTACATAGTGAAACCATTCTCGGCAGAAGAACTTTTGGCCAGAGTGAGAGCCGTTCTCCGGCGTTCGAAATTCTCACGAGAAGTAGCCCTTTCTCCTACGTTCAAACATGATAATTTACGCATCAATTTTGCGCGGGCAGAAGTTTACCGAGACGAAGAAAGAATTATGCTATCAGCCACAGAATACCGGCTTCTGCTCCAATTTGCGCATAATCTTGGCCGCGTTTTGAGCGCCGAAGAGTTACTAACTTCAGTTTGGGGAGAAGAATACAGACACGAAAAAGAGATTTTATGGGTGACTATTTCTCGGTTGCGCAGCAAACTGGAAGATGACTCTGGAAAATTAAAGCATATCGTTACTCGGACAGGTTTAGGTTATACTATGCCTAGACTTTCTAGCGAGGACTGAGATAAAACGGACTTTCAAAGTCTTGCAGGGCTTTGAAAAACGGGAGGCGAAATTATGGCATTACACTACGATAGTAAGGGAAAATTTTATACAAATTACATTACTAAAGATGTGATCCCTACCGTCATTCAAACAGTAACTCAACTCATAAAAGGGGATGTTTATGTTCGTCCTGAGGAACGGTTAAGTGATGAAATGAACGGCGATTCTCAATTCATTGCCATTACCAACGCCTCTGTTTTTGATAATCAAGGGGAATGTTTATATCGGGTCGAGTTTCTTACTATCAACAAAGAACATATTATTTGGCTCAGCCCTGAAGAAAATTTTAGCGTTGAAGAGGTTGAGAATGAATCCTAACTTACAAGCTAATTCTTCTAAAGTTCAGCATCGCGACATAGAAAAGATCAAGAAGTATTTTGCTGAAAACTTGGCTCGAAAACTAGATGCTCATTCAGGAGAAGCTATTAAGCAAGACGATATGCTTCTTGAATATCTGAACGAAATTTATAAACAATCAGGGGTAAATCTTTCTGCCAATCTAAAAAAACATGTTTTCCAAGGTGTGCTTGACGAAATAAAAGGATTTGGACCTATTCAACCTCTGTTGGATGACCCCCTTATTACCGAAGTGATGGTAAACGGCCACGACTCCGTATACGTAGAGAGAGCTGGCAAATTAACGAAAACGAACGTGACCTTTAAGGATAACGCTCATGTGATGCGGATAATCGAAAAAATTGTTCTTCCCCTGGGACGTCGTATCGATAGCGATAGCCCAACAGTAGACGCTCGTCTTCCAGATGGGTCTCGAGTAAACGCTGTCGTTCCGCCAGTAGCGGTTGATGGCCCTTCAATTACCATCCGCAAATTTGGCAAAGACAAATTGACTGTGGAAGACGTCATTAAATTTGGTTCTCTTACGCGTTCTATGGCAGACTTTCTAGAAGCATGCGTCGTAGGACGTTTGAACATTGTCATTTCTGGCGGGACTGGGTCGGGGAAAACTACTTTGCTCAACATCCTTTCAAGTTTCGTTCCTGACAATGAACGAATTGTCACTATAGAAGATTCTGCTGAATTGCAACTTCGCCAGGATCATATTGTCAGGCTAGAAACAAAACCTCCAGACATAGATGGAAAAGGAGAGGTTGATGTCCGCCATTTAGTGCGAAATTCACTTCGTATGCGACCAGACCGCATTGTTGTTGGCGAGGTGCGCGGTGGAGAGGCTTTGGATATGCTCCAAGCCATGAATACCGGGCACGATGGTTCTCTAACGACTCTACATGCCAATACTCCTCGTGATGCCCTTTCTCGCTTAGAGACCATGTCTCTTATGGCTGGGTTAGACATGCCCTTAAGCATAATCCGCGAACAAATTGCCTCGGCAGTAGATGTAATCGTGCAACAATCTCGTCTATCAGATGGGTCTCGGAAAGTGACCCACATTACAGAAGTTGCGGGTATGGAAGGCAACACAATTGTTATGACCGATATTTTCAAATTTGAACAAACAGGTATCGAAGATGGTAAAATTATTGGAGAATTAAAGCCTACCGGTATGCGCCCTATGTTTTCAAAGCGACTTATCGCGGCTGGTTTTGAACTGAAACCAGAAATGTTTGGAGTGGATATTAAAAGTATTATGACAGATAGTCGTCCACACCGAAGACGATAACTCCCCGTGCTATAATATTAAAACTTGGGGTTGCGCAATATGAGACCGAGAATTTTTCTAAAGCATTATTTTTCAACAATATTTCAAGTGGAGTGAATTCTTATGGATCACAAATTAGCAATTGTCATTCGATCTAAGAAACTAGGCGTTCTCATTCGAGATGCCCGTCTCGAAGCTGGGGAATCTATGAAAGCGTGCGGTGAGGCTTTGGGAGTGAGCGTATCGACGATAAGTAAGTACGAAAAAGGTGAAAAATCGCCTTCTCTTCCAGAGCTAGAAGTGCTAGCTTACTACCTAGATGTGCCCTTAGAGCATTTTTGGGGACAGAAAGTCCGTTCAGAGATTGACCCTCTTGATGACCTTAGCGATGTGACGCAACGGATTCAGCTCCGCCGCCGGATTATTGGAGTGCGCTTGCGTCAAATAAGGGAAGAAGCTGGCCTGTCTATGACAGAAGTCGCAGAACAAATAGGCATTACCGCCTATCGGTTGAAATCTTATGAGATGGGGAAATTCCCAATCCCCTTACCAGAACTCGAAGCCCTATTAGCTGTTTACGATTTGCCTATTGGTGAATTTAAAGACAGCAAAGGCCCGGTTGGGAAATGGGCTGCTCAAAGACAAGCTGTAGAAGCCTTTTTAGACCTCCCACTCGAAATGCAACAATTTGTCGTCAAACCAATCAATCAGCCTTACTTACAAATCGCCCAAACACTAAATGAAATGTCAGTGGATAAATTACGGACAGTAGCGGAAGGGTTACTTGATATTACTTTATAATGTATTTATTCTGGTAATTAGACGCATTACAATATTTTAGAAGGCGGTAGTTTAGCAATGGCAAATATGGATAATGTAAAAACCCCCAAAGAAAACGAAAAAGAAGGCAAACGAGCTTTTAAAGCCAAAAAATATGATACCGCCGCCAAAGCCTTTGCGGGAGCCGCAGAAGGCTTCTCCGTTGCCGGTGATGAGCTTACCGCCGCAGAAATGCGTAACAACCAAGCTGTAGCCCTTCTTCAAGACAGTCGCCCCGAAGAAGCGATGCAAGCACTAGAAGGCACAGATGAAATATTCGCCCAAGCTGGTGATCGTCAACGACAAGCAATGGCCTTAGGAAACCGGGCATCAGTCCTAGAAGAACTAAGCGAGCTGGAAGCAGCCCTTGCCGCATATCAACAATCGGCGAGCATCTTCCATGAAATTAATGCCCATGAAGAATACGCTCAGGTGATGCAGTTCATTTCGGGGATAAAACTTCGCCTAAAAAACCCCATAGGAGCGCTGGCCTCCATGGAAAACGGTTTGGAAAATATAGACCGTCCTAACCTGAAACAACGATTAGTAAAACGTTTGCTGAAAATCCCAAACAATTTTCTCAAATAATCTTTTTCAAAAACGCCTTAACCGCATACGTAGGGGCGCACCCTCGCGGTCGCCCAGATGCACCCTCGCGCTAGCCCGGCCCAGACGTACCCTTGCGGTCGCCCAACGGTAGTGGCATACCCTTGCGGTAGAACCCCCAAGATTTTTGGCAGCACCGTTCGCCATTTACAATTCGGGTTGTAAGTACTTCAAACGAAATGAAACACCCCCAAACCATTTTCAGACACCGCAAAAAACTAAACGCCCAAGAAGTCGGCCAAAAAGATGAGGAATCTCTTGTTGCTCTATTGCGCTCCACCACGCTAATCCATCGCCATTTTGGATGGGTTCCTCCGCTCAACTGGCTTGGGAAACAACCTTTTCTATCCGTCTTCAAAAATCGACAAATACTCGCAGCCTTGGCTTGCCCGCCAGACCCGCCTCAAATAGCTTGGATTAGACTGTTCGCTAGCGATCAAAACCTTCCCATCAAAGAAGCCTGGCATCTCTTGTGGCCCCTGGCCCAAAAAAAACTTAAAAAAACGAGACCAACCAAAACAGTTGCCGCCATTGTTCTTCAAGATTGGCTCCAAGAAGTTCTTCAAGAAAGCGGATTTACCCAAGAATGCCAAGTGAGCGGACTAACGCGGAAAATTACCTCCGACCCATTACCAAACATCCAATCAGAAGCGCTCATTCGCGCCATGCAAAAAAAAGACTTGCCAGTAGTGCAAAAAATAGATGAAATGGCCTTCGCCCCCTTCTGGCGCACTCCGCCTGATAAACTAGAGTACGCTCACAATATAGCCGTCATTGCCACTGTCGCAGAAATAAACCAACAAATTATTGGGTATCAAATTAGCACCGGCGGCACCCTGAAAGGGCACCTCGCCCGTTTAGCAGTCTCTCCTCAGCACCAGAACAGAGGCATAGGCAAAGCCTTACTCCATGACCTGCTAACAAAATTCG
>QMOK01000143.1 GCA_003648195.1 Chloroflexota bacterium | reverse complement strand
GTGGGGATGAACCGACAGAATACAAAATTGATTATAATACTGGCGCATTTTCCCCACACACGTGGGGATGAACCGCATAAACAGGAGAGCGTTCACCGCTTCGAGATATTTTCCCCACACACGTGGGGATGAACCGCTATAGGCCTGGGGTTGGTATCCGGATAGTCAATTTTTCCCCCCCCACGCGGGGATTAGGAAACGCAAAACCCCTCTTGGCGTTGGCAGCCAGGAGGGGTTTTAGGTGGTAGAGGGTAAAAAACAGAGATTAAGCTGTTTCGCTAGCGCAGCGAACGAGGCGGAGAGCCTCAAGCCGCAGAACCTCGGGGAAGATAGCTTTGTAGATGGCACAGTTGGGAGATTTAATATCGTAGCGTCCAGCAGCACGGTAAGTCTCTAGCGGACAGCCACCCGCGCACCAATTCTTCCATTGGCAATCGCGGCAGCCCTCTTTTTCTTCCACGGATATATTTTGAATACCAAGTTGGTCTTCACGGATAACGGCCAAAGGATCAGCGGCGTTCATATCGGTAATTGAGCGTCCCATTTCCATCTGACACTTGGCGACTCGTCCATGTTGGTCAAAAACCAAATAACTATCCCCTACGCTGCACGTGCGCTGATGCGGAATAGCTAAGTTAGCGCGGTCAGTGAGAGAAGCCAAAAGACTACGTTCGGGCAAATTTTGCTCGACAACTTCAAAAGCGGCCAACATTCCAGCGATAATCCGCTCTTCTTCCAACTTCAAGTCTTCGTGCGCCACCGAAAAATCGTTCTGGCGGTAAAAATTGACGCTAAAAGGCAAATCACGCTCAAGTACCCAGGCAATCACCTCAGGGAGACCTTCGGCGTTGCGTCCACTAATAGTGATGGAAATATCAGGGATAAGACCTTGCGCAAGTGACAATTCCACAGCCTCGGCCACATCCCCGAACGTACCCCGACCTCCAGTATAAAAGCGTTGAACGTCATGCCATTCCCCAACCCCATCCAAAGAAATCATCAAGCGAATGTCCCGGTCTTGCAGCGCAGATACCATCTCACTGGTAAGTAAAGTGCCATTACTGAGTACGACCTCATCTAATTCTATTCCATGTTGGTCGGCTAGAGATTGGGCGTATTGGTGCAGTTCCAAAATAAGCGGGAAGCGTAACAACGGCTCTCCCCCAGCGTACTTGAACTTAACTTTCTGGTAGCCATGCTTCACCGCCGAGCGGAATGTGGCATCTATCGCGGCGCGGCCAGTTGAGGGAGACATATCTTCGCGCACGTGTGGAAGGTAGCAGTAGGCGCAGTCCAGGTTACAGCGGTCGGTGAGGTGAAGCCAGGAGGAGAGGGGCGAGTTATGAGTTACGAGTTGCGAATCAGGGGTTAGAGATGGTGAAGTTTTACGCAAGAGTCCAGCTGAAACCATTTCACGCAAAGCGTGGGTTTCTTCTTCGCTTAACTTGAGAGATTCAATGTTTTGAGATTCGCTGAAACGCGACCAAAGTTCATAGGCGGAAGGATTGAGAACAGCTAAGGAAGTGGGACCAACGGAGTTAAACAATCCATGCCAATTTTCGGAGAGTGGGAATGTTTGCGCGTTTGCAGTGCGCCAGGTGCCGGTGAGGTCAGCGGAGGTGATGGCGGGGCAGGGGGTGTAGGCGCAGGCGCAGTCGCATTGGCCTTCACTGCTATTTGCATTAGTGTTTTTTTTATCGTATAGAACAATTAGAGAACGGCTAAAGTCGTTGTAGTTTCCACTCATGCTGATTCTCCTTTTTCCTGTTTCCAACGATCAAAAGTCAGCAACGCTTCAGGGTATTCTTGGAGCAATTCTTCTGTATTCTTCCAATACTCTTCTAAGTCCTTACCTAAGTCACGTATTGTCTCTATGGGGCAAACCTGGTTAATACGCATGCTTGTTATCTTAAGTTGCTCTCTCACGGTATAAGGACTATGCACTTCATATTTTCCTATTAAAGAAAACCCCTTCTGGTATGAAGTTAGTGCTTCCTTATAATCGCCATGACAAATAGCTAAATCGCCAATCTTACGAAGAGAAGAACCTTTCAATCTATAAACTTCCTCGCCAAACTCTTGCTTACACAATATATCTAATTCATCTTTGTATTTTTTCCATTGGCTAAATTTTCCAGTTTCCCATGTAATATCAATCAAATCCGCAAAACTCCTAAAATTATATTGCCTGTCCCCTGTTCTACTACTCACCTTTCTAGATTCTTCTAAGCAACTTTCTGCTGCAAGCCAATCTCGGCTCAGCATATAAAATTGAGCTTGGTAATGCAATGCTCGTGGCTTTAAGTTTTCCGGCCCATTATCCAAAGCCCATTGCAAATCTTCCATTCCTTTTTCTAAATTACCTTCGGCAAGAAATGCTGCTCCACGACCGCATCTCACAGTGCTCATCCACTCAATATCATTCGCATCCGAAAATATATCTAACGCTTTGTTGTAGTGGAAAAATGCTTCTTCTAGTTGATCAAACCTTCTATAAATTTCTCCCAGAGTGCTATGAGTAGCTCCTATTCCACGGCCAAAATCGATTTCCCCCCAAATTTCTAAAGCTGACCAGCAATTATCAAGGGCTTTTTGGCGATTTCCTCGAAAAGCATTTAGGTATCCCATATTGTTCAACAGCCAAGCCGTTCTTTTATGGTCACCAAGATGATAACTTAAGAAATATGCCTCCAAGTAGTTTGATAAAGCCTTTTTATAATTACCCTGGTTGCGATATGCCCACCCTAGAGCGTTAAGTGCGCGAGCCAACCAATGATCATCATGTGTCTTGCTCAATTTAACTGCTTCTTCAAAAGTGGCTATTGAATCATCTAGCTCTCCCAACCTGATATCCAAATTCCCTAACTGTATGAGCATATCAATCTTTTGTTCAATCGTAATGTTTTCCCGCTGCAATATTTCTTGCGTCAACTTCTTCGCTTGTAAATAATCTCCTTTATCTAGAAAGTATTTCACTCGTCGAATACCAATTTCATTTTTTTGTTCTGGCGAGAATTTATCTAAATACTTATCTACTAAGTCGAGCAATTCATCCCGCGAAGAAAATTCATAAGCTAAAGTAGCCTCGTCAAACAATTTCATGAAAACGTCTAACCCTTGTTGAGCATCTGAATACATCACATGATATAAACGTTGTTCCTTCATATCCCATAATTCGTGTTCCAGGCTTTCGCGCTCTACAAATGCGCTCAACTCTGCTTGAGCATCATCTGTCTCTTTAGCAGTTTTTTCGAGAGACTCAAGTTGTTCAATGCGTTCAGAAACTTCTCTAATATTATTGGCCAGGTACTTTGCAGCCCATTTGCTATCTCTTTTTCTTCTATCTTTTGTAGGATCAATTTCATCCCATACATATTGATTCACCATGCGACGCATCTCATCGTGCAGAGCAATACGGCCTTGTGGCAATATTTTCACAAAAACATACTTATTGGCCTCATCCAATAATGCATGGCTTCTTTCGATTGAGATTTTCAAAAGTTCACTTATCGCGTTCACGTCCAATGGATATACTCGAGATAACAATAAAATTAAACGATCTAATTGAGTGCGAACCTGAGAAATTTGAAGAACTAAATTCTTTTCAAAATCCTTTTTTTCTTGCTCGGAAAGTAATAATAACTCTTCAACACTACTATCCACCAGCCATTTATCAGGCCGCTCGTGAGCTAGCCAATGAGTCGCCAAATCCATCAGAATAGGCCGCCCTTGAGATAATATTAATATTTTTTTTCCTAATTCTGGCTCTAATGAAATATGCAGTTGATTTTGTCTTTGCTGCAAATACTCTTGGCTTTCATCTTCGCCAAGGGAAGCTAGATTAATTAGGTGAACATTCTTCAACAAACTGCCTTGAACTGACTTCCACAATTCCTCAACATTACGCCCCGCAAAAACCAAAAACAGATTAGCTGTTTTTAAATATAGTTCTTTTAAAAAGTCCCAAATCTCCGCCCATTTTTTCTCGTTATCAAACGCATCAACCGTATCGAACAATAATACTATACGCTGATTTAGCGCAACTTGCTGACAACTGTCTAAAAACGCTAAACGGACTTGTTTTTTCTGGTTGTCAATCGCAGATTGACTAAACTCCCCCGTTTCCATTTTCCGTAAATCCTGCAACGAATTTAAATACGATTTGACTACATCTCGACCCAATTTTTGTGAAATTTCAAATTCCAAATTTTTCGGAAGCTGAAGTTTACGATCATCAAAATCAAAAATTGGAGTGAAAAGCAAACGTGAATCAGACGGTTGTGCAAACCGGCTATAGGTTTCTTGCAAAAGACGTGTTTTGCCAATACCTCCGTCTCCCTGGACAAACAAAAGATGCGGCTTTTCCCAGTCGTCCATCAAGTCCTTGATTTGGGATAATTCATCATCGCGGCCGATAAAAGGGTTTTGTTCAGGCATAGCTATCTCCTCTGAAACTCGTTTTTGAAACTTCAATATATTGTTTTAACTTTAAGTATGGTTCATCAGTAAACTGGTTCTCTCGCAAATAATAATTAACCGTAAACCGGAATTCCCAATCATTTTCCATCTCAAGCAATAATGCGCTCAGTTCTGTTCTGGTATCCCTATCTGTTAAAAGCTTGTCCAAGACGTCAGGAACTACTTTACTAAAGAATTCTCGCCGAAGATTTTTCCGCTCATTTCCATCTTGTACAATCTCAACATGTTCTTGCAAGAACTGAAACATGCACTCTATAGCCCATTTCTCTAATAACTGAGTTGTTTGATTTTGAAGCTTTTCCAAACAAATTGAATAAGCTCGTTGGCAATAACTTGCAAATGATTGCTTCCCGATATCTCTCCATAACCAAAGTGCCAACAAACGCCTCGTAATACTATCATGTAATAGACGTCCTTCCCGACCCATCAAGAAAGTCTGCGTTAGTTTATCAGCCAAATTATATGGATCTTCATAATCTGAAAAAGTTGATCCATCAAGCAATCTTCCCAAAATGTCGTAATCTAAGTAACGAAAAACGCTTAAATCTTTAAATATTCGTCGTAAACCACGTGGAATATCTTTATAAACTGCATCTGCTTCGCGCCACACGATTTCCTCCCATATTACCTCCTCTTCATATTTGAAGAATTCATCTACAGGATACCCTTTTGATTTGTATCGTTCTAAAACACGGGCGATACAACCTGGATGACCTGCAGTGTAATATATCAAATGAGCTGCGAGTTGTTTAATATTACTTTCGTGTGGCAAATATTTCCTAACCGTATCACTTACTACACGATAATTGAAAGGAGTAAGTCTAAGAATTGGGAGTTCAAAGGGCGATGATGTTTTTCCAGCTAAATATCGACCAGCTAAAACTACTCGAAAAGGATTTTGCTGACTTGTGAAACTTTGGAATTCGCGTAAATTATATTCTAAACTGGGAATAAATTTTTGAACAAGTTTATCTACAATTGGCAACAAGGAAGCCCAACCTCGCTTATCTATATCCAACAACAAAATAACTCCACTTTTTTGATTAGCATTATTTCTCTCTATCGCTTGCTGATGTTTCTCGATAATTACCTTGCCAAGGTCTAAACCCCATTGTGTAGCGTCTTTACAAGCATTGATTTTAACACCAAATTCATCTGCTATTTTTTTGGCAATATCTGGAATATTTCCATTTTCTCGAATGGAAATATAAACTACCTTCCAATTCTGTTCATCAAATCGCTTCTGAATTTCTTGTAAAAAAACAGTTTTGCCATATCCCGCAGGCGCATCAATGAGATGATAAGCTGGTGCCAAAGATGAAGTAATTTGTCTAATTTCATCTTCGCGATTGGTAAATGGTAAATGCAAAGATGAAACAACATTCTTCTTAGATTTCGGCGTTTCCTCAATTTCCTCAATTGCCTTTGCCAGTTCGGGTTTTCGAGTATCTTTCAATTGCTCCTTGCCATAATCAATGATCAAATCGGTTATATGCTCTCGAACACGGCGTTCAAATTCTTCCACGGTTTCATAAGGATCATACAAACCAGAATGAGTTCCAGAAACATCAAATTCTTTAAAGAAATCCTGCACGTGTTTTAACTGATCTGCATCGGCATCAACAGGGATTTCTCTTATACAGCGATAAAAAAGGATATCCGGCAGCCCCGATTTTTTCCATGACTGGTAAGCGGCTGTGAATTCTTCCTCAGTACCAGACAAAAATGGGGTATCCTTGATGGGATTTGCTTTCCCTGGTGGTGTGCCAAATCGATACCATAAAATACCAATAAAGATGTCCCATTCATCCAGTGGTATTTGATCAAAGATGATACCCTGTGGCCGCCCCATTGTGGGTCTCGTATGGGTTGCCCAATCCAGCAATTCTAGAGTCAATCCAAAGCGATCAGCAATACCACGATTGAGTTCATCGACAACCAAACGCAATCGGTTTCGTTCGTCTTGCAAATCATTTGTCGAGGCCGCAAAGATGCGTATTTTCTTATAGTGTTTGTTTTCCATTAAATCATCCTTTCTGATTCCCACTGTTTTCACAATATCGCCATACTATCGTGTAGAAATAAACATGACGATAATATTCTCTTTTCCCTTAAAAAAGACATTACCAGAAATACAACTTTATTGTAGCATAAATATTTTTCATTTTTATACACATACTTCCTACCCCAAAAACACATTCCCCCGTCTCTCTGCGCCCACCGTTGTCTCGCCCATGTGACCGGGCAGAATCCGCACATCATCCGGCAGGGATAGCACCTGCTCATTAATACTCTTCATCAGCGTGGCATAATCTCCCCCTGGGAGGTCGGTGCGGCCGATGC
>QMOK01000142.1 GCA_003648195.1 Chloroflexota bacterium | reverse complement strand
GGAAGGGGGGTGCGCTAAAAAGTTGTTGGTTAAACCTTAGCCCCCCTCTCAATCCCCCTCGCGAAGCATCCTGTCAGGGTAAATTCGACTGTTTTTTGTCGCATTTAGGGGCACTCTTCGAGTATGCTGCGCTAAGGTAGGGCGGGGGCAGAACTTTCCAACAATCTTTGAGTACTCACAGGGAAAGAGAGACATTTCCCTGCCCAACTGAGGTGAAATCCTCTGGCGCTGCTCCGCCAGAGACACTGGGAGAATAGAACGCGAATGGCCACTCCAAAAACAAAATATGCTATACTTCTTTTGGCAAAACTCACTCCAGCACCAGCAACAATACTTTAATAACCTACCTCTCTATCCGCCCAGGAGACATCCATGCTCATCACCCCCATACTACTCACCCTCCTCCCTATCATTATCATCTTCTTATTGCTCATTCTACGCTGGGCCGCCGCCGACGTGGCGGGCTTAATCGGCTGGATAATTGTCGCCCTCATCGCCTGGCTGTATTTTCAAACACCGCTAACCATTGTTTTAAAGTCTAGCCTTTCAGGCATTATTGCTTCGCTGCCCATCGCGCTGGTCGTAGCAACCTCTATTTTTCAAGTCACGGTGATGATAGAAACCGGAGCCATCAAGCGCGTAGTAACCCTCATAAAATCTGTCTCCCCCACCAACCAAGCCGTGCAAATCATGCTCATCAACATTGGCTTTGGAACACTACTCACAGCCCTAGGCGCGGTTCCGGTCTCCATCTTGCCCCCCATTATGCTAGCCCTGGGATATTCCTCATTCGCGGCCATCGCATTACCAGCTATCGGTTACGACGCCCTTTGCACCTACGCCCTGCTGGGGATTCCGGTGGTGGTCTTCTCTAATTTCGTTGGGCAGCCGGTTGCGGAGATGGGAAACTATTTTGCGCGTTATATGCCAGTTATTAGTACCTGTATTGCGCTGGGGATGTTATGGATTGCGGGAAAGTGGAGGCTGATTCGGCGTGGTTGGGCGCCTGCCCTAGTCGCTGGCGTGACTGCTGGCCTCATAGCCATGGGCATGAACGCCCTGGGAATAGTAACGCTAACGGGCGTGGCTGCCGGCTTGGGCGTAATCTTGGTCATGCTGCTTTACCTAAAAATCACCGGTCAGCCATTAGCAGACCGCAGCGCATTGACCGAGGATGACCTCACCTCTGAGAAAGGAACTTCTCTCTTGGCAGCCATCTCTCCCTGGCTCATATTGACAGCTTTTTCACTATTGGTCAACGCTCCATTTTTACCTTTCTTTGACCTGACTTTCAAGCGTTTGGTAATGCCTATAGAAATCATCCCCGGCTCGCCAGAAAAAATGCGCCTTTTCTGGCAAGCCTATTTCTGGATTTTAGTCAGCACCATTTTAGCCTTTCCCTTCCTCAAACCCACAAAGGAGCAACTCAAAACCTCCTTGCGCAAATGGTGGAAACGCGCCCCGCGTCCAGTCTTTGCAGCCGCAATCTTTTTCGCCATCGCTTTCGTCATCAACCATTCAGGCAAAGGTTTAGATTGGCAGTTGCTTGACCCCGCTCGGAATATGGTGCATGTCCTGGCCCATGCCTCCGTCTCGGCTTTTGGGCGGCTATACCCGCTGGTCGCTCCATTCTTGGGATTGTTAGGCGGATTCGTCAGCGGCTCTGAAACCTCGTCTATAGCCATGCTAACCGGACTGCATCTCTCGGCTGCTAAGCAAATTGGAGCTGTGGGTATCGTCATCGCGGCAGCCAGCGGGATTGGCGGAGGGCTAGCTAGCGTCATCTCCCCTGCCAAACTGCAAAACGCCTCAGCTAGCATTGACCGCATCGGCGAAGAATCCAAGGTTATTCGCACTACCTTTGTTATCGCTTTCATCATTACTGCTGTTTGTGGAGCGATGACGTTAATATGGGCTTTTTAGAGATGAAAACAAAAATATACGCGCCATCCATGCTTCCGTCTTCTAAAAATTCGTTTGACGACCATCTCTCTCAATGATAGAATAGCCCCGCTGATGGGGGCTCGTCTAATGGTAGGACGGCTGTCTCTGGAACAGTAAGTCGGGGTTCGAATCCCTGGCCCCCAGCTTTATAAAACCTCGCGGCTAACGCCGTGGGGTTTTTCTTTTTAACTTCTCTCCGAAAAACCTTGCGTATTTCACCAACTTCTACTAAAATATTGTCTAACATTAAACAAAACTTTAGCGAGCAAACCAACATGAAACCCTTTCAGAAAATCACCGATTTCTCCACCCTGCAAATTTTAGGAGACTCCAGACGGCGTGACATCCTGCGGGCGCTAATGGCCGCGCCGGCCACGCTGACCCAACTAGGAGAATTCCTAAACATGCACCCCGCCAAGGTTCGCTATCATCTCAAAAAACTCGAAGAGGAGAAACTGGTTGAGTTGACTTCCACAAATATCGTCCGCGGCTTTGTAGAAAAATACTACTCAGCCACCAGCCAAACCCTTTTGGCTAACTTATCCCTCCTCCCTCACACGCCCAACAAGGAATCAGTGGTCGCTATGGGCAGCCACGACTTTGCCCTAGATTTGCTGGCGCAGACACTCTCGGAAAACCAATCCACGCCCGAAATGTTCGCCTTGCCGGTTGGCAGCCTGGATGGATTGATGGCCTTGCGGCAAGGCATTTGCCAATTAGCGGGATGTCATCTTTTTGATCCTCTCAGCGGAGAATACAACCTCCCTTACGTGAGGCACATCTTCCCTGACTGGGACATGCGCTTGGTAACGCTAGCAAGCCGTCGCCAAGGGTTGGTGGTTGCGCCGGGGAATCCTCTCCAAATCCGCAAATTAGAAGACATAGCCCAAGAGGGTGTGCGTTTCATCAATCGAAAAAAGGGGGCGGGGACGCGCTTGTGGCTAGATCAACAACTGAGAGAAAAGGCTATCCCAGCCGAAATGGTTCAGGGCTATGGTTGGGCCGTGAACACGCATCTTGCTGTAGCTCAGGCCGTGGCAAATGGGCAAGCGGACACGGGGATATGCGTCATGGCCGCCGCCCGACAAAAAGAATTGGACTTCATCCCTCTTTTTGAGGAGCGTTACGATCTAGTTATCCCTGAAGAACATTATCAAAATCCTTTGCTGACGCCAGCCCTAGAAACTCTTCACAGCGGGGAATTCCGCAACGCAGTGAACGCCCTCAGCGGCTATGATACAAAAAAAGCGGGGCAAGAAACTATTGTTCAATAGATTCACGAAACAGAACGCAAGCAGAGACAGAGCGGAAAAAAGAAATCCGTTCAATCCGTGTTCATCCGCCCAATGAAATGCGCGTTACGTGTATATATCTATTTATTTTAGGAGACTCATGAAAAAGAAAACCTTGTTTCAAACCTTTGTAATCCTAACCACCTTTTTACTCTTCCTTTTAACTGCCTGCGCCTCTTCCCTGCCGGCGGAGGAAACCGGCTTGAGCGGCGAGTTGATCATCTTCCACGCTGGAAGCCTGACCGTCCCCGTGGATGAACTCGCCCAAGCATTCCAAGCCAAGCACCCAGACGTGACCTTCCTAACCGAGGGCGCGGGCAGCCGCACCACGGCCCGCAAGGTTAGCGAACTGGGACGTGAGGCCGACCTCATCATGTCCGCCGATTACACCGTGATAGACGAACTCCTCATCCCCGGTTTTGCCGAATGGAACATCCGCTTCGCGCGCAACACCATGGGGATAGCCTACATTGAGGGCGCCAAATACGCAGACGAGATCACCAGCGAGAACTGGTACGAAATCCTCCTCCGTGAGGGCGTGGTTTACGGCCACTCGGAGCCAAACGCCGATCCCTGCGGCTACCGCACCTTAATGGTCTGGCAATTGGCCGAGGAATACTACGACATCCCAGGACTATACGAAAGTTTAGATACAAACTGCCCACCTGAGAACATCCGCCCCAAAGAAACCGACCTGATAGCGCTCATAGAATCAGGGGATATGGATTATTTTTTCATCTACCGCTCTGTAGCCGTGCAGCATGATCTAACGTTCATTGAGCTGCCCGAAGAGATTAACCTAAGCATGGTAGAGCAAGCCGATTTTTACAGCCATGCTCAAGTAGAATTAAACGGCGCCGAGCCGGGAGAAACCATCATCAAGAGCGGCAAGCCCATAGTTTACGGAATAACCATCCCCACAGACGCCCCCCACCCCCAATTGGCAGTAGAATTCGTCAAATTCTTGCTCAGCGCCGAGGGGCAGGCCATCCTCCAAGAACAAGGACAACCTCCCATCGTTCCCCCTGTTACCGCCCAATATAACGCCCTCCCCGAAGAGTTGCAAGCCTTGGTTAGTGAGTAAATTACGCAGAACCAAGACCTCGGAGGTTTCCAAAAACCTCCGAGGTCTGCGCTAAAGGAGTCCCATGCCCTCACTTTTTTCCGATAAGCGCCGCTTAGCATTCACCATTTTAGGCGCATTGCTCATTTTCTTCATCTCTTGGCCTATTCTCCGCACCCTCACCAGCAACAGCCCCGCCGTTCTCTGGGAAACGCTCCTAGACGCCGAGGTCAGAAATGCTATTTTACTCACCTTTTCCAGCTCGGCCATTGCCACCGCAATAGCATTTATACTAGGCGTGCCGCTGGCGTATTTAATGGCGCGTTCCACATTCCCTGGCAAACGCCTGGTGGAGGGGTTGATAGACCTACCCATCGTCATTCCGCACTCAGCCGCCGGCATTGCCTTGTTGATGGTTTTCGGACGCCGCACGTTACTGGGAAAAGCCTTTGGTTTGGTAGGGCTAAAGTTTGTCTCTGCCACGCCGGGAATTGTAATAGCAATGCTTTTTGTTAGTTTGCCTTTTTTGGTGGATTCCGCGCGAGAGGGCTTCGAAGCAGTGGACGCCCGTCTTGAACGAGTGGCCCGTACCCTGGGCGCGTCTTCTTGGGAGTCGTTCTGGCGTGTTTCCTTTCCCTTGGCGTGGCGCAGCATCCTAGCGGGTATCATCATGATGTGGGCGCGTGGACTGAGTGAATTTGGCGCGGTGGTCATTTTGGCCTATCACCCTATGGTAGCACCGGTGTTGCTTTACGAACGCTTCGAGACCTATGGGTTGAAGTACGCCCGCCCGGTAGCTACACTTATCATCCTAATTTGTCTGGTAACTTTTATTGCTCTGCGCATGGTAAACAAACGGCGGGAAGAATGACCCATATCCAACTCCAAAACCTAGAAATTAAACTCGGAGAATTCCATCTTAGAGACATTAACCTCACTGTCGAAGAGGGAGAATATTTTGTCCTCCTCGGCCCTACCGGAGCGGGAAAGACCGTGCTGTTAGAGACGATCGCTGGGTTGTATCAGCCACGCCGAGGAGATGTTATCCTAAAAGGTGAAGTTATCACCCAATTCCCACCCGAACGCCGTGGAATTGGCTTTGTGTACCAAGATTACGCCCTTTTCCCTCACCTAAACGTGGCCGAGAATATTGCTTTTGGGCTTCAATTACAAGACTTCCGAAGTCTGTTCGGGGATAGTAGAAAAAAGAAAAAAGCCCGCCTCAATAGCCAAATTGAAGAGATTGCTCAAATGCTCTCCATCAACCATCTTCTCCATCGTAAGCCAAAAACTCTCAGTGGAGGGGAACAACAGCGGACAGCTTTAGCCCGCGCCTTAGTGGTCAACCCCCAAGTGCTGCTTCTCGATGAGCCGTTGAGCGCACTAGACCCAGAAACGCGCGAAGATTTGCAGCGCGAGCTGGCCCGCATCCACCGCGAATTGGGAACCACCACTCTCCATGTCACCCACCACTTTGAGGAAGCGGTCGCCCTAGCTGACCGTATCGCCGTCATGCATCAAGGGCGCATCGTCCAAGTGGGCGCTCCACAAGATATCTTCCGCCGGCCTGCCTCTCCATTTGTGGCCCGTTTCGTAGGCGCGCGTAATATCTTCCAAGGAATGGTCACCAGCGCAGGGGAGAATGGGCACAAGACTTTCGCCTGGGACGGCTTGGAGTTCTCGGTGATAACCAAGCTAACCGGCCCAGCGCACGTCTCGCTCCGCCCGGAGGATATTATTCTTTCTCAAGTGTCGCTCTGTTCCAGTGCGCGGAACTCTTTTCCCGGCGTGGTTACGGAGATCGCCGACCGGGGCGCGTTTATCTACGTGACGGTGAAAATTTCATCTCCCAGCCCTCACCCGCAAGGCAAGGGGATTGCTTCATCTTCCCAGTTTATTTGCATGATCACTCACCGCTCACGCGAGGAAATGAACCTGCGAGAAGGAAGCGAGGTTTATGTAGCGTTCAAGGCCTCGGCGGTGCATGTGTTTTGAGGTTGGGGGGTTGGGGAACAGGAAAACAGAAAGTCACAATTTGATGTCACTGCGAGCGTTTTTCGCAAAGCAGTCTCTCTACTGCAAACAAAGAGATTGCCACACTCCACTGCGCTGCGTTCGCAATGACATAGCCTCTTAACTAAATATCATTAATTACCTGTTAGCAGGTGAAATTTGAGTCAGTACTGGTTTAACCAATTGCCAGGCGATGGAACTATGCTCCGCTTGCCAGAGGTCGTAATTCTTTTGGAGATTCATCCATAAGTGGGGAGAAGTATCAAATGCGCGAGACAAACGAAGAGCCATATCAGGGGTTACGGCCCCTCTTCCATTTACGATTTTAGACAATGTTTTTCTTGAAACAGCAAGATTTGAAGCCAAATCTGTAATAGTAAGAGATAGTGGAATCAGATAGTCTTCTTTAATAATTTCGCCTGGATGTGTTGGTTGCCGAGTCATTTTTTCCATAACGCTCACCTCATTAATGATAATCATCATAATCTACTACGTAGGCATTTCCTTCAAAAAATT
>QMOK01000141.1 GCA_003648195.1 Chloroflexota bacterium | reverse complement strand
GAAGAATCTCCTGCGCTTACGAGAGGGAGACTCTTCGTTCACTAGCCTAGCGTATGCTGCTAGGACACGTTCACTCAGAGTGACACATCAACGCTTTTTTATTAGGGGGGAGTGAACGGTTACCTGTAACCATTGGTTCTTCTGTCCCCCCGGCAACGCCCATCCCCGTGCGCCCGTCAGCAACCCATCCTTGACTTGCATTTTGCGGTAGTGGTAAGATGAAAGCATGTATTTAAATGGAAGCAAATGGAAAATGTCCAAACATCCCCGGCGGAGATCAAGGCCGTGGCGTATTTTAATGTTACTGGCATTAATTGCGGTTGTTGTCTACATAAACCTGCAAGTTGTCCCTGTCGTTGAGCCTTTTTTCATCCCCACGGTAACACCCACCACAAACCCAGAATCCTACATCAACCAAGCCGAGGCTTACTATCAAGAAGGAAAACTTCTTAACGCCATAGACGCCTATAAACAAGCCATTCTCGCCGAGCCAAATAACTCCTCACACTATGTGAACCTAACACGTGTTCAAATTCTCGCTGGGCAATATGAAGACGCCCTTGAGAATTCGGAACTAGCTCTGCTGCGCAGCAACGATAACCCTCTAGCCCATGTCGTTCACGCCTGGGCGCTAGACTTCACTGGTGACTACGTTCAAGCGGAGGCTTCTATAAAAACAGCCTTAGAATTAGCGCCCGATAACGCCTTCGCGCATGCTGTTTACGCTGAAATACTAATTGATAATGGGGATTTTGAAAAAGCCAGCGAAGAATCTATAAGAGCCTTAGAATTAGACCCCACCTCTCTTGAGACGCACCGCGCCCGAGGGTACGTGCTATACTGGACAGGCAATTATGAAAGAGCCATCACCGAATACAGCGCGGCCATTAACATCAACAACAAAATTCCCAATTTGCACCTCATGCAAGGATACAGCTACTACGCCATAGGCGAATACGACCAAGCCGTGAGCGCGTTCAATCAGGCTAACGCCCTCAACCCCTCCAACCCCACCCCCGACTATGAAATTTCTCGCATCTATCTTTTGGAAGGCCTATACAGTCGGGCCATCCAATACGCCTCGCAGGCCGTGGAAGATGATCCCACTAACGCTAAAATGCACGGCAATTTGGGCGTCATGTACGCCAAAAACGGCCAGTACCCAGAAGCCTTAGAACACCTTTCTTTGGCAGTCCAAGGCGGAATGACCAGCAATAATGAGGTAGTCAATGGTATTTCTCTTTCTTACGACCTCAAAGTAATTGAGATATTTTCCTCGTACAGCCTAACTTTAGCCCGCACCGATCGATGCGAAGAAGCCATTCCCATTTTCCAAACCATGTTAAGCCAAGTTGGAGAAAACGAGATAGCCGTAGCGAATGCCAATGAGGGGCTAAGTATCTGCCAGCAAAGCCTAGATGACTAAAACATGCTCCCTAGACTTTCTACGCAGATAAGGCTCTGTAAGGTTTCCGAAATCTACTTATGACTTCACTGCAAAAAAGATCAATTTCACCACAAAGGCACTAAGTTCACAAAGAATTCTCTCGAATAACACAAAGAAAAACTGTACACTCTTTGAGACTTTGTAGTTTTTGCAGTAGACTCACTTATAGTAGGTTATCAAATATAATGTGATATATTCGCAGGTCACCCGACTGCCCGTTTTAGGGGATATTCTGAAAGGCAAACATCAATTTATGGACCAGTACCTAAGCGGAAAGCGCCCTTCGTTCAGTAACAAAAGAAAAAAAATCAACTTCACCCTGGTACTCATTCTATCGGGGATGATTATCGCCGGTTTATGGTTCGCTAACGAAGTTTACAAACCCGATGGCAAATTTGAACCTCTCTTCTTAGCCACTCCCACCGCAACCAGAATAGCAAATTCCTACCTCCAAGAAGCGCAAGCCTACTTTGACGCCGGCAAAATCTACGACCCCAACGACCGAGACGCCATTGACGCTTATCGAGACGCGCTGGAGCAAAACCCCAAAGACGCCGAAACCCGAGCGGAATTAGCTCGCATCTTAACCTATTCTTCTAGCCTCCTTTCCACCCACGAAGAGCGTGTTGCGCGTCTCTCTGACGCCCGGCAAGAAATAGCACAAGCTGTAGAAGATGCCCCAGACAGCAGCAACGTGCAAGCCATCCGCGCCTTGGTTCTCGACTGGAGCGCAACCTCAGTCGCAACCAGCCAAGAAGAGCGTCAAGACTGGCTCGCGGAGGCCGAACAAGCCGCCACGCTGGCCATCAACCTAGACCCCAACAACGGCCTGGCATTAGCCTTTTACGCCGAGGTACTATTAGATCAAAATCAACTAGGCCAAGCCAGAGAACACGCTCAACTAGCCGTGGAACAAGCCTCAGAACTAATGGACACGCATCGGGTATACGGCACGGTGATGGAAACCTACGGAGAGTACCGTTTCGCCATTGAAGAATATAAAAAAGCCGCCGCAATCACTCCTAATCTCACTTTTCTTTATATTCGCATCGGAGTTGTATACCGCGCCTTAAAAGTATACGAGAAAGCGCTGGAATATTTCGACATGGCGGTCACCATTAACCAAACCAATGGCGTGCAAGACCCTCTCCCGTATATCGCTATTGCCAAAACATACGTCAGGGATGGGGAATTTTTTGTAGCCGCCCTGAACGCCGAAAAAGCAGTAGAATTTGACCCTTACAACGCTAACACTTACGGCCAATTGGGGGATATTTACGTCCGCTCTCGCAATTATGAGGGAGCCGTGCCAGTCTTAAAATGCGCCGTGGAAGGGTGTACAGCAGCAGAAAACGAGGTGGGAGGCGTGGCCGTGGAAGGCCTGGATCTAATAAACGTGGAGGTGGCCTACTACTACGCGCGGTATGGCTCGGTTCTAGCGGCATTGAGCCGTCCCGGCCAAAATTACTGCCCCCACGCGCTAGAAATTCTCGGGCGTTTGGAAGACGTTTACGGCGAAGATCCGACCCTAATGAGCATTGTCGCCGAAAACGAAGCCATTTGCAGTTTGTTAATAGAAAGCAACCCCAACCCCTAAAGAGGGTGTGCTAAAAAGTTGTTGGTTAAACCTTAGCCCCCCTCTAAATCCCCCCAAATGCCAAAGGCAGGAATTTGGGGGAAGATCGCTCTCCTCCCCTAAATTCGACCGTTTTTTGTCGCATTTGGGGGAGGCAGGGTGGGGGCAGAACTTTCCAACAACCTTTGAGTGCTCCCCCTAAAAATGCACCACTTTTAGGGACTGTTACCTCCCAAAATTCCAGCCTATCCCACCTCTAAAACAGTCTCCCCGCTGAATGTCAGAATCTTATTAGAATCACACCTGACGCCCTCTCTAAACTTGACTTTCATTTAGAACCCAGTTATTATATTTCGCGTTGGTTAGCAGTCGCAACCCGTGTCTGCTAAATTATTGGCTCATAAACCAATCCGAAAAAATAAAGCTTTTTTTGATTATGTTTTAAGTCAATTGCCCAACAAAAAGGTATTAAATCGTTTTCACGTTTAGTAAACATTAGTTTCAAGGAGTAGAATTCTATGGCTGGAAAGCGCGTAGTCTTTTCTGAAGAAGCCCGGCGAAAATTGCAAGCCGGCATGGACAAATTAGCAAAAGCGGTTATCACCACTTTAGGGCCTAAGGGCCGCAACGTGGCTCTGGACCGAAGTTTTGGTAGCCCCACCATCACCCACGATGGCGTAACTGTTGCCAAAGAAATTGAGTTGAAAGATAAGTTTGAAAATATGGGTGCCCAGCTTTTGAAAGAGGCAGCCACCAAAACCAATGACATCGCCGGAGACGGCACCACCACTTCCACCCTTTTGGCGCACTCTATCGTTGCCGAGGGTATGAAAAACTTGGCCGCTGGGTTCAATCCTATGCTCCTTAAGCAAGGTATTGAAACCGCCACGCAAAAAGTTTCTTCGCAAATTGCCGAGCAAGCTATTGATGTCACCACCAAAGAAGAAATTGGGGACATCGCTTCTATTTCTGCTCAGGATCGCTACATTGGCGAGTTGATTGCTGATGTAATGGACAAAGTTGGCAAAGACGGCGTAATCACCGTTGAAGAATCCAAGACTTTGGCCTTTGAGACAGAGTATGTAGAAGGTATGCAATTTGACCGTGGTTATCTATCTCCCTATTTCGTGACCAATGCCGATGATATGGAAGCTGTCATTGAAAACGCGAGCATTCTTATTCACGACTCCAAGATTTCCGCCGCTCAGGACATTGTTCCTTTGTTGGAAAAATTGGTTCAAATTGGCAAACGAGATATGGTCATTATCGCCGAGGATATTGACGGCGAAGCTCTGGCCACTTTAGTATTGAACAAACTCCGTGGCATGGTGAACGTTCTAGCCATCAAAGCCCCCGGGTTTGGCGACCGCCGCAAAGCTATGTTGCAAGACATTGCTGTTCTAACCGGCGCCACCGTGATTTCTGAAGATATGGGCCGCAAACTTGATGGCGCGACCATAGAAGATCTCGGTTCGGCTGAAAAAGTCATCTCCACCAAAGACACCACCACCATCGTTGGCGGGCAAGGCGACAACAAAAGCATTAAATCCCGCGTGGAACAAATCCGCAACGAGGTTGAGGCTAGCACCAGCGACTATGACCGCGAAAAACTACAAGAACGTCTCGCCAAACTGTCTGGCGGCGTGGCCATCATTCGCGTTGGCGCTGCTACCGAGACCGAGCTAAAAGAGAAGAAACACCGTGTTGAAGACGCTCTTTCTGCTACTCGTGCCGCCGTAGAAGCTGGCATCGTCCCCGGTGGTGGAATTGCGCTCATCAACGCCATTTCTAGCCTAGACGACCTAGAAATGGATTTCGCTGACGCGCAAGTTGGTGTTGAAATTGTCCGCAAGGCCCTTGAAGCCCCAATTCGCAAGATTGCTGAAAACGCTGGCAAAGACGGCGCTGTAATCTTAGAAAATGTTCGCCGCTACCAAGAAGAACAAGGCAAACCGAACTTGGGCTACAACGTACTCACCGAAGAATATGTAGACATGATCAAAGTTGGCGTTATTGATCCAGCTAAGGTGACCCGTGGCGCTCTTGAGAACGCCGCTTCTATCGCCGCTATGATCCTAACCACAGAAGCCCTCGTAGCTGACGACCCCGATGACGAGCAACCTGCTCCTCCTATGGGCGGCGGCGGAGGCATGGGCGGCTATCCTGGCATGATGTAAGCCAACCATCTTTTTGAAACTAGAACCCCAGAGTACGGTCTAACGACTGCCTCTGGGGTTTTTTGTTGGGGCTAGTGATAAAAACTAGGAATCAGGGAAACAAGGTATCAGGTATCAGTGACTAGTGGTATATCAAGTGTAATTTGACGTGTTCGTAGTAGGGCACAAGAGTGCCCGTTTCAGGCACAGGCAAACTCTCGTTCGCTGCCACAAACCATCAATTCACATTTGACATATTACCAGCCTAGTCACTAACCCCCTGCCGCACAATCTCTCGCGCCAAGCCCGGGCCGTTGTAAATCATCCCCGTATAAACCTGCACCAGGCTGGCTCCGGCGTCAAGCTTTTCTTGGGCGTCCGAGGGCGAGGCAATTCCTCCCACGCCAATAATAGGCAAACGCCCATTCGTGCGGAGGTGAATTTGACGCACCATCTCGGTACTGCGCCGGCGCAATGGTAACCCACTCAAGCCGCCTCTTTCCTCCCCCACCGGGGAACGCAAACCATCCCGTCCGATGGTTGTGTTCGTGGCAATGACGCCATCCATGCCCGTATCCATGATCGCGCCCAAAGCATCGTCTAACTCGGCGGAGGTGAGGTCTGGGGCCAGTTTAACAAGAATGGGGCGTGGGACGGGGGATTGACGCCGAGCCTCGGCCAATTGCGCCAGCAAATCCTCCAACGCCTCCCGCGCCTGCAAACGCCGCAACCCCACCGTGTTGGGCGAGCTAACATTGACCGCCAAATAATCGGCCAGGGGCGCAAATTTCTCCAGCAAGAAAAGATAATCTCGCGCGGCCTCTTCGTTGGGAGTGTCTTTATTCTTGCCGATGTTGACGCCTAAAATGACGGGGGATGGGGGACGGGAGACGGGGGATAGTTGACGAGCGACAAAATCCGCGCCGCGCCCGGGGAAGCCCATGCGGTTAATGACGGCTTCTTCTGTGGGGATGCGGAAAACGCGCGGTTGGGCGTTCCCAGCCTGGGGGAGGGGTGTAACCGTCCCCACTTCGATATGCCCGAACCCCAGCGTTGTCAAACCCCGCCAGGCCAGGCCATCCTTATCGTATCCGGCGGCCAATCCCACATGATTGGGAAAGGTTAATCCAAAAACCTCTACGGGGCGCTGACGCCGAGATGCATAAATACGCCGAAGAAAAGCCCGCACCGGCGGCAGCGACCCCGCCAAACGCAATAACCCCACCGTTAGGTTGTGGGCGCGTTCGGGATCAAGTTTAAATATGAGGGGGCGTAAGTATTGATACATGGTCTGGCAGCGGGTGCGTCTCACTTTAAGAGCGAGTTGCACCTGCGGAGCTACAAAATACAAATTCTTCCAGTTGCCCAATGTGCAACACGTCAAAACAAGATGGTTATTCAGAAAATAGTGGGGGCGCACTTAACAAAGCAGCCCAACTATGTCGTTGCGAGGAACGTCTTTTGTGACGCGGCAACCTCCCCGACTATCTGGGGGATTGCCACATCTTCTGCCAACGGCACGCACAGCGAAAACAGAGGTTCGCAATGACATCTACCTCACTATTTCCCTAAGCCATTATTCCTATCTCTGAGGGTGTGCTAAAAAGTTGTTGGTTAAACCTTAGCCCCCCTCTAAATCCCCCCAAATGCCAAAGGCAGGAATTTGGGGGGAAGTCGCTCTCCTCCCCTAAATTCGACCGTTTTTTGTCGCATTT
>QMOK01000140.1 GCA_003648195.1 Chloroflexota bacterium | reverse complement strand
GCGAAAGACTAAAAAGTCGGCCAAGTAAGCTGTATGATGGATAACTCTCTGGAAGTATTGAAGCTTTCAGAGAGTTTGCGGGAGATGAGATTATGAAGCTTGTTGATAAAATTGTGGAAGTGTCAAGGAATCCACTTTCTCAAAAAAGTAGATTTATTGCCAAAGCGCTCCCTGTTCTGGTTTTCTTTGGGGTCTTCCCCGCCTTACTTTTTGGGGTACCAAAATTTATTTTGGATAATTGGTTTCATTTCACGCTTTTTTCAAGTCCCCTTGTGCGAGTTATTATTGGCTCAATGCTGATTGTTTTAGGCGTGATTTTTCTGTTGTGGACTATTAAAGCGCAACGAGATATTGGCAAAGGGACGCCGATGCCCCTTATGGCTACTCAAAAGTTAGTAATTCAAAAGCCTTATTCGTTCACTCGTAATCCACTTGCGTTTGGTCTAATCAATTTTTATTTTGGAATTAGCGTTTTAATTGGTTCCGTGACTTCTGGTTTGATGGTATTTATTTTTTCTGCTATCATTTTGTCTTATATTAAATTTGTTGAGGAAAAAGAACTTGAACAAAGGTACGGGGAAGAGTATCTTGAGTATAAGCAGATTACACCTTTTCTCATTCCTCGAAGGAATAGCAATTGAAATTTAGAAAAATCGCAGCAGTAATTGCATTTATCATTGGAGCTATGTCCATATTCGCTGGCGGCCAAGTCGCGCTGCTAGGAAAGATTATGGACTATTACGTGATTGATTGGCTTCCGGTTTATAACCTTGTTATTGGTATAATATCAGCCCTTTTTACGACAGTCGTTATTTGGAAAGGCAGCAAAATAGCCTTGCCAGCTGCGATTGCAATTCTCATCAGCCATGGTACAGTGATGGTGATTATACAGACAGCTTATCGCGATGTGGTTGCCCCAGACAGTATTAAGGCAACGACTGTCAGAATTATCCTGTGGGTGATTATTTTAACTCTGATGATCATCCAAGCACGACAAAACAAACAGTTATTCGATTAGCTCTGCCCTTGAATATCAAAATCGAGACGCTGTACCTAACCATAAAATTATTAGTATAACAGGAGAAACATATGTCTACTCAAACGATTGTTTTCGCTCTAGTAACATTTTTGCATGATCTTTTCACCGCGGTCTGGATTGGTGGTTTGATTACATTAGGATTAACCGTCATGCCCTCTGTCAAAAAAGAATTGGGGAAGGGGCCGCAGACCAAAAAACTGATGGATGCTATCCAAAAACGCCATAGTGTGTGGGTTTACGTGAGTTTGGTAGGATTGATACTCACCGGCTTGCTCCAAGCTAATCGCTCCTCAGAATTCTTGGGACTGTTTAGTTTTGGCAATGCTTATTCTGTTGTACTGACAATAAAACATATTTTGGTATTGGCAATGATTGTTATTGCCCTGTATCGCAGCTTGGCTATGAAAAGCACATCAACTCCATCCCAAGAAAAATTAAAAGCCATGTTGATGCTACTTAACATCATCTTTGGCGTCGCAATTTTATTGCTTAGTGGGTTTACAGCCGCACTTTAGGCTGGGATACCAGTCGCATAGCAAAAATCGAGATGATAGTATGAGGCCACTGAAAAACTGCAAAGTCTCAAAGAATGCAAAGTTTTCCTTTGTGTTCTTTGAGAGAATTCTTTGTGAACTTAGTGTTTTTGTGGCGAAATTGACCTTTCAGCAGTGGAGTCTAGCATACCTAAGATGACAGAGGATTTGATTCAATATGAAAGAAGATTATAATTCATCAGCAAATTTTTACGACCCCTTGCTCTATGTGTTCATTCAACCCCTGCGTAAAGCGGTCTTGAATGAGCTTTTGGAGCACAAAGATAAAGCAATTTTAGACTTATGTTGTGGCACTGGTAATCAGCTTAAGTTATTAGCAAAAAATGGGTTCAAAGATCTTCATTGCCTTGACCTTTCAGAAACCATGTTGCGAGTGGCTAAAAAAGGCAATTACCCGCTCAAAATTTATCATCAAGATGCTACTGAAACAGGGTTTGAAGACGCTGCATTTGACGTTGTCATACTGAGTTTTGCGATTCATGAAAAAGATAGAGAAACGCAAGAAAGAATGCTAGAAGAAGCGTACAGGTTGTTGAATCAAAATGGTCTTATATTGATAGTCGATTTTGTTTTTGATGACAAAACGAAAAACATTGGGCGTTGGGGTATTCGCTTGATTGAGAAAATGGCAGGCGGAGAGCATTACGCCAATTTCAAGAAATATATCCAGAATAATGGCTTGGCAAGTTTGGTAAAAGAAGACAAGTTTAGGCTTGTAAAAGATAGTAGAATGGGATTTAATGGAGTGACCATATCAACATATCAAAAGAGCTAATTGGCTGATGAATCTTTTTGGACATCGATAAAACATTAACGAGTCAGGCACTAGGAAAAGAAAGAGGCATTTTGAAACAGAGTTCTTACAGCAAACAATCGAAAAAACTTCTGTTTACTACCTTTAACTGTGCAAAGTCACAATTGCTCCCATTGCAAGCCATGCAAGAAATGCACAATGACGACCTGATTATGGCATTAACTGGTCTTGCTGGCGGTATTTTGAATAATGGTTCTACCTGCGGCGTTGTGATTGGTGGGGCGATTGGTTCAGCCATGATTAGAGACAAAGAGTTGTCTGGGCAGTGGACGCTTAAAGATGAAATCCAACTCTTAGATGAAATCAGGGCTGATGTCACTTGGTTTGAAAATCGTTTTGGAACATCGCTCTGCCGCGAAAGAGCAGAACTTAATTATCAAAGAATTACTGTGCTTGGGTTGCTTAATCCACAAAAAGTCAAAGGATGTGTCACCCGGGCTGGTGCAAGCATGGAGTATTTTGTAGAGAAATATGATTCTGCGGAGAAAACTAAAAACAAAACATCCAATCGTGATCCCCAAACCGCCGAGCATTGCGCTAAAAAAATGCTCAAAGAGATTAGAGAAGAGACTGGGGTTGGCAACGAAAAACTGGAGCGAATATCTGTAGCTTTGGATGGTGGCGTGGGATTATCTGGCGGTGGATGCGGTGCTCTTTTAGGGGCACTCATGGCACTGGGTCTCAAGTATGCCCTGGATCCAAAAAATACAGAACCCGACAAATTGAGAAATATCTACAGAGCTATGGATTCCGAGTTTTTTAGGATGGCAAAATTTTTAGTCAATAGTTTTATAAAAGAATTTGAGTATCTTGAGTGTTCAAGAATTACTGCTGTAAATTTCAAAGATTGGGCTGGATTTAGTGAATTCAGGAATAATTCATCTTGTGTTACACTCAATAAATTTCTGGTGAAAAAAACGATAGAAGTCATTAATTTTAAGGAATGATTGGAGATAGAATCTATTATGACCAATGCCATCGAAGTGGAAGACCTGACCAAATACTACGGCAAATTTTTAGCGGTGGATCACATCAACTTCACCGTGGAGAAAGGTGAAGTTTTTGGATTCCTTGGCCCTAACGGGGCGGGCAAATCCACCACGCAGCGGATGTTGACCACCTTGCTGACTCCCACCGAAGGGCATATCCACGTTTTTGGGCACGATTTGGCGCATGATGCTTACCCGGCTAAACGGCAAATTGGCTTAGTTCCCGAAGAGTCTAATGTATACACAGAGTTGACCGCTTGGGATAACCTGATGTTCACGGCTAAGCTCTACCGTGTGCCGCACGCCCAAAGAGTGGCAAATGTTCAGAAGTTGCTGGAAACCTTTGGCCTGTGGGAAAAGAAAGATATCAAGGCTGATGAATTCTCCAAGGGGATGCGCCGGCGTTTGAGCATTGCTATGGCAATTATCCACAAACCAACCTTGCTTTTTTTGGACGAACCCACCCCTGGACTGGACGCGCAGAGCACTCGCGCTATTCATGACCTTGTTCGCCAGCTTAACGCTGAGGGCACGACAGTTTTTCTTACCACACATCAAATTGAGGAGGCTAATCAGCTTTGTGATCGGGTTGCTATTATCGATCATGGCGAAATTGCCGCTATTGATACTCCAGAACGGCTTAAGCAAACTTTCCAACGAGTGCAGTCCATAGAGGTAGCTCTGGAGCCAGACTGGAAAAAACACCAACAGGAATTGGCCGCACTTCCGGGAGTGATAACAATTATTAAGGCTGGTGATAAGTGTCGACTTTATACGCAAGATCCATCTGCTTTATTGCTTGAATTTATGCGTTACGTAGAAGAACAAAAGTTGCGTATTGTTAGCTTAAGCACTTTGGGCGCTAGTTTGGAGGACGCATTTTTAGAAATCACTGGTCAAAAAGTAGGTACAATACAACACAAAACTGCGCCAGCACGCAAGAAGCGCGGCAAGGGAGGTAGACAATGAAAAATTTGATTACGCGTATTGGTGATGAAGTTTCTCTGGCATGGACAGTGGCTGTAAAAGATGTAAAAGTTTATTACATGACTCCGCCGATGATTATGTTTGGCTTATTGCTGCCTTTGTTTCTGTTCTTTTCTTTTTCTATTAAACGGGAGATTGGCGTTGATGTGGGGATAGCGAGGTTGCTGGCCCTGACCACATTCTTTACGGCTTCCTCGGCCGGGCCGGTGATCATTCCTTTGGAGCGGCGCACTGGCACTTATGACCGATTGTTAGCCGCTCCCATGGGATTGGGGACACTGCTGTTGGGGAAGACGCTTGTAGGTGCGTTTTTTGCGACCATGGTTTCGATGGTTCCTTTGTTGATCGGTTTGCTGGCTTTGGGCGTCACGGTTGCAGATGGCTGGTTACTGGCGGTGGGCATCCCCCTGGCGAGTTTGGCTTTTTCCGCCTTTGGTTTGGTTTTTGCATCTATTCCCTCTCAATCTGTGGGTAGCATTATGATGCCGAGTACGTTGGTGCGTTGGCCGTTGATGTTCATTAGCGGTATTTTCATTCCGCTGGCAGATATGGCTCCCTGGGCTAGAATCCTGGCCTACATTTCTCCGCTGACTTATGCGCAGGATTTGATGAATCACGCGGTGCTGGGGGCTGGGTTTTTAAATCCTTGGCTTGATTTGTTCTTGCTGCCATTATTGTTAGTTTTGTTTTTGATTCCGGCGGCCCGGTTGCATCAGCGCGCTCGCGTGTTGGGGTATTAGGGACTGTTTTTAGTACTCCTGCCCCTCAATCCTCAAAAAAACAAAAAGCGTGTTATCCACAGTAGATAACACGCTTTTTATTTATGACCCCTAGGGGATACGCTGCGAAAAACCAGGCGCTTTCCTAAGTAAACGGATTATTTTTTGGAACGGCCTCGCCCCTCTTGTACATAGTGCAATATCTCATTGACACGCAGCCCTTTTAGCCCCATATCTTCAACCGTGCGCCCGCGTTGATAATAGTTAGTGCCGTGGATTACGTAGGCTAATTGGATCATCGCATCAATCATCTGGGTGCTTACACCGAACTGGGCCCCAAGCGATACCATGGGCACTAAGCTAAAGGGTACGTCTTCAAAGATGTAGCGGTGGCGTAAATTGCGCGGCGCTTTGATCCCCTGATAGCCTGGGTTGGCCTGGATTGCCTCGTACAGGGTCTCTCCTTCAGCCGAGTAGGCATCCTTCAACCACCTTAAGGCCGAGCGAGTATTCACTCCCAATGCCGCAGCAATGGTCAGCCGTTCGCGATCCAATACCTCCAGCATGCGGGCGGTAGAGCGAGTGACGCCATCAATGTAGAATTGGAAATCACCCTTGGTGCGCTCGATCCAGCTGGCATTGAGCAGCGTTAGGGCCGGGTGAAATATGGCACCCATATTGTCCAGGCTGGTGTAGAGCACGTTGGGTGCGGGGATAAATTGAGGATAGGCTTCGCGCACCGTTTCCAGTACATGGCCGGTATGGATGGCCGGCAGCGCGGCCAGGGGCACGGCGTTCTTGTGAGCAAAGATGCGAGCCTGAGCCGGGCCAGTACTGCGACTGGCAAAGATAAAGGTAGCTGTCTCGGCTACAATGACATTGGCGGAGCAACCCAGTTTATTGAGGATTTGGCGGAACTCCAACGCTCCGCCGGTGCGGCCTGGGTTTAGCACCACGATTTGGCCATCGCGTAAATGGGGAGCACAAAGCCGAGCTATATTCCCATGGGCTGAAGCAGGCACAACCACCATGATCACATTGGCACCATCAAGTGCTTTGGCGATATCGGAGGTGGCGAAAGTTAGGCGGCCCATGTGATGAGTGCTGTCTTCACGCTCTAGCTCAATCTCGCCGCGCAGGATGATTTCATTGATATGTTCAGCAGTACGATTGAAAAGACGCACGGCAAAGCCTTTGAGTGCCAGGTCGGCGGCCATTGCCTTGCCACCGTGCCCGGCACCGATGATTGTGTAACAGATTTCTTTCATTTGGTTCTCCTATACTTATGATAAATTGTTGTTTAGGTACTTTCGAAGTAACTTCTCAATAAACAGGGACAAAGACCTCCGAGGTTTGCACTACAAAAACCTCGGAGGTCTTAGCCTCACCCAAAATATTGAGATAATACCTTTTGAATGAAAATCCAGCAGACTACGAATCAGAAGTCGTTATACATCCAATATTTAGGCCGGCGATACGTTTCTGTTCCGACAACTCTCGTCCAGTCGCCGGGTCTACTGCATTGCAAGCTCCCCGGTGGTCTATACGAGTGACGGCCTGTCCGCGCCCAAAGGGGTTGTTACGCAGGTGGGGGGCGTCCAGTATCCCCCTTGTCACCGATAACGCCAGGGTGTTGGGGTCGGTGAGGGGATCGGGCACGTCCGGCCCGGCCAGGGCGCGGATGGCTTTCAGGGTAATTTGTGCATTGTGAATTAGCTCTTCTTTGCGCTGTTGGACAGCAGGCGCAGCCGTCATATCTGGCTGACCGCGCAAGGCATTCTCGATGGCCCGG
>QMOK01000139.1 GCA_003648195.1 Chloroflexota bacterium | reverse complement strand
TGCTAAAACATTCGCGGCAAAACCTCCCGTGTAAGAGAAACAATCTAAGACGTCTTTCCCTTTAGCTAGCTCTCTAACGCGAGCGCGATTGAGGCGTTGGTCGAGGTAAAAGCCGGTCTTGTGCCCCGCGCGGACATCAACCTCAAAAAGCAAGCCATTCTCTTCAATTTCCAAACGCGCGGGGAGAGGAGCACCCCGCATCAATCCGGTTTGAGGCGGAAGGCCTTCTAAAGTTCGCACTTCGGCATCTGAACGCTCGTAGAGAGTTTGTGCGCCGGTTAGGTCTAGCAGCACGTCTGCGATAGTCTCGCGCCAACGCTCCGCGCCCGCGCTGAGGATTTGGATGACCAGCGTCTCGGCGTATTGGTCAACTATGAGACCAGGCAAGCCGTCTGACTCGGCGTGGACGAGGCGCATAGCCTGGGGAGCGGTTTCCACACCTTCTTCCAGCGTTTTTCTCCGCGCCAGGGAACGCGCCAAACGCTCGCGAATGAAATCTTCATCCACTTTATCTGCTTCTTGCCAGCTCCAAATACGAGCGCGAATTTGCGAAACGGGGCTGTAAGCCGCCCAAGCCAAAAATTGGCCGTGAGCATCTCGCACGGCTACAGTTTCTCCAGACGCGGGGTCGCCTTTTACATTCTCCACCGCGCCGGAAAAAATCCAAGGGTGGCGGTGGAGAACGGGTTTCTCTCGGCCTGTTTTGATTAGCAAACTGGGAGATTTAGTCACGCGGGGAGAACTCCTGCCTTTTTTCCGGCCTGATGGATAACTTCAATGGCGCGATCAATTTCTTCGGGGTCATGGGCGGCGGTTACGGTGGCGCGTAAGCGTTCTAATCCGGGAGGAACGGCGGGGGAAATGACGGGCAAAACGAATACTCCGTTTTCGTGAGCGTACTTGGTTGCCAGTAAGGCTTTTTCAACTGAGCCGCAGATTACGGGTACAACGGCTGTTTCGGTGTCTAAGGTGTTAAACCCACACGCTTGCAGGCCAGAAATGAACTGCTTTGCGTTGGCGTTTAGTTTTTCAATGCGCTCTGGTTCATCAAGGATAACTTTGAAGGCTTCATTGGCCGCCGCTGCTTGAGCGGGAGGAAGCGCCGCCGAGAAAATATACGCCCGACTGGTAAAGCGCAGCATCTCTATCATCTTATTTGTGCTGGCAACATACCCGCCAACAGAAGGGATGGTTTTACTAAGTGTTCCCATTTTGAGATCAACAACATCGCCTAAGCCAAAATATTCCTCAATTCCGCGTCCTGTTTTTCCCAGCACGCCTACCGAGTGGGCTTCGTCAATCATCAGCCAAGCATCATATTTCTCGCATAAATCAACCATACTCGGCAAGTCAATAATGTCGCCATCCATGCTAAAAACAGCATCGGCAATGACCAATTTAGTAACGTCCTTGGGCGCATCTTTAAGGCGGCGTTCTAGGTGTTTCATATCTCTATGCCTAAAACGTTTGAACTGCGCCCCAGACAAAGCACAACCGTCTACAATACTAGCGTGGTTAAGTTTGTCTGAGAATACGTAGTCACGTCTGCCAAGCAAAGTAGAAATTACGCTAAGGTTGGTGGCATAGCCAGAAGAATATGTAATAGCATCTTCGGCGTGTTTGAAGTCGGCGATGGTTCGTTCTAGTTCATTATGAATGGGTAAAGTGCCGGCCAAAGTACGCACACCGTGCGTGCCCGTGCCAAATTTATCAATCTCACGCTGGGCAGCAGCGTTGATACGGGGATGGTTTAGCAGCCCCAGGTAACCGTAAGAGGCGTACATTCCCATCACTTTGCCGTTAACCACAACTTTTCCGCCGTCCAAAAATTTCTGAATGGGACGGTTATAAAAATACGTTCCGTTTGCCTTCGCGCTTTCATAAAGTTCAAAAAGGGGCGCAACACGTTGATACAATCTTTCTTCTTTGGTAGTGATAGTGTTCATTAATTTCCTCGCAAATGATAAATAATGTTTGACAATTACTTGGCTTGCGCCAATAGACGCAGCTCTTCTTCGCTGATAATAGGTATCTCTAAATCTTGGGCTTTTCGCAATTTAGAGCCTGGATTTTCACCTATCACCAAATAATCTGTGTTTTTGCTCACAGAACCAGTTACTTTTCCTCCTTGGGATTGGAGGAATGTTTTGATTTCCCCGCGCGTGAACTCTGTTAATTTGCCAGTGACCACAAACGTCAGCCCATCCAGGGGGCGGGCGAGTTGCTGATTCTCGGCGCGGGGTGCCGTCTCCGGCCATACGCCGGCCTTGCGCAGCTTGGCCAGCATTTTTTGATTGGCAGGGCGTTCAAACCAATCGACAATTGCCTGGGCAATGTTAGGGCCAATGCCCTCAATTTCTTGCAACTCTTCAAATTGCGCTTTGCTTAGAGCGTCTAAGTCGTGATAGAAGAGCACCAGGTCTGAGGAAACAGCCGCCCCCACCCCTCTGATTCCCAAAGCTGTGATCACGCGGGCTAGGGGCCGTTCTTTAGAGGCCTCCACCGCCAGAAGCAGGTTTTCGGCTTTTTTGGCGGCGAATCCCTCTATTTCCAGCAGCGAATCCCGCTTTAGGGAATAGATATCGGCCACATCTTTCACCAATCCCGCCCTTACTAGCTGCTCCACAATTTTGATCCCCAAGCCAACGATATCCATTGCTTCACGAGAGGCAAAATGCTCTAAGTTGCGGATTAGCTGCGCGGGGCAAGCGGCGTTGACGCAATACCAAGGGACTTCGCCTTCAATGTGCTCAACGGGCTGTTCGCAAACGGGGCATGTCGCCGGCGGGATAAAAATTTGTTCTTCCCCTGTGCGAACGGCTTCTACGGGGCCAATTACATACGGAATAACTTCTCCCGCCCGTTTGACACGCACACGGTCTCTAACGCGAATGTCTTTTTCGGCTATGAAGTCGAAGTTGTGCAGCGTGGCTTGGCTAACGGTGACGCCGCCAATTTCAACCGGTTCTAGGATGGCGTAGGGAGTGAGAACTCCCGTTCGGCCTACGTTCACGCCAATTTCGTTGAGCCGCGTGGTGACAACTTGCGCGGGGAATTTATAAGCGATTGCTCCTCGCGGGGCTTTGCCAACTACGCCCAGCTTTTCTGCCAAGTCGTGATCATCTATTTTGATAACCACGCCGTCAATTTCATAGTCCAGTTGGTCGCGGCGCTCGCCCCACGTTTGGCAAACGGCCATGATTTCTTCCAGTGTCTGGCAATGCTCATTTTCTGGGATGGGGAAACCGTAAGAGGCCAAGTAAGCGAGTGTCTCTTGTTGGGTGGCGGGGAGATTGCCTGTGCCGGCTACAATTTGATAAACGAGAAGAGTGAGTGGGCGTTGCGCGGTTTGCGCGGAATCCAATTGCCGCAAGGCTCCGGCTGCCGTGTTGCGGGGATTGACATAGGTTTTTTCCCCAGCCGTTTCTAGGCGGCGGTTCAACTCCTCGAAGTCGGGGATGCGGATGAAAGCTTCACCCCGAACGACTAAACGTTCGGGAGGTTCGGGGCCGTCTAGCGCGGGAGGGATTCGAAGCGGAAGAGATTTAATAGTACGTAAGTTCTCGGTGATGTCTTCTCCTACTACGCCGTTGCCTCTGGTAGCTCCCTGAACAAAGAGGCCATCTTCGTAATGCAAAACGACTGTCAGGCCATCAAGTTTAGGTTCAACAGTGAAGGTAGTTTCACGCACGCGGTCATCCAGCTTGGCCACCCTATCTAGCCATTCTTGGAGATTTTCCGCGCTAAAAGCGTTGTTCAAACTCAAAATGGGTGCAGGGTGTTGCACTCGCTTTAGGGCTTCGGCAGGGGGAGCGCCGGCCCGTTGCGTGGGTGAATCTGGAGTAATTAAGTCTGGATACTTTTCTTCAAGTTCACTCAACTTCGCGTAGAGTTGGTCGTATTCATAGTCACTGACAATGGGATTATTCAAAACATAATAACAGTAATTATGATAACGAATCTCTTGACGAAGTTCTTCTAGGATTTTTATCATGGTGGGTATTATATCAGTTGTTGGTAGGGTGGGAAGTTGGGATACTGGATATTGGTAGATTGGCACCCAATCTGCTACCTCTGGCTCAGGGTTTGGCGGGAACGTCTCGACCATGCGTCTCGCCGAAAAAAGGCACGATGTGCTCTTCTTAGAGGAAGGCAAACGCTGCCGCGACCAAGACTTCCTCTATCGCTAAATTAAAAACAGCAACTACTCAGTCCACCTTTGAAATGTCACTGCCAAGCGGCCTTTTTTCTCCGGTCATTATCTCTTCCGCCCCTTCACCGCTGATGATATAATAAACCGAGAAAAAAGCGTACTGCCCCCATAGCTCAGCGGATAGAGTGTCGCCCTCCGGAGGCGAAGACCTGCGTTCGAGTCGCAGTGGGGGTATTTGCTTTTAAAGGGGGGGGATAGAGAATCAAATTCCTTTATGGCTTTCGCAGAGAGAGACGTTTTTCGACTACACGATGACTTTTTCCAATTCCCCTTTGCGCAGCACCTCTTTGGGGGGTAATGCTGCAATTCATCGGTGGGTTGCTTTTGATGTTAATGCAATCAGTTCAAAATAGCCATATTATAAACATTTTCTATTATTCTTATGGTAGTTCGGTCCCTTCAAGCACTATTAGCGGTGGTTCTGGAGAACTATGTCTCAATTGTATGTGATCCCACATTATTTCAACATCGACTGAATGCGAGAATATTTTTTCATGCAATTCTTCTGGGAATAACTCTCGAATACTTTCTCCATACTGACTACCATCTTTTGGCACTTTCACTTTTTTAATATTTCCATCTGTGTCAAAATAGATAACTGCCGGGGCACTCATTGCTGCACCTTCAATTGAAAATTGAGTCTGGCAAATAGCCCAAAGATATATTTCTTGCTTGTTATGTCCTAATATTTCCCACTCGCAATATCCTTTCGAGCCAGGGAGAAATCTTGCAGCTAAAGCGTTTTCATATTCTATCCAGCGGTCTTGAAATGGACTTTGGGTTTGTGTGGGTTCAATCGATTCTTTCACATCTTGAGCAGTTGGTTGATCTAGCAAAATCGCAGGGGTGAGAGTTGGCGCAATTAGTTCTGTAGCGCTGAGCGGGGAGATTTTATCTTCAGATAATGTTTCTTCATTCCCGCATGCAGCTAAAAATACGAGGTAAAAAACGGATAACATCTGCAATAATCGAAAGTCTTTCATAAACCTCCAAAAATATAAACCAATACTATGGTTGACTTCGCTGCAAAAAGATCAATTTCACCACAAAGGCACAGCCCGTACAAACACGGAGTTCACAAAGAATCCTCTCTAAGAACACAAAGAAAAACTTTGCGTTTTTTGAGATTTTGTAGTTTTTGCAGTAGACTCATGGTTAGTTAAAAACAAACACCGCAGAAGAATAATTACAAGTTTGCCCTATTTTCCCCAAACCTCACCCGCGATCCGCTGGGGGGAAAACCCCCCAGACCCCCCTCAGAAAAACAGAGACCAGAAACCAGCAGCCAGAAAACAGAATACAGAACTAAGAGCCAGGGGAGACTACCCGAAACCCCATATTGAAACCGAAGAAAACGGGAGCGTTCCTGTAACGGACGGCGCAGCGAGCGTCCCTACCATTGAGGAACCACGAGCCGCCCCGCATCACACGGTATTTTTGCTTATCAGTCCACCATGTATTAACCCATTCCCAAACATTGCCACTCATATCTATAACTCCATCAGGACTTTGCCCTTCTGTAAATTGGCTCACAAGCGTTGTTGAAGCTTTCTCTCTAGATTCACTAATCAACCAATTTCTCCAATCGTCATTACTCAAATCTCCTTCTGCCCAAAATTCGGCACAATTGAGTTTATGACGGTTAAATTCCTCTCCCCAGGGATAAGCACGTCCATCTGTGCCTCGGGCGGCACGCTCCCATTCTTGCTCGGTAGGCAAGCGAATTGGTTTACCTAGTTCTGCAGCCAGCCAGTTGCAATAGGCCTCAGCTTCAAACCAACTCACACCCACTACGGGTGCTAAAGGGTTGCTCCACTTGCCATCTTGCCAATAAAATGGCTCCTCGCGTTTTTCTGGCGGGCGTCCTTTTAGCCAGTTTTGGTATTCTTCTGGCGCTTTGCTGTTGTAATCGCCCATACGCCAATCCCAACCATCTTCACTCCAAAATTCTTGGCGCTTATATCCTTTTGCATCAATAAAACGGCCATATTGTAGGTTGGTAACTGGGTATTTAGCAATTTCATAAGGGTGCTCAATGATCTCTTTACGTTTTTCTTCCCCATACAAAAATGGCCCAGCAGGGATAGGGATGAAGGCATCCAGGTCTTCTGGCTGCCAGCCTAAACGCCCCAAGTTACGGCCAGCTCGTTGGCGCAATTCTGGTTTCACATCCGCGCTCTGCACGGTCTCTACCAGGGCGGCTATCACGCGGGCTTGGCTACTAGGTGGTACGCCTTCAGGGCAAGCATCCAAAACTGCTTCTCCGGTTAAGACTACGGCTTCACCGGGTTCTCCTGGTTGTTCTTCGACCCATAGCTCTACTACCTCTCCGGCCACGGTATCTAATTGCTGAATAATACCCAAGTAGCTCACTGTCAGCAGGGAGACTTCTCTCCAGGCCTGTTCACCAACAACTCTGCCAAGATAGTCTGCCACCAGTTGGGCATTCCCTTGGGCGTTGATAGCAATGGCCATAGCGGCCAGGTATTCCTCAAAAGTGAGGTGAATGAAACCATATTGCCCCGAACCTCGCTCTAAAAGCAAGGCGGCATGTTCGTGCACATCAGCTAAAAACTGGCGGGCTGCTGTTTCTGGTTCCTGTTCGCCCCTTTCTTGAAAAAGGTCTGCTAATTTACGATGCACATCTTCACGCTTGACCAATCCCACCCCTGGGCTAACCTCGTGCATCCATAAAGCTAAGGGAGCTAAAATACGCAAGGTGCGA
>QMOK01000138.1 GCA_003648195.1 Chloroflexota bacterium | reverse complement strand
TACTAACCGCCTTTGAGGCAGACGGGCTGCCCTCCGCCGAGGAAATGGAAGCATCCGTGGCAAGAGATATCGAAAAACTAAAAATGCTGCAAAACTCGGATGGCGGCTTCCCATACTGGCGGCACGGACAGGATTCTATCCCGTTCAACACCATCCATGTCGCCCATGCTCTGCAAAGGGCTCAACTCAAAGGTTTCAATGTCCCCCAAAATATGCAGGCACAATTGCTTTACCACTTGCAAAATATTGAAAGCCACTATCCTTATTGGTACAGCCAATACACTCGCCAGACGCTCAGTTCCTACGCTCTTTATGTGCGAAACCTGATGGGCGATAGAGATACAGCCAAAGCCCGAGACCTGCTTAACGAAGCCGGGCTAGAGCATCTCTCCTTGGCGGCAACGGGATGGCTTTGGCAAGTACTAACGGATGACTCAAACTCAAAGGCTGAATTGGAAGCTATCCGTTTATATGTGAACAACCGCGTAGTAGAAACAGCAGGAGCGGCCAACTTCACCACTTCCTACAATGAACAAGACTATTTACTATTGAGTTCAAATAGGCGCACGGATGCTATTTTGATGGACGCTCTCATCGGTGACAACCCCGAAAGCGATCTGATTCCCAAGCTGGTGAATGGGTTACTAGCGCACCGCACCAAGGGGCACTGGGGCAGCACCCAAGAGAATATTTTCGTCCTCTTGGCGCTAGACCGGTACTTCAACGCTTTCGAGGCGCAAACCCCAGACTTTGTGGCTCGCATTTGGCTGGGCGATACATACACTGGAAGCCACACTTACGAAGGTTACAGCACCGAGCGGCATGAGACCAAAATCCCCATGTCTTACCTTATGGACGCGACCACTGGCGGAACTCAAAATCTAATCTTGGATAAGGAGGGGCCAGGGCGGCTCTACTACCGACTAGGCTTGAAGTACGCTCCCACCAATTTCAATTTGGAACCGCTGGATATGGGTTTTGTTGTCATGCGCGAATACGAAGCAGTGGATGATGCCGATGACGTTTATCGGGACGAGGACGGTGTTTGGCACATCAAGGCCGGGGCGCGGGTACGGATACGCATCACCATGGTAGCCGATAACCGGCGCTATCACGTGGCCCTGGTTGATCCCCTCCCCGCGGGGTTAGAAATCATCAATCCCGCTTTGGCGGTCTCTGGCGATGTGCCGCAAGACCCGAACGACACTAATTATCGCTACGGATGGTGGTGGTGGGGAACGTGGTACCAGCACCAGAACATGCGAGACGAACGCGCCGAGGCTTTCACCACTCTGCTGTGGGACGGCGTTTACACGTACACTTATGTGGCTCGCGCTACCACGCCGGGCACGTTCGTGGTTCCACCCACGAAGGTAGAAGAGATGTACTCCCCAGAGGTCTTTGGGCGCAGCGGCAATGATTGGGTGGTGGTGGAGGATTAAGGGGGCTAGTGACTAGGAGACTGGTGACTAGGAATCAGTAACCGCAAAAGTCCTCGGTGGAAGCCGGGGACTTTTTGCTTAGGGGAGAATGGTTAAAAACTGTTGCACGAGGGATGGAATAATCAAGTATAATAAGGATGGTTCAAACTGCTAAGGGAAGGTTGGAATTTATGACTACAAAAGTGGATAAGTTTTGGTTGGGAGAAAAATGAAACTACTGCTTGATACTACCTTATTTCTATGGAGATAATTTGCTATGCCTGATGCTACTATTTACCAAGCTATTCCAATGCTCACCGAACCGTTTGTACAGGCGGGTATTTATTCTACTCCGGAACAGGCACTCAAACGCATTGTCTTGGACTATGTTGAGCGCCAGATTTCTTGGGCTGAAGTTGAAATGCAACGATTGGAGCGTAAGCATAAACAAAGTTTCTCAGAATGGTCTGGGGCACTATCGGGGAAAGCTTCTATAGCCGATGAGGATGATTGGATGGAGTGGGAATCGCTCCAAGATATGGCCAAAAGTTGGAAGCAATTAAAGACAGCCATTGAGAAGAGCGATGTATAATGCGATACTTCAAGTCTTAGAATCGTCTTCTGTTACACGTACTCCGCAAATCATTGACCTGGTACTTTACGGCCAAAATGCTTTTCGTGTCAGAATACGGGCAGATGTCACTACTCAATTAGCATTCCAAGTTTGGCTGAACTACAATCCTTAGCGCACACGTTATTCATACCAATTATTTGGGTATGGGAAAACCTTGTTACGCTGGGACAATGCCCCTCATCACCCTCAGATTAAAACAAACTACCCTCATCATTTTCATAACGCGCAGGGGAATATTTCCCACTCTCGCTTGCAAGGCAAGCCATTGCATGACTTATCGGTAGTATTAGGGGAAATAAAAGAACATCTTTCTGAGCAAAGCTATAGCTGAATTAAACTTTGCGATAAGGGCAGATTCTCCGACATGGAGTTACCGTCCACGAACAAGCACGAATACATGCAGGGGAAGAATTCGTGTATTCGGAGTCTCGAGGATGGTGCGGCGAGGAATAAAAGCCATCAAATAATTGAAGGGGCAAAGAGATGATAATGAAGAGTATGTTGGTCTTTGTGCCGAATTCCCAAGTTTAAGCTTGATTTCTCAATTAGCAGAGACAAACGCAATGGATTAGTAAAGCAGGGAACAGGGTGACAAGAATATTAAGCGTAACCAAAAAAGTCCCCGGCGAAACTGCTGGGGACTTTTGTGATTTAACTCTCTTTTGATGTTCCAGGTTATTCTCTAACGTCTACCCCCTTTCACGCCGCCTCATAACAACTTCCGCCAATGAACTCACGCAAAATAGAGTCGGCGGGTACGGGCGAGTCATCCGCTACGGGGGTGACTTGCGTCAAAAGTTCGTGTACTCGTTTGGCACGAATATAAGCGTCTTCGCGAAGGGGGTCATCACGATAATCTTCAACCCATTCCGTGAAATTATCTAACATACGATGGGCGTAAATGGGTAACTCGTAGGGGAGACCGGTATTAACAATATAATCCGCCAAGAAGTTATTAGGGAGAATGTGACGCATCTCGCTGGCCCGGACGTAGTGCCAATGAGTGAGGGTGCGGCGGGGGTCGTAAGCGCGGTGAACCGCGTCACGCAACATGCGGCGGATGAGGCGTAAATCTGTCCAACGCACGTATTTACCATGTTTGTCTTTCATCTGCAAAAGTGGCTCAAGGTAAAGTTTGAACTTTTGATCATCAGGAATGCTAGCAGTCATAGCCGGGTACAACCCGTGCAAGCTATCAATAAGAATGACATCTTTAGGGCCTATTTGCATTGTGGTACGAGATTGTTCACGGTTTCCGGTTTTGAAGTTATAAAAAGGTATCGCAACTTTTTTTCCCGCAATTAACTCGCGAATATGTTCATCAATTAGGTCTATCTCTAAGGCTTGGGGCGTCTCGAAATCGTAATCGCCAAATTCGTCTTTAGGGTGCATTTCTAGGTCAAAGAAATAATTATCCACGTTCAGAGTGACTAGATTCATCCCCATATCAGTTAATCTTTCGGCAACCTTAGTCGTGGTAGTGGTCTTCCCAGAAGATGAAGGCCCGCTGACGATCACCAGTTTTAGCTCATCACGTCTTTTCGCAACTTGGTCAACCACATTCTTAATATCAATGTTATAGGCCGCTTCAGCTTCTTGGACGAGCGAGGGGAATTCTCCACGGGCAATGCGTTCATTTAGCCCTTCTATAGTATTAACACCATGGGTAACAGCCCAATCCAGGGAATACCACATCTTGGCCCAAGGGATTCTACTAACAGAGCGGGTGTAGCGCGTGTCATGTTGTTCCCGCTGGCGTGCGCTTTCGGCACGGTATAAGATGTAAGCCTTGGCCACTGTGGCGTGACCGTTTTCGATGAGCACTTTCTCAACGATGTCTTGAATCTCTTCCACGGTGGGAGTGTGCCCTGCTGGCGTAGAGGTTTCTAAAATCTCAATTACCTTTTGGGTTAGCTCAATAGCAGTGTCCCTGTCACGGCCTCCTACAGCCACGGCAGCCCTGTAAATGGCATTGGCGATGCGCTCGGAGGTGAAATCCACAGTAGTTCCATTGCGTTTAATGACTTTAGTAATTTTAGGCATAGTTTCGTTCCTTCGGAAATTCGAGATTGGGAAACCTGCATGCTCTCGAACTTTTAATAATGGCGGGGCAAGCGGCTAATCTGGATACACTTTCCAGCCTATCTCTTCTAAATTTACACCCTCCAATTCTTCGGGAGGGAGATTAACTAACAAGGCTTCTGCTTCAACCAATAATTCACCATCGGGGCCGTAAATTTCAGCAGTGGAGGTCGCGGTTCGCCGTTTGCTTGTCTTGGCGTGCCCCACAATTTTAATCGGTTTTCCCGTGGGCACAGGTTTGCGATATTTCACCGTCAGTTTAGCAGTATACATGAAACGGGTATCATCTGCGCTGCCCATGTGTACTCGGCCCAGCACTTCGTCTACGAGTGAAGCCACCACGCCACCATGCACTACGCCCGAATATCCCTGAAAATGCTCGGGGACGGTGTAGTTAACTGTTACTTCGCCCGTTTCTGTCTCGTAGAATTTCAGATGCAGGCCATACTCATTATCAACTCCACAGACAAAACAATCTCTGGAATTAGGCTGTTTTTTCATAAGCGTTTCCAAACCTCTGGCGCTAACTCGCGGGAAAGCGCGGTAATTCGTTCTTCGTCTAGGGTTAGTATCTGCTTATTGCGCATCAGAACTTTCCCACGGCAGATGGTAGTATCAACGCTAGCGTCCACCAATCCAAAAATAAGATGCCCCAAAAAGTTGGCTTCAGTGAGCGGTGTTGGGGGATGATAGTCAATAACGGCGAGGTCAGCGGGGAGACCGGGGGCTATTTCTCCTAGGTGGATACCAAACTGACGGGCGGCGATTTCGGCGTTGTTCTGTAATAGCAAGCGTGGTGCTTCCGTAAACGCTACGCGCGGGTCACGGTTATCAAGGCGGTGCAACAAATACGCGGTACGCATCTGAGCGAGCATATCCGAAGACATGCCATCGGTTCCCAACCCAACTAGGATGCCTTTTTCTAGCAATTTTAGCAGCTTGGTGACGCCTACTGCGTTATTCATGTTCGATTCGGGGTTATGGACAACAATTGTATCTGTAGAAGCGAGAATGTCCATCTCGTCTTCATCTACGTGGACACAGTGAACGAAAATTGATTTTTCGCCGGTGACGCCTAAGTTGTGCAAACGGTTGACGGTGGGAATTCCGTATTTGGTGAGGGAATCTGCTCGGTCGGCGGCGTCTTCGGCTACGTGAATGTGGCATCCAACCCCGGCGTCATTAGCAATTCCCACACATTTTTCAACCGTTTCATCGGATACCGTAAAAGAGGCGTGCAATCCCATCAGGGACGCGATTTGCCCATCCCCTCGGCCAATTTTTTTGATAAAACGTTCGTTTTCGGCAATGCCCGCTCCGGGCGTGTTGCGATCTGAAACCTCGTAGCAAAGCGATGCTCTTAAGCCGGCTTCTCGCACGGCGTTTTCAATGCGGTCTAGCGATCCATCTCGACACGAGGGCGAGGCATGGTGGTCAATGATGGTGGTAGTTCCATTGCGGATGCACTCGATAAGCGGAATTTGCGCCGAGGGAGCGATATCTTCATTGGATAGAGCTATATCGAGTTTCCACCATAATCTTTCTAGTATCTCTACAAAGTTAGCTGCCGGTTCGCCGGGAGGAGCCATTCCCCGGGCCAGGGTGGAATAGAAGTGATGGTGGGTGTTTATAAATCCGGGAAGGATGATTTTGCCCGCGCAGTCGATCACGGCGGCGCTGGGGTAACGCTCTTTCATTTTGGCTGTGTCGCCAATAGCCGCAACATGCTCGCCATCAATAACAACTGTGCTATTCCAGAGCACGCGGTTATTTTCGCCCAAGGTGACAACGATACCATTTTCTAGTTTAGTAATAGCCACTGTATCTCCTTTCTTCTTCCGTTTCGTCTGATTCTTTTACTTGTTCGGCAAGTTCTGTGTTGTTTTCCCAAAAACCAATCCCTAATTCTTTTTCGGCCAAGGCTAAATCTTCAGGTGAATCTACATCTAATGCCAGCGAAGGTAGTTCACAAATTTCCAGACTCGCGCCGGCAGTACGCGCGGCTTCACAATGTTTCTCGAATGAGTTTTCGCCGTATTGATATTCAAATAGTCCGGCGGGGCGAATTAATAAAGCATTTGTCCCTTGACTGCGGCGGTCTGGAACTATCTTCACACTCGGTGGATCATCAACGTTTTCTACTAGCAATTTTATGTTTTCTGCGGTAAGCAATGGTAAATCTGCTGGAATGATGAGCACGCCGCAGATGCCATACGTTTGCGCCACAGCTGTTGCCCGCTCTAGAGCGATGTTTAGACCTGGAGTGCCATCTTCTTTTAATGTGCGTGCTCCAAATTTACGTGCCACAGTTAAGGCTGTTGGATCGCGGTTGCATACTAGTACATCTGCAATTTTTGGCTCTTCGGTTAACGTTTTGATGGTGTTTTCTAGCAAGTATTCGTTCAATCTTTCGTACTCGCCATCGGTTAGCACATCATAGAATGGTTCTTTCACTCCCCGTAAGGGTTCGCCAGGAACAATAGCCCATAAAGCCATTTATAAAACTCCTTTGCTTTTTGATCTTTTCTTGCCAGATATAAAAATACGTCCCTGCAACTTGCCAGAAATCTCCCCTTTTTTTTCTTTACGGGGAGGGAACTGAGGCTGGTAGTTACAAGGACGGTTGCTGGCATAGAAACGTATTTTCATAAGTAAACCATTGAAATTATACCATCAGGATTAGGTTGTTGTATGAAAATAGCTGAACCGGGTGTGCTAAAAAGTTGTTGGTTAAACCTTAGCCCCCCTCTAAATCCCCCCAAATGCCAAAGGCAGGAATTTGGGGGGAAGTCGCTCTCCTCCCCTAAATTCGACCGT
>QMOK01000137.1 GCA_003648195.1 Chloroflexota bacterium | reverse complement strand
GCATAATGCCTGCCAAGTTGCATGATATGGCCGCATTAGGTAAAATTAAAGCAATTCGATTGCCTAACGGAGGACTAGCTGTGGATGAAAAATTAACCGAAACCCCATTGCGAAAAGAGGATTTAGAAGAATATAAGCAATTTGCTCACCTAGCAAATGAAACGACATGGGTTAGTAAAGCTGCCAGGGATTATGATGTGTCTCAACCAACTATTAGCAGGTGGACAGACTATGGCTTCATCAATATTGAAGGCATGAACGGCAACAAGAAATTACTCAATGCTCAAGATGTAGCTTATTGTGCTTTCGTTTATCAAGAATTTCAAAAAGAGGGGGACACACAAGGCAGACGCATCTTTGATGATAATGGTATGCCATACAAGCCAAAAACAGGGTCATTTGCTGAATAAATTACTAGAGCTTTCAAATTTATGTTGAGGAGCGGTTTTGATACCGCTCTTTTTTTTTGCAATTATCCATGCAACTTGCTTGACTTAACTTGCATGGACTGATATACTCCCGACCATAAACACAATTTGGAACATTCACAACCCACAAAAAAAGTGCCCCTGCTGATAACAGGGGCGGTGCGACTAGCAATTGTGTAGTGGTAGCCACGAAGTCCATTATACCACAATCAACCGCTAGTTGCTCACGCTAGCGGTTTTTTTATGTCTTGAACCTGCTTTCGCAGAGCAGTTTGTTTGTTTTTCCTCCTCCTTAGATGCTCCGTTCAGATCGGGAGGTCTGGGCGGAGTAGGAAGAGAAGAAATAGGGTTATTTACAAACAAAAAGGTATTAGCAAAATGACAGAAAAGGAAAAAGAAGGCTGGACTTGGTTGATAAACTCTACGAAATGGCATTATTTTAGAAATAGTAGATCGTTGTGTGGAAAATTTGCCTTGCTGTCTAGCACGAGTTTAGAGCAGGGTAATGATAATTCACCAGACAATTGCGCTCTTTGCAAAAGGGCTTTGCTAAAAGAAAAAGCCAAGACTGTTAAGGTAGTAGAACAATCCAGCCTGGATGAAGTAGGGAGAGAGAAGAGGTAACAACCGAAATGAGTAAATTTGACCCGCACGATCACCTATCATTCGCTCAATGGAAAAAAAGAAATACCGATCTTATTTCCATGATGGAGACATGCCCTGATTGCCATGGCAGAGGAGAAACAACTTGCCCATGCTGTGATAACCAAATTGAATGCGAAACATGCAGCGGCGACAAACAAATAATCATCTTGGGCAACGGAGCCAAATTATCATTAAAAACTATTTATTATTGGCAATTACGAAGAGATCAGGCCATAGCTGAAAATTTCTTAGAAGGCAAGCGCGTTATAGTGCCGACTATTCCTTATACTATACGCACTCTATTATTCCCTCAATAATTGACACCAACAATGTCAGCAATGGCTTACTACGAGAAACCGTTATGATAAAAATCTCAATCAGGAAAGATTATGAAAATCAAATATGTTGACAAAATATTTCGGTCCAACAGTCTGACCATAATCCAGACTGCTAATCAGATCATAGCTGACTACCAAGCACAAGGCTTTGATCTCACTCTTAGACAGCTCTATTACCAGATGGTCGCTAGAGATTTGATACCGAATAAACAATCAGAATACAAACGGATCGGATCAATCATCAACGATGCCCGCCTCGCAGGATTAATTGATTGGAATGCTATTGTAGACAGAACCCGTGCTGTCAGAACTAATCCTCACTGGTCTACACCCAAGGAGATTTTAGAGTCTGCCGCTTATTCATACCTAGAAGACCGATGGGGAAATCAGGCATGGCGACCAGAAGTATGGATAGAGAAAGACGCCCTGATTGGCGTTATCGCCAACATTTGCTCAGAATACGATGTGCCGTACTTTTCTTGTCGTGGCTACAGTAGCCAGTCTGCAATGTGGGAAGCAGGTCATAACAGATTACGCAAAAACTACCATGCTAACCAAGCGACGCTAATTATCCATTTGGCAGACCATGACCCTTCTGGGATCGACATGACCAGGGATATTGATGAACGCCTTGAACTATTCGCTGGATGGGGGAAACATGATGTCCAAAGAATTGCCCTGAACATAAACCAAGTTCACAAATTTAATCCACCGCCAAATCCTGCCAAAATCACAGACAGTAGAGCGAAGGCGTATATCGCAGAATTTGGGAGTGATAGCTGGGAATTAGACGCCCTAGACCCGAATGTGCTCATTGGACTTATACAAAGCACCCTTGACAACATCATTGATCCCGACAAATGGGATGAAATAGAACAGCGCATTGCTGAACATAAAAAGACACTCCAAGCCATTGCTGATAATTACGAAGAGTTGCAAGATGGCATAAACGGTGATGACGACTGGGAAGCATAAACGCGAAAAGCACTCGAAAGACAACAGAATGAGCACCCCTAAAACAACTATCACAGTAATCGTGTCAGGCTCGGCAACCTGCGCTCACAATTACCGGGCATGGTTCGTAGCCGAAATTAGGCAAAGAAAAATAGAAGTGCGTTATTGCCACAATTGCGGGCGCACAGAAACCCGCCCAGTCGAAGCCGTAAACCAGGAGAAACAGCCCCATGTCTTACAGTGAACACAAACGAATGAAACCAGTCATAGATGCAGCCCGTGAACTGGACATCGCTACTAACCCTGCCCCCGAAGCTCTCTTCGAGGCGGGGAATAGCGGCTTCCAGATTTGGTGTACGCCAGACGATCAACCGGAGGGGTGGAAGAACGTACACCTGATAGCTGGAGCATTCAGCAAGCCCTGCGCTTATGTGGCGTCTGTGACCTGGGGATGGGAAAAAGACAATATCACCCACTTGATATTATCCACAGACGCTTATGAATTGAGCGAATATACCAATTTTAACAACCGTTACCAGAAACACAACCGACCTGAAGACATCAACTGGGCTAAGAAAAAGATTCGGGAGCTGTTCTCAATGGCGAATGTCCCTCTGCTCCCGTTCCGTGTGACTACCAATCAGAAGCATCCTGAACCGAACAAATGGAGGTAAAACCATGAATGCTAAAGCCGTGCTCCCAACTGTCAGCAATATTCGAGACATTCTCAAGCTAGCTGGAACTGGGGAGGAGGAAACTCTAGCGATTAAGCTATCTCGATTTTTAACGCGCCAGCAAACAATCATCACTCATACCAACAATAACACGCCATTCCGAACAACGCCCAGCGGAAAATATATTATTTCAGACAGCATTGTCCGTGATATGGCTGATGTTGGCTCTTTTACTGACACGGATTTATCTAAACTTTTCCAAGATATATTCGCGTCACTGGAAGTTGAGTATTTTGATCTCTTTGGTTTTGACGATCCTATACCCTATAGCATCCAATAACCATGCAAAAGAAAAAAGGCGCTCACCCTTCTAATCCCCGTTATTACCCATGGGAAATTTGCGATGCTCCCGATACTCGGCTGCTTGGCCGGGTATTTAGGGGCACTGATCTCGAGAATTTTCCCCCTAGCTTCTTGCCAAATGGGACAGTTTTTCAGCACCGGAAAAAAGGCACTCTTCGCATGTTCTGGAACGGCAGACTAACACCAATTAAGACATTGGATGCTCCAATATCTGCGAGAGGAATAAGGTAATGACCAGGCCAAAAAATCAACAAATACAAAGAGCAGTTCCCGGCTATATTGTTCTGGAAGAAGCTGAATACTATCCACAACATAACACCACTAATAGCGTTCTCCGCCTCGCTTTAGCCGGAGTTGTTCTATTAGGCGTTGGATATTTTTTATTCAGTCTCGGAACTGCCTTAATTGGGATTCTAATACCCGACCCGGTTATTGTTGTTGAGCAGCCCGCGCCATCTGTATCCATTGGTCTAGCTCGTGTTCAACAGTCTCTGCATAAGCAATCATCTTTTGAGGTAAGGAGCTTCACTGTTACTACCAACATAACAATACGCCAAGACAATGATGATTTCCTGTGGGTATTTCCGGTTGATCAGACATCCGTAGATTACCATGCCAGCGGAGTTGTAACCGTAGGCTATGACTTGACGCAAGCGTCTGTGATAGAGGGAGAAGATGGGAATCTGCATGTTTTTTTGCCAATACCAACAGTGCTTGATGTGGATGTGCAACCAGAATTGTCTTATTTCGAGGTTGAGGTTCCCTCAAACGGCTCGCTAGACCCAGAGACGATGACAACTATCGTAAGCCGCGCTGAAGACGCCTTAGCACAAACAGCATACGCTCGCGGTCTAGTCGCTGAAGTAAATAATTCAGGCCCTCAACTCATTGGTTATGATTTATTCCCTGGCACGCGGAATCTAATTTTTCACACTCAGTTCCCAGAGGGGCAAAAATGAAGAGACTCTTTCCTGCCATCATCGTTGTTTTTCTCTCAGCTTGTAAGAGCAATCATCGCATTATAGAAGACGCAATGAGAAGCGTAAGTAGTCAAACCACATATATTACCGCTCCCGTCCAGCCCAAACCATCTCCTTGGTGGCCGGTCGCAGTAGTTTTCGGGGTTGTGGCCTTAGTATTGGTTGCCTTGGCCGCTATCTATATCCACTACAACAAACAGCAGCTAAAAGCAGAAGCAAAACCTTCTCAAAAACGCCATGTAACCAAGGTATATATGCCGCAAGCAGTTCCGGGGCAAACCACGCCGCGCAACGCCTTTTATTCTGCCCCCGTTTCGCAACATCCAGAACACGAGTATGAAGAGGAGTTTAGGTGAAACTAATTCTACGTCTCATGGCCGATGAACGGATTAGCATTCGACTAAAACTCTTGCCTATCTTGTCTCTGCTCTATCTATTGCTCTACCCTGACATGTTTCCAGGACCTATTGACGATGCAGGTGTTATCGCCCTGTTGAACACGCTTTTTCTGGCCTTTGTTCCCCGTGAGATTATTCAGGAGCACAAGGACATACTCCATGAGTAAAAGAACTCTTCTTTTCTTGTTGCTATTATTGTTTTTACTAGGACTGACGCTGGCAGCGTGTGTGCCTGCCGCTGGCCCGTCATACTCTGACCCGAACATGGCTTCTCTCAATGCTCAACACACACTTGATGTGGCTCGCGCACAGCGGGACTCTACGCAGGTTGCTCTTGATGCTCTCTACCAATCTACGCAGGCCGTAGCGAGTATACGCGCTACAGAGATGGCAGCAACCTCAATAAATGCTACGCTTCAGGCTGACATTGCCGGGGCTACGGCCACGGCCAGAATACAAGCCACAAATGACTACTTGATGGTCAGACAAACGCAGGTTGCCCTTAACCTTCAAAGCACCGCAGACGCGAACGCCGTGGCCGCCGCCCAACGGGTGCAAAACGCTGAAGCGGATGTCGCGGAGTTAGCCGCTGAACGAGAACGTATGATGAATAAGATCACCGCCATATCCCCGTATTTAGCTGGCGGAATCGTAGGCAGCGTGTTTTTATTCTTGTTGATGCGCTGGGGAACCAATGAAGCCGACCGGCGCAAGGTGTTCACAAACGAAAAAGGCGTTCCTCAAGGTATAGTTGATGTATCACGTCAGAGGGGCGTGAGCCTCACAATGACAGACAGGATGCCATCGCCTACCATCCAATCAGACAGGCAGGGGAACATTGCTTTCCCCCAGGCCGTAAACCCCGCCCTCCAAGGCCAAGCCACTGTGCTTGCCTTGCTGCAAGGAGCTTTAGCGTCTGAGAAACCTAAACAAGCCTTGGAAATTATCCAACACGTCATGCAAGGCTTTCCTCAGTTGCCTCAAGGTCAACAGCAGGGACCAATCATTGATGTTCAAGTTGTAGATGTCAGTAACCAAACAGCCAATAAGTGGATGACGGATGTGGAGGAAGAATTTGTCCACGGGGACAGTCTGTAACTGGAGTCAAATATGAACACGATAACGACCGCAAGACAGCAACAACTTTCCCAACAGGCGCTAACTACCGGATTGCAACTTCGGGATATGCTAGAGCGGTTAAATCTCCAAGCTGATCTTATTCGCCGAGCCTACGTGATTTCATGCCATGGCATGATAGTAGTTTTTTATCCTCTGGAATTATCACGCCTTACGGGCAAACTAACTCCTTATCAACGTAGTCTTCATCAACTTTCAACATATATCCGTAAACCGATGGCTATTTCCAATAGCACGGGCTTTCGGTACGCAGTGTTGATGGAAAAACCCAAACAACTGCCTGCCAAGGTGGATTTAAAGCGCGTTCGCACAGGGAAGCTACAATTAGGCGTTAGCCCCTCTCGGCAAACTATTAGCGTTCTCTGGGAAAAAACGGGGCATATTCTTGTAGCGGGCATGACAGGCTATGGAAAAACTAATTTCATTCGGTCAATAGCTTACCAGGCTTTACGAGACGAATTCCATCTCTTGCTTGGAGACCTCTCAAAAACTGCCTTTCCCATGCTGAAACATCATCCTGGAGTTTTGGCTGTGGCTGATAACCAAGCAGAATACCTGGAGCTTGTCACAAAAGCGCATCAGATCATCGGTGAACGAGAATTGCTCTATGGCAACAGTCCTAACTACCCAGAAAACCTAGAGGAATACAATTCCTGGGCAATACAAAGCCGTCAAGAGCCGCTACCCCGTGTTCTTGTCATCTTGGATGAGTATAACAGCGTAGCAACGGCCTCAAGCGACCTCAAAGTCTCTGTGGAAAACCTAGCCAACCAAGGACGAAAGTTTGGTCTCACTGTTATTTTAGCCGCCCAGGATTTCAGCAAAGAGGTTCTGGGCAATGTGCGTGATCAGATGGGGTTGACGGTGGCGTTCAAGGTAAACAACATCCACACAGCCAGGAATATTGGTCTAGGAAAGGCTAACACCCTCTCCCGCCCCGGCCTCGCTCTAACCAACCGTTACGGCCCTTTGCAAGTCTTTTTCATGGATAAACAGAAATTGATTGACATAGGACTTCAGGGAAAAACTACTTCGCTGCCAATCAACCAGCAAGAGCAACAACTCTTCGAGCGTGCTTTGCGTGAAGAAGATGGAAAGATGGCCTATACTCAAATTATGGAGTGGGTAGGGGAGTGGGGCTGGGGGTGG
>QMOK01000136.1 GCA_003648195.1 Chloroflexota bacterium | reverse complement strand
GGGGAATGGCATTTGCGCTGCAATGGCGTAAACGCCAAAGGCTGGAAAATCCTCAATGGGAAGATGGCGTAGTTCTTCAGTGGCAGGGTCTACCGCGTAAGAATTGCCATCGCGATGAAGCAAGTAAAGTGTCCGTTCACTTTCTTTAAAAACGTCCCTCGTCCAACGAGAATAATCATAGTATCGCTGGCGTTCGTGGGGCAAAATGCTAAAAATTTTCTCAAATGTTTCTACAAATTGAGCGCGATATTCCTGGGTAACGGCATCTAAATTGCTCATAACCCAGCAGTTTTCTTTATACTCATCGTAATATGCCAGCCCCAAAACTTCAGAAGCGGAGTTCAGGTATGGGAAAAACGGAAAAGCGCGGCAAGCTATAGTGCGAAATTCCCGCTGGCAATGGTCGGCGCCCTGGCATTCTAACAGAATTTGCCCTTCTGAAATTTGGTCTTGGAGGCTTTCAGTTTCCTCGGAATTTTCACCTTCCCATAAGTGCCACATTTCTGTGTTCGCTCGAAGATATTCCCATTCGGCGTGATAGGCCACGGGAACGACGTAATTGGTGTGGCAGCAAAAAGGAACGCCGTGTTCGTTGTAGGGAGCACATTCCTTGCCACAGTCTAGGCCGGCAATAGGCGCGTTAAAATTCGCGTATAGCTGCGCGAGGGCGTTGGATGGCTGTTTCATGATTGAGTTTGTGGAAGTTGCCGAACGTGGGCCAAAGCTTCGGTGCGGGTAGAAATTTCTCCGGCGGCTTGGGCTTCGCGGATAATTTCGAGGAGTTCGCCGACCAATGGGCCGGGGGAAATCTCTAAAGCGTTCATCAGATCAATGCCGGTGAGCAAGGCTGGGGGAGAAATTTGTTCGGCGTGGTGCTCCCACCAGGCTTCTAAGAGAGTCCTGGCCCAATCGAGTTGCTTCGCCCAAGCGTCTTTTGGGGGCGCGGTTCCGTGCAAGGCCAAAAAGTCGGCCAAGGCCAAGAAGATGGCGTCCACGCCGGCTTTCCCCACTTTGTGAAAGTAGCGGTATATTTCCCGGCGGTTGGGAGGTTGTGGTTCCAAACTTAGCCGCCAGAAACGCTTTACGGCCCGCAATGCGGCCTGAAGATGGGCGGTTTCGGCGTTGCTCAAATGTAGGGCGTGGGCGCGGCGAATGAGCGGCTCTAGGTTTGGCGTTTCGGCATTTTCTTCTGAGAAATTTTCTGTATACGTGGCGGCCAGAAATAGCAAGGGGGCGAGAGAACGTTCGGATACCAGTTCCAACCCCAGGTGCGAGGAAAGTTCGCTTCGGTAACGGCCAAGACGCAAAACAACTAATCCACGCATCCAATTGGCGGCGACCTCCGGGTCGTGTTTTTCTCCCAAAAGATTTAATAAGGTTTCTAGGTATTGGAGGGTTCTTTGAGCGCGGAGTGAGAATTGGGCCTTTTCTGGGAAGAGGTGTGAAAATGCGCCGAGGAGTTCAAGAGCTTTGAGCGCGGAGGATTGTTTGGGGCCGTCTAGGATGCGGAAAAGTTCATCGCGCAGCCGTTCTGGAGAGACGTTTGTGATGTGGCCGGCGGCTTTTTTTATTTGTGATCGTGTTTGGGAGGTGATGTGTAGGTTAAATTGTGCCGCTTGCCGCACGGCACGCAAAATGCGGAGAGGGTCGTCTTGGAATGTATGCTCAGAGCAACTACGTAGAATGCCTTCGCGGAGGTCCGCCGCGCCGCCCAGGGGGTCTAGCAAAGCTGTGGGGTTTTGCAAGGAGACGGCCATGGCGTTGATGGTGAAGTCGCGGGCGCGGAGGTCGTCTTCTAGCGTGTCTCCTCGGAAGGCGGCGAAATCTATAATTTGCCGCTGTCCGCTGCCGTTGGTGATAATTACTCGCGCTGTTTCGCGCTCTTTGTCTAAGGGGTAGAAAGCGCCTCCTAGCTGGTTGGCTACTTTTCGGGCGCATAGAAAAGTGTCGGCGGGGAGGACGAAATCTAGGTCGTGGATGGGATTTGAGAGCATGGTGTCTCGGATTGCTCCGCCTACCAGGTACACTGTAGGTGAAGAGGCGAGTATTTTTTGAACACTCTCAAATAAGGGAGAGAAGGTAAATGGTTTTTGCATGGGGACGTAGATGACGCGCGGTTTTTCTTTATGACGGGTGGCTTTGGCAGCACAGATAGCTTGATTGGGAGTTCCTCCTTGCCCAATCACTCGCTCGCCTAAATAGGCTATCCAACGCCCTCGGTAGGGGGTTAGGTTTGGAGGTGGTTTTGGGTTGGGGACGCTTTTTTCTCCCATGGCGTTTGGGGGTTGTTCCTGTGAGGAACGATAGACTTAATCAACCCTTGTCTGACACTAGATATGCTACCATATTAGTCTAATGGTACGCATTACGGCTTCACGTTTCACTACTCAGACGGAGTATATTTTTCTGCGTTGACTACGCCAATGAATGGCAGTTCGCGGTAGTATTGGTCAAGGTCTAGGCCGTATCCGAAGACGTATTTGTTGGGGATTTCAAAACCTACATAATCAGCTTTAATATCAACTTCCCGGCGTTCTACTTTGTCTAGTAGAGTGCAAACTTTTAAGGAAGCAGGTTTTCGCGCCCCCAGGAGGTTTAGAACAGATGACAGGGTGTTGCCGCTATCAATTATGTCTTCAACGAGAATTACATTTTGACCATGAATGTCTTCGTGGAGGTCCATTGTTAGACGAACTTGGCCTGAAGAACTGCGAACACCTAACCCATAGGAGGAGATGGCCATAAAATCAATGGTATGGGGAATTGAGATGCAGCGCATGAGATCGGTAAGGAACATCACGCCACCTTTTAGAATGCAAATTAGGTGAACGGTTTGCCCCGCGTAATCTTGGCTGATTTGTTCTCCTAGCTCTGTGATTCTGTCTTGCAGTTCTATCTCTGGAATCAGGACTTCGTCTAAGAATTCATGATATGATTGCATGTTTTTTCCTTTTTGGGTTGGGCATGTGAACAACCCTTGGGCTTGCGTAAGCCTTACAACTACTAGCGGGGAACTAGATGATGCTTTCGACAGCGAGCTTCATATAATTCAGAAGCTCCAACGATAACTATGGGGTCATCATAGTTAGCGGGCGATCCGTTTACGAGACGCTGGGTTCTGGAAGCGTCTTCACCACATACCATGCAAATGGCGTGAAGTTTGTTTACCTTGTCGGCTTTAGCCATTAGGTTTGGCATTTGACCAAATGGCTCTCCGCGAAAGTCCATGTCTAAACCGGCTACAATGACTCGGATGCCGAATTCTACAAGCTCGTCGACCACGGCAGTAATGACTTCATCGAAAAATTGAGCTTCATCAATGGCTACGACAGTGACGCCATCTAAAAGTAGTTCTCGAATTTCGGAAGCACTCCCGATGGGTGTGGCTTCAAACTCACGGCCTGCGTGGGAGGTTACTTTTTCAATGCCATACCTGGTATCAAAAACCGGTTTGAAAACTTGTATTTTTTGTTTAGCAATGACTGCGCGTCTTAGCCGCCGAATTAGTTCTTCGGTTTTTCCACAAAACATGGAACCTGTAATAATTTCTAAACTACCATCCTGGAGCTTCATAAAGTGTCCTTGAGAGATATAAATTGATGTCGTATGGGAATAATGTAGCGTATGATTAAGATAAGGCTTACGCGGATGTAGAGCAAACAGTTACAAAAATTCCCCTACCCTCCAAGTATGGAGAAGTTGCGTAAGGCTCATAAGATAAAAAAGGAGGAGCTTCTCTCCCAGGTAAACAAATACAGGCAGATTATTAACATCTGCCTGTATTTTATCAAATATTTTGTTGAAATTTACCCTAAACTGCGATTTCTTCCGCTGCTTCGGGAATTTTATAACCAGCGCCACGCAAAGCTTTCTTTATATCAATGAGAGATTTATGACCAATCCCTTTGATGTCAAGAAGAGCTTGCTCGCCACCTTCTAGTGTTTCTAAAAGATTCGCGACTGTTTTAAATTCCGCGTCTTCGAGAGCTTTGTTAACTCTGGAGCCAAAGTCGAGTTCTTCAAGGGAAACGTCAGCAGAAACTTTCGCTTGTTCACGACTTTCTTGTTGTTTCAGATAATCTTCACGAGCTTTTAGTTTCCTGTAGAAGCGTTCTACTTGGCCTTCGGTGTCAACAATACGTTGCTCGCCAGTGTAGAATGGATGACATTTGGAACAAATGTCAGTATGGATACTTTCTTTAGTTGAACCAGTGGTCCAAGTATTGCCGCAAGCGCAAGTAACTTTTGCCTCTGGATAATAGGTTGGGTGAATATCTTTTTTCATTATTTATATTCTCTTTCTTACTCAACAGGGATAACGTTAATTTGCTTACGGCCACCGCGAACATATTGGAAAGCAACAACCCCATCTGCTTTTGCAAACAAGGTGTCATCGCCGCCACGACCAACATTCAGTCCGGGTTTTATAGGTGTGCCGCGTTGTCGAATAAGGATATTCCCGGAAATAACGTATTCGCCACCAAATTTTTTTACGCCTAAGCGCTTTGATTTACTATCACGACCATTGCGGGTAGACCCGCCGCCTGTTTTGTGAGCCATTTTAACTCCCTAGTCCATTAAAATCTTGTCAATGTTCAACAAGGTATAGCGTTGGCGATGTCCCTGTTTTACCCGATAACGATTTGCGGGTTTGTATTTGAACACCACTATCTTACGCCCTTTAATTTGATCTGCCACAGTCGTTTGCACCTTAGCGCCTTCCACTGTCGGAGTACCAATATGAAGTTCTTCGTCATCAGCGATGAAAAGTACTCTATCCAAACTGAGTTCTTCGCCTACTTCATTTGACAAGCGATCTACCCTAATGGTTTCGCCTGGGACGGCTTTGTACTGTTTGCCGCCACTTTCAACAATTGCATATTTCATACCTTATTCCTCCAATCTTCACTTCGCCATACATTCCGCGTTTGAAAAATGTCTCCCGCTGAACTATGGGTAAGCTTGGGGTAAACTAAAAACAACAAAAAATCCGCGTTCAAAACACTTTGTTTTCAAACGCCGTGCAATTATATCGGGGATAGGTATGGCTGTCAATGAAAAAAAATGCTGTGGACTAGTAATTATGGGAAATAGTAAGGATAATGAACAGGCTAATTTTTACCAAATACTTGACACCGCTTCAATCTTATGCAATAATACTATTGTACTAAATCATTATTACAATAGGAAAATATGAAAATCAATATAGAACTAGAAAGCAGTATTCCTATATACGTTCAGGTTGAGGAGCAAATTCACTCCCTCGTTGCCGCTGGTCAATTGCGGCCGGGAGAACAGCTCCCCACTATCCGCGAGTTGGCCGCTGACCTGCGCGTGAACTTCAACACAATCGCCCGTGCCTACCTAGAACTAGACCGTGAAGGCATTATCTCCACTCAGCGGGGGCGGGGCACATTTGTCGCTGGCGTCCCGGATGAAGAGCAAACCATGCGCAAGCGAATTAAGAAACTCCATGCCATTGTGCACTCAACCTTGGATGAAGCTCACAGGCTGGGGTACGAACCCAGCGAAATCGCAGAGATTTTCGAGGAAGAATTAGAAAAAATGAAACGTAACGAGTAACGAGTGAACTACTTGGCCGCTTAGACTATTTAGACTGCTAAGACCAACTACCCAACTACCAGGAGGCTCCCATGACTATTAGACCTGCATCTCAAAGTATTATGTATGATGATAAGAAAGAAGGGCAAATCAACGGCATTGCCGTATTCGTTTTCATCATCCTGCTTCTCATATCTGCCAGCGCCGCTGTTTGGATGGGGCTGGATGGCGTTGACGTTGGTTGGATCATTGGAGAAATCTTACTCCTCAACTTTGTTGGGCTTTACATTCTCCTGGCCTTTAAAGTTGCCGAACAATGGGAGAAATCCATTGTCCTGCGCATGGGACGCTACATCGGCCTCAAAGGGCCGGGACCGTTCTGGATTATTCCTATTGTGGATACCATTCCCGCTTGGATAGATCATCGTGTTATGGTGGCATCTTTCACCGCCGAGCGTACCCTCACTAAGGATACAGTGCCGGTGGATGTGGACGCAGTGCTCTTCTGGATGGTATGGGACGCAGAGAAAGCGGCCCTAGAGGTGGAGAACTACCGCGCTGCCATCGCTTGGGCAGCCCAAACCGCGCTGCGAGAGATTATTGGCCAAATGGAATTGGCTGACATTCTGGTAGGCCGTGCCAAAATGGATGATGAACTCCAGCGCATTATAGATGAGCGCACCACGCCCTGGGGCATCACCGTTCAATCAGTTGAGATTCGTGATGTCATCATCCCCAGCGGATTAGAAGACGCCATGAGCCGCCAAGCCCAGGCTGAGCGAGAGCGCCAGGCGCGGGTCATCCTTGGCGAGAGCGAAGAACAAATCGCCGCCTCATTTGCCAAAGCTTCCCAAGCTTACCGTAATAACCCTACCGCTCTCCATCTGCGAGCCATGAATATGCTCTTCGAGGGATTGAAAGAACGCGGCGCAATGGTCATTGTTCCCTCTAGCGCAGTGGATACCATGAACTTAGGTGGCATGATGGGCATGGCTTCAATGGCAGATAAAGCAGAGAAAATGGTTTCTGGCGACAAGGATGAGGCTATTCCAGAAGAATGAACCTACAAAAATTGTTGGTTTGCCTCCCTCTCTGTCTCCCGAAATCTGAGAAGGTTAACTATCAACCAAGCGAGACAAAATGACATACAAAACAATCACGACCGATGAGATAGAAGTTTTGGTTTCAGGCTTCTTCACTACACGTCACCAATTGCGGGCAAACACAGAAGTTATAGGCGAATTGACTTTACGCGGCATGAAAATGCTGGCGGATTTTCGCTCCCCTGACGGGCGAGAATTGGAAATAGAGAAGACGAATTGGTGGAAAAGCATCTACGAGATGCGTGAAGGAGGCGCAGTGAAGGGGATTGCTTACCCGCGCGGCCTCTTCAATCGCGAGTTTCTGCTTGATATGGGCGAACGAATATACGTTCTAACCCCGATAGGGTTCGGAGGGAGAGTTTGGCGGCTGCTCGATAACGTGGGAACACTGTTGCTGGAAGTTCGTCACCGGGGAGCATTCCGCCGGGGAGCTAATTTGACCATTCGGGGCGAGATAGACTTCCCGCTTATGCT
>QMOK01000135.1 GCA_003648195.1 Chloroflexota bacterium | reverse complement strand
TTTTATGGAAACAAAATCGTCATCTTGTTTGTAAACGAGATCTTCAACAAAAACTACTAATCTTCGAGGTGTTGCAAAAATTTTGAAGCCTTTGTGTTTTAAGCCGTATGTTTGGAGGATATCTGCGTCAAAGAAAATTTCAAGATACCTTATTGCATCCTCTACATCTGTTGAGGGAAGTTCTTCTATTCCAATTTCAAGCAGGAAAGGGGCAGTGGTACCAATAAGCTGGGGTGCGGGAGTACTAGCGGGCACTCCCCTGCTCCTCTGCTCCTCTGCTTCCCTGCTTTCTTCATTCAGCCACGGATATTCCAAGCGTTGGCGCTGCTCTACATAAGCCTTGGCGACCCGAAGCGAAAGATTGCGCATTCTGCGGAAAAAACCAGCCCGCTCGGTAACGCCAATTGCTCCGCGCGTATCGAGAATGTTGAATGTGTGCGAGCATTTGAGCATATAGTCGTGCGCGGGAATGACCTGGTGATGTTCTAGGCAAACTTTGGATTCGGCTTCGTAGAGGTCGTACATTTGGCGCAGGCGTTCAACATTTGCCAGTTCAAAGGCGTATTTGCTGGATTCTTGTTCGTTGGCGAGGTAAACGTCCGCGTAGGTGCGTTCTGGATTCCACTGTAAATCGCGGAAATCGCGCACGCCTTGCAGCGCCATGGCAATGCGCTCCATGCCGTAGGTTAGTTCCAATGAGATGGGTTCAAGCGTCTGCCCGCCGGATTGCTGAAAATAGGTGAACTGCGTGATCTCCAATCCGTTGAGCCAGACCTCCCAGCCCAAGCCCCACGCGCCGGTCACGGGGGAAGCCCAGTTATCTTCCACAAAGCGGATGTCGTGTTTAACGGCATCAATCCCCAGGGCAGCTAACGATTCCAGATAAACATCTTGCGAGTTCTCTGGGGCGGGTTTGAGGATAACTTGGTATTGGATGTGCTGATAAAAGCGGTTGGGGTTTTCGCCGTAACGTCCATCATCGGGCCGGATGGAAGGCTCCACGTAGGCCACGTTCCATGGTTCAGGGCCTAAAACGCGAAGAGTGGTGGCCGGGTTCATTGTCCCCGCGCCAACTTCGGTGTGGTAGGGCTGCCAAATCAGGCAGCCTTTTTCGGCCCAAAAATGCTCTAAGGTCATGATGATGGATTGAAAGTTTAGTTCTTTGGTCATGGTTGCTCCGTGATGCGTAATGAGTGATAAGTAAAAACGTGATGTGTGAAACGTTTCTTGAGATGCTAATGGTTTATTGTTGGAGGATTATATCATGGGAAGGGCAGGGAAGCAGGTGAGCAGGAAAACGGGGTGTGCTAAAAAGTTGTTGGTTAAACCTTAACCTCCCTTCTAAATCCCCCCAAATGCCAAAGGTAGGAATTTGGTGGGAAGTTGCTCACCTCCCCTAAATTCGACCGTTTTTTGTCGCATTTGGGGAAGGCAGGGTGGGGGCAGAGCTTTCCAACAACCTTTGAGTGCTCCCGGAAAACGTATCATTTCAATATTTTGGGGTGAGGCTAAGACCTCCGAGGTTTTTGTAGTGCAAACCTCGGAGGTCTTGTCCCTGTTTATTGAGAAGATACTGAACTTTCACAAAATTTTCATAGTATAATGAAGTCTGAAAGAGTGTTTTCGGGGGCAATCGCTAGCCCCTCGTTTAGACTATAGGTTATGAAAAGGAGTTCATCATGGAAGGCTTAATAGGTGTAGGTAGTTGTCTAATTGGTGTCATTCTGCTCGTAGTCTTTATTGTCATCATACGCGGAATAAGGCTGCTGTATGAATATGAAAGAGGCGTCATATTCACTCTCGGAAAATACAGCAACACCCGTGGTCCCGGATTGACAATTGTCGTACCAATCCTCCAGAAAATGATGAAAGTCGATATGCGCATCAAAACAGCCGAAGTTCCCCGCCAAGAGGTAATGACCAAAGATAATATCCCCATGTTGGTCAATGCCGTTGTCTATTTCAAAGTCGTTCAGCCTGCTGCCGCCATTATAAAAATAGAAGACTACATCTTTGCCATTCGTCAGTACACACAAGCCGCCCTGCGGGATGTAATTGGCAATAGCGAAATGGACGCCGTTCTCACCGAGAGGGAACAAATCGCAGAAAGCATTAAAGAAATTGTTGACGCCGAAACCGATGGCTGGGGCATTGATGTCGAGTCTATCAAAATTCAAGAAGTTGAGCTACCCGCCGAAATGAAACGAGCCATGGCGCAACAGGCCGAAGCCGAACGTGAACGCCGCGCCGTAATCATCACTTCTCAGGGCGAACTAGAAGCCTCTATAAACTTGCAAAAAGCGGCCCAGAATCTAGCCGAAAGCGAAGGCGCTATGCACCTACGCACATTGCAAACCATCCGCGCCATTGCCGCCGACCCCTCAGAGAAAATTGTTCTCTTCTTACCCTCCGACCTGGGAGGATTGGCGAAATCACTCACCAAAGGCCAAGAATAGGCACTAATTATGCTTGATCACAAAGTACGCTATTTGCAAATTGCATTTAACTACGATATTGGCCTCATGCGCCGCATACTGCCCGCTATAGCAGAAAGTCCCCGTATTCTTATTGAAGCGGGGACACCTTACATCAAGCGGGAAGGGATGGATGGCATTCGGGCGATTCGCCGCCATTGGCGCGGTCACATTGTAGCTGACCTAAAAACTGCGGATGGGGCGCTGGAGGAGGTGGACATGGCCCGCTCCGCTGGCGCGACAGCGGCTACCGTGCTTGGCAACTCCCCCATCGAAACGCTTGACCTTTTCATCCAACGCTGTGCATCACTGCGAATGCTCTCTATGATAGACACGCTTGGCATGGAAGACCCGCTCAAGATGTTGATGCTCCTAAGAAAACCGCCAGATGTGCTAGTGCTGCACAAGGGCCGGGATGAGGAAAACACGTATGGTAAATTGATCCAATACCGTCACGTCAGCCGTGTACGCAGCAAATTTGGCGTTCTCATCTCGGCGGCTGGCGGGGTGGACATAAGAGAAGCGCGCAGTGCCATCTTCAACGGAGCCAACATAGTAGTCGCTAATCTCGTGCGTCCCGGAGACCCCTGGGAAGGCATCTCCACCGACAGCGATGTAGCCGCTATGGCGTGGCAGTTCCTAAGCACAATTGAGTAGATCGGTCATTGGGAAATAGCGGGATAGATGTCATGGCGAATCCCTATTATGTCCTGAAGAACCTAAAATAGGAGCGGGATAAACATTTTCGTTTTTTCCATATAAACCCGATACTCCCCGCCAAATTGATCTAAATTATGCTCCTCTTCAATTTTGGCGGTGATGAAGGCGGAAAGGCAAAGCAGCATCAAAGCTCCCGCTCCCAAAAATGAGGGGGATTTGAGAAAAGCTCCCGCGCCCAAAAGTATCAGCGACCCGTAAAGCGGATGGCGAATATAGCGGTATATTCCCGTTGTGACAAGCTGAGTGGTGTTCTCTACATCCCCATCCGGTTCGCCGGAGACGCGCAGCATGTAGAAGCCGTACACGGCTAAAACCAATGACCCTAGCAAAAGCACCCAAGAAATGATTTGGCGCAAAGAAAAAGGCTCGTAAAACCAAACCTCCGCGCCCAAAAAGAGAAGGCCTAGAACGCTCTCAAAGGCCGCAAAACGCGAGAAGCGATAAGGATGGGGGCGCATAAACGTAAAAATGAGCAGGGGGGTTGAGAAAACGAAGAAGAGAATTAGATATATCATAGTTTGGTGTTTTCTTAGTTGGATAGTTGGATTGTTTCCTTTGGTTTCTTTGACTCTTTTGCTTCCTAACGCGCACATCGTAAACCGTTACTGCTGGTATAATGGAAATGGAGGTTATTATGAATTTAACACCAACAATCGAAACGAGCGCACGGCGATTATTCCCGCATCAAAGTCCCGAACAGGCTTTTGCTGAGTTATTGCTGGAACGCGCCCAAAAAAAACTAATCCAGTACCAGGCTGCCATACGTTTGTTTCAAACTAAATATGGGCAAGATTTTGAAGTTTTTAGAAAACACGTTATCTCAACTGAACCATCGTTAGAGGTAGAACAGGATTACTTTGACTGGGAGCTGGCTATGACGGGCGTCGCAGATATGAGGGCTGAAATTGTCCGCTTGAAAAATTCTGGTCGATAATGATGAAAGTTGTTGATTTTCTCGCCGGTTTATCAGATGAAATTGGGAGACGACCTTACTTTATCAAATTTGAAATACTTGAACATAGCTCAAATCTAATTAAGGCACGCCTTATCATTTCCAATACACTATTCGTTCAGATATACCGCAATGATCAATACAATACTACCAACCTTGCGCTAATTCATAATGCTTCGCGCATCTACGCACGTGATCAGCTTGGGGGAGTTTGGCACCGACACGGATATAACAACCCTGAAGCGCATGACACCAGTTCCGAAGGTCGAAAACCAGTCGCGCTCGCCGAATTCCTTGACGAGGTTGAAGCATTGCTAGCGCAATTGAAATTGCCGTAGCGGGGAAATTGAGAGACTGGTATATTGGTTCCTCTGGCGACTTTGTCTCCTAACTCGCAATTCCTAACTCTTTTATAGCCTCTCTCACATCCTCCAATTGCTTGACCTCAACATACCGTGAGTGCAGTTCCGCGGGGATTTCGGCTTCGTCGTGCGCCCAGCGTAAATCGTTGAGGATGTGCACGGCCCAGCCGCCTAGCTCGAGGATTGGCTTAATATCCGAGCGCAGAGAGTTGCCGACCATCAGAAATTGCTCCGGCTCAATTCTGTATCTCTCGAAGATTTCTGTGTAAGTTTGGGTGTTCTTCTTGCAGACCACTTCCACAGCCTGAAAATAGTCGCGCAGCCCAGCCTCATTGACTTTTCGCCGTTGGTGGAAGAGGTCGCCTTTGGTAATCACCATCAGGGGATGGGACGCGCTTAAGGCATTGAGCGTTTCGTGAACGCTATCGGCGGGAGGGAGCTTGGCGGTGAGCATGTCTTTCCCCAAATTGAGGATAGCGTTTGTATCTGCAGCGGTGAGGCGGCCATCGGTCACGCGAATGGCGACCTCAATGAGAGAAAGCGCGAAGCTCATCACCCCGTAGCCGTAATAGCGGATATTGTAAATTTCAGTTTTATCTAAAATTTCATCAATCCCTGGCTCAAGTTGATACTTGGCAAGAATTTCATGGTATTTATCCCGGCCATCAAGCCAAAGTTTTTCATTATGCCAAAGGGTGTCGTCAGCGTCAAAAGCGATCCAATTTATCATAGTTGTTTAGAAAATGCAAAAGGTACAGAAGAGCTAGAGGGTGCAGAGGAAATAAAAGCCACCAAGGATGAAGAACTACTACGCAGGCGCAATATAATAAGCAATCATCACAAAGTGTGCCAACGCTCCTAAGATGACAAAAATATGCCAGACCTCATGGAAGCCGAACACACCGGGTACGAAATCCATGCTTTTGGTGGCATAAACTATTGCTCCCAAGGTGAAGATGATACCTCCCGCCGCCAACCAAATGATGGCCCCTACCGGCAAAACGACCAAAAATTCCCGAATAGCGAGAATGCACAACCATCCCATGATGATGTAAACGAGCACTGTTACCCAGCGAGGGGCGTTGATGAAAAATATCTTTACTCCGATGCCAATTAGAGCTAACCCCCAAATTGTTCCTAGCATGCCCCATTTCCAGAAGCCTTCTAGCATATTAAAGCAAACGGGAGTATAAGTTCCAGCGATGAGCAGGAAAATAGCCGAGTGATCAAATTTACGCAGTCTTACCAACACTCTGGGATTGGCCTTAACGGAGTGATAAATGCCGCTGGCTAAAAACAACAAGACCAGGCTAAGGCCGTAAATTGTCAGCGAGATCACCTTGCCAAGTTCTCCCCAACCGATGACCAGCAGAACTATCAGTCCAACCAGGGCCACCCCAGCGGTGATCAGATGGGTTAAACTATTGACGGGTTCACGAAATTTAGAGAGCATAATAGTACCTCAGAAATAGAACGCGGATAACACTGATTCAGCGAATGGACGCGGATTAAAACAAAAAGACAAAAAACAAGAATTAAATCCGCGAAAATCTGCCAAATCTGCGTTCTATTCTAGCCGCTTCCACGCCTCAACCGCGCCCAGGGTTTGCACGACCTTGGCCCCCGCGCGGTTACCCGCTTGGCAGGCGGATGGCAAATCCTCTCCGTGGAGGAGGGCAGAGATGAGGCCCGCCGCGAACGCGTCCCCCGCGCCGGTAGTATCAACTACGTTTTTCACCTGGGAGGCGGGGATGTGCTCCGCGTGAGAGGCGTTTTCTACCCAGCAGCCGTTTGCGCCGAGTTTGACAATGACGGTGTTAGCTCCTTTTTGTCGGAGTGTTTGGGCGGCGGCGTAAGGGTCGTTCTCTCCGGTGATGCGCCCCGCTTCGTGGCGGTTGCAGAGGAAGTAGTCTATAAAAGGGAGACAGGGCCAGAGCGGGGAAGGGTCGTCCATGGCCGGGGAGGTGACCACGTCTAGGGAGGTGGTTATACCGGCGGATTGCACCCTTGCCAGGGGTTCGGCGAAATGTGGGGTGAGCAGGCCAGGGAGCACGAAGTAGCCCGCCACGTGCAGGGAACGGATTCCACGCCCAATCAGGTTATCCACAGGGAGGCTGTCCACGGTCAAATGCGTGTTTGCGCCGGGGGTATGCACAAAACGTGGCTGGAGGGCGCTATCTACCAAACCCACGCTTACGCCGGTTGAATCCCCCTCCACCACTTTTAGGTGAGTGAGGTCAATCCCCGCCTCATGCCAGTATGCGTGCAACAGCGCGGCGGTGGGGCCATCCCCCAGGCGGGCAATGAGGGCCACATCCACGCCCAGGTGCGCCAGGCCGAGAGCGACATTGGACGCGCATCCCCCGGGTGAGACTTGGACACGCTCGAAAGAGATGGACTCGTGCCGGGGGACGTCGTTGACGGTTTGGCAGATGATGTCTAAGGTAACATTGCCGAAGATGGCGGCTTTAGGATTTTTCATAGAGGGGGCAGAGGGGGTAAAGGGGGCAGAGGGTGCAGAAGAGCCAAACCTCATCACCTCGTCCCTCGTTACCTCATCACCTAATCACGCAAATTTCTCCACCACGGGAGGCTTCTTTGCCCGCCACTCCTCATTCTCGGTGACTTTTTCGTAGGCGCGGGCAATGCGGAGGAGGCGTCCCTCGGTGAAGTCGGGGCCGAGGAGTTGCGCCCCGATGGGGAGGGCGTTCGCGTCAAATCCGGCCGGGATGGAGAGGCCGGGGATGCCGGCGTGGTTGGTGGTGACGGTGAATTGGTCGGAGTATT
>QMOK01000134.1 GCA_003648195.1 Chloroflexota bacterium | reverse complement strand
TACTAGGTGAGTAATAGAGTAATTACATTGGCCATAACTTTATTGGCTGCGCCGAACGGTCTCATTCCCCGCTACCGCTCGATAGTATTTCTCAACTGTGAGAAGGCCAAAAATTCAACATCTCCTCATTCTAGGAGCATTGTACAGGCAAGCCGCCACCGTTCTAATTGCCCCTTTTCCCGATATGCCGAAACTAAACAACCAATGCGGCCATATCTAACCCGAAAAGGCCTAAACGATCACCATCTTTGATGACGATAGACATGTCCAAACGGAGGCAATCTTCGCAAACTTGCTGGTACCCAAGATATGGCCCCATTTTGCTTTGCGTAGCCAGCAGCTTAGCATTAAGAAAGATGGTGTAAATTTCATCGATATCCAAGCCCGCTCGCTTTAATAAATCACCTAAGCTTTCGTTTTCAATGGCTTGGAGCTGAAGGATGCTGTTGTCTGTCGCTTTGCTGTTAGGTGCGAAACGACGTAATTTTCCATAGAGGTGTATATTTATCATTGTTTTTCCTCTTGATATTTCATGGCGATGCGGCTAGTGAGGTTTTCATCCTTGGCAGGCATTAAGCCTAAAGTGACGGTGGCATCATTTTTTTGGAGTTGAAGGCGTGAAAAATTTAACTGGGATGGGCCTGGAAAGGGGGTGTAAGCAAGAATTTCCCACTCATAGTTTGGCACTTCCCTTGTATAGAAAGATTGCAACGCTCCTACAGACCTGTCGCCTTGATAGGCCAGCCAATCGTCAGGGTTTTTTATGTCTTCTATAAACTCAACGGGGTTCACAGGAGAATAATTGGGCGGGATGGGGAGGCCGAAGTGGTTGGTCGTGATTTCGGAAACATTCTTCGTGAAATGTAGGCTAGAAATTGTATTTGTCGCTTGAGGTTCAAAGTTTGCCCGATTTTCTTTCCAGTGCATGACCATAAAATGCAGAATCACCCTCCCATGCTGTAAAATCCCAACCCACAGGCGTTTTTTATCACGCTTGGGAAGGAGAATCTCCACCTCAAAACCTGTCGCTCCACCCATCTGCCAAGGCGCGGATCCAATTTGTTTGGCGCCCAGCATGATAGATAATTTGGTGAAATGTTGTCCCCACAGGTCTTCCAGTGTTCGATTTTTGCTGTTCCATTCGCCGCGAATCAAAAGCTGCCCCAGCCGTTTTCCCTCGTAGTCAGGGTGAAAAGCTTTTGGGTCTAGGGCAAAGCCATCAATATCTTGAAAATTTTTGTGTATCCAGTTTTCGGGAATGTCAATTTCGTATCCCCAAAATTTATTTTGGAAGATCATTGTTTATCTGGGATTTTTGCTCAATTTGCTAGTACGTGGTGCCAATCACCCTCCAGCGACTGCGGGAATGTAGGTTATTCTATCCCCGTCTTTGGCCTCGTCGTTTGGTTCAGCGTGAAGGTTGTTGCGCATGATAACTTTGACTTCGTCTGCCGGCAGGCCCAGCATTTCTCGAATTTCATCTAGGGTTGTTCCGGGTTTAACCTCGATGATTTTGGGATCACCTATCCCTAAGTTGGGTAAGTAACGCCTTAATGTTGCAAATACACGTATTTCTACTTTCATAATTTGAACCAAAACCCTAAAGGTCTCAAATTTGCAGACCTTTAGGGTTAGATGTTAAAATCGATTCTGAAAAAACTTTAGTCTTCGTGAACCCAGGCGTAAACTTTATCCAAGTCTTCGTCAGCCATCGTCCATTTCACGTTGTGAGGAGGTAATTCCTCATTACGCATGAATTCTGGCAGACGGTCGTCTGCTGTGGTGAAACCGGCGGCTTCGTTGAAGAGGCGTTCCTTCTTGAGAACTTCTTTGCCTATCGCAATCACGTCGTCTCCCGTGACTTTCATGCCAGTAACACCCGCGACTGATTCTGCCATGCCGGCCCAACCTTCAGCAATGTCAAGGATGGGAAAGGCAATGAACAAGCAATAACCGGAGCAGTCAATAAAAGCTGTGGCAGCTTGGAAAGTGAGGGATAGCTCGGCTTTGTCGGTGTTATCTAGTGGATCAACCTTGCCGCCAACGCCGGCAATCTCGGGAGCGATGGTGTAGCCAGAGGTGTGGTCTGCGCCCATGGGTGTGGTGGCGTAGGTAACGCCGATGCCTTTGATGGCGCGAGGTTCGTAAGCGGGCATAGCCTGACCCTTGACCGTTGGGACGCGGTAGACGCCAAAGGTTTTTGCCGTTGCTTCTGTACCCTGACCAAAGATGCGGCCCAGAGGTGTGCCCTTGCGGATTTCCTCAAAGGTTTTCAAAGCGCCTTCTTTATCACCAAATTCAAGGTAGCCACCATCCATAGATACGGCAATGGCGTTGCCCGCCTCAATGGTGTCAAGGCCAATGTCGTTGCATTCACGGGTCATCTTAGCGATATAGTCAAGATCATCTATACCGCAGTTTGCGCCTAAGGCCCAGGCGGTTTCATATTCAATGACGGAGACTAAGGGCTTGCCTTCTTCATTGGGATAGATACTGGAGCATTTGATGATGCAGCCCGGGTGGCAGCCATGGTCGGTTGTGCCTACTCCGCCACGATTTTCGATGTTTTCTGCCATGGCTTCGCCTGAAATTTTGGCCGCGCCTTCGAATTGTCCCGCACTGAAATTGCGGGTGGGTAAACCGCCGGCCTCGTTGATGATGTTCATCAATACGTTGGTGCCAAAGGCGTTCAGCCCGCCATCTTTTTTGGTGAGGGCGTGTTCCATTATGGCTGCGGTGAGTTTTTTGCGTCCTTGCTTGAAGAGGTCATTGTCGGCTATTTCAACTCCTGGGCCGCCAGTATCATCGATGACAATGGCTTTAACGCCGCGTACACCCATGACAGCACCCAAACCACCACGTCCGGCATAACGGCCAGGTTCGCCTTCGGGGTCGTTGACGGAAATGCCTGCGTTGGAGAGTTTCATCTCGCCGGCTTGGCCTATCCCAATCACGGCTGGTTTATTAGGATATTTTTTCCACAGAACTTCGTCAACTTCGTACATGCCCATGCCAACTAAGTCGCCAGCTTCTTCAAATTTTACACCATCTTTGTTGATGAAAATGGAATACCATTTATTATCTTTGGGCATGCCTTCTAAGATAATGGCCGCTATTCCAAGTTTAGCGATTTTCTGGCCAGAAAGCCCGCCAGAGTTAGCTTCTTTGATTCCGCCTGTTAGGGGGCTTTTGCCGCCAAAGGATGTGCGTCCACTGCTGGGAGCTGCGGGGCTGCCAGTAACCCAGCCTGGCGCGATGACTATTTTGTTATTAGGGCCTAGGGGGTGGCAGGTGGGGTCTACTTCATCAACCACAATTGCTGATGTTAGCCCTCGTCCTGCCCAACGAGACCACTTTTCGGGTACGTCTTCATAAGTGGCTTCAAGCTTCGCCATATCAATACGGATAATTTTCTTTGCCATACTATTTCTCCTTTTCTAGACTAAGGTGCGTGAAAGTGTAGTGTGTGAATTAGAATGTGTAAAACGTAACTTGCCCCAGATTTAATAGGTGTTTCTCATCGTGCCACGCTCTTTGAGCGTTTTTGTTAAGCTTTCTGACATTCGGATGCCATCACGGTACTGGTAAGGCCACATGTGTTTGAGCGAAAATATTCCTACATGATCACCATCGTGAAGGGGTTCTTTTTGAGAAGCCGTTAAGCCGGGCGCATCGCAAAGGATGGCATTGATGAATAAATACCCTTTTTTATCTGGTGGAATTTTAAAGTGGTTTAGCAAATCTGCGATAGTCGATTCTGGTTCTAAAGGAACGTTTTTTTCTGCTATGTATTTGCCGCCCCCGTATTTGGCTAATGGACCATAAAGTGTTGTGCTGACTGAAATTATCTCGTCCAGGTCTGATTTTTTCATAATATAGTTATTATAACATGTTATGGTTAAATGCGCTTATAAAAAAACTCGGGGGAGTGCTAAAAAGTTGTTGGTTAAGCGGCTAAAGGCAAACTACGAGAGTGTAAAATATTTTGTGTAAATAAGCGCCTCGTGTGGTAAAACTAGAAGAAATAATACGAGGTAAAAAAATGAGTAAAATAACGAAAAACACAAATCAGAAACAAATAAAAATGCCATCAACAGAGCTTGTGCAACAAGAGCTGGCTCAGGCTCTTTGCCCGGAAGCCCTGGCTTCGAAAATATGCCTTTTACTAAGGTGCTGTTTACACAAACTTCTTGACACTACCTGCGCGCCTGACGCATCACCTCAACCCCATTGATGCCAGGCATTTTGAGTTCTAAGAGCATCAGGTCATATTCTTCCTCATTGAGCTTATCAAGAGCGTCTTTGCCACTATCTACAGCACCTACGCCGTAGCCTTCTAGCTCTAAGATATCTTGAAGAGACTCGCGGATATTCTTTTCATCGTCAACAATCAAAATTTCAGCAGACATAATACTCTCCCTGAGAAAAGCAAATCGATCATGGATTTACTTCACAATAGACTTATCATTCTATGATGCCGTCATACTGTACATTAATTGTACCATCACGCTGATAAACCTCACCCTGAATTACCAAATGGCCTCGAAAAAATTATGTTATACTACTATTGGCTTAACAAAAAGCCGGGCAGCTCTTCCAAGCTCCCGGCCACGGCCAACGCGATGTGAGCGCGTGACAAGGAAATGATAGCAAATAAAAACCGCTCACGCAAGTTGTGGGCGGTTTTTGTTTTTAGCGTCAATATTCTGATATAGTCTCAAATAGGAACACCTCTCATGGCGAAAAAAAATAACAACTCCACCGAACCCCTTGAAACCCAACTCTGGAAAGCAGCCGATAAGCTCCGCAAGAATATTGACGCCGCCGAGTATAAGCACGTTGTTCTCGGCTTGATTTTCTTGCGCTACATCACGGACGCCTTTGAAGCCCTGTACTCCAAATTAGTAGCGGAGAAAGACATGGGCGCTGACCCCGAAGATCGGGACGAATACCGCGCGGAGAATGTCTTCTTTGTGCCACCCTCCGCCCGCTGGGGACACCTGAAATCGCGCGCAAAAACCCCGGAGATAGGCAAAGATGTTGATGACGCCATGGACGCCATCGAGCGCAATAACGCCAGCCTGCGCGGCGTGCTTCCCAAAGTATATGCCCGTGGCAACCTAGACCCCACCAACCTGGGCGGATTGATCGATCTGATTAGCAATATTGCCATGGGAGACGCCAAAGACCGCAGCGCCGATGTGTTGGGCCATGTTTTTGAGTATTTCTTGGGGGAATTCGCTCTGAAAGAGGGCAAGAAGGGCGGCCAATTCTACACCCCCAAGAGCGTGGTTAAGTTGCTGGTGGAAATGCTGGAACCCTACCATGGCCGTGTCCTTGACCCTTGCTGTGGATCGGGCGGCATGTTTGTCCAATCCGAGAAATTTGTAGCCGAACACCAGGGGCGCGTCAACGATATTTCGATTTACGGCCAAGAGAGCAACCTGACCACCTGGCGGCTGGCAAAGATGAACCTTGCTATTCGCGGCATTGATAGTTCACAGGTACGGTGGAACAACGAAGGCTCGTTTTTGAACGACCTGCACAAAGATTTGAAAGCCGATTATGTGATCGCCAACCCGCCTTTCAACGATAGCGATTGGAGCGGCGACCTTTTACGTGGGGATGGACGCTGGAAATTCGGCGAACCGCCCACCCGCAACGCCAACTACGCCTGGATTCAGCACTTTCTCTACCACCTCGCCCCCAGCGGGCAGGCCGGTTTTGTACTTGCCAAAGGCGCGTTGACCAGCAAAACGTCCGGTGAAGGTGATATCCGCCAAGCGCTGATTGAAGCCCGGCTGGTGGATTGCATTGTCAATATGCCCGCCAAACTCTTTTTGAACACGCAAATTCCGGCGTCGCTGTGGTTTTTGAGCCGCAACCGCGCCAATGGGAAGTACCGCAATCGAGTGGACGAAATCTTATTCATTGACGCCCGTAATTTGGGACATTTAATCAACCGCCGCACACGTGAATTTTCCGATGAAGACATCGCCCAGATTGCAGAGACCTACCACAATTGGCGCAACCCAGACGGGGATTATGCCGATGTGCCTGGGTTCTGCAAATCTGCCTCATTGGATAGGGTGCAGGAATTAGATTTCGTGCTCACTCCCGGACGCTATGTGGGCTTGCCCGAAGAAGAGGATGATTTCGATTTTGCCGAACGCTTCGCAGAATTACAAAAAGAATTCGCGGAGCAACTCAAAGAAGAAAGCAAGTTGAACGCGCTCATTCAGGAAAATCTGGCGAAGGTGGAAATTCCAGACAATTAACTGTCACTGCGAGCCACACTTGCGAAGCAGTCTCCTTCCCGGATGAAAAGGGGGATTACTTCAACGGTAAAACTGTTTCGCAATGACAAAACAGAGATTAAAAGCTAGCCACCCGCCACTTATGCTGAAAGGCTTTTTTCGGACACGGATAAACACGGAAAACGCGGATTTTTCTGTGAAAAAACAAAAAAATCCGTGAAAATCAGTGTCAATCCGTGTCCAAATTAAAACTGTCGGGTGGCTAGATTAAAAGTAAACTAAGGAATGTTATAATTTACTTTTAGGAATAAAAGTAAATTAAGGCGTATTGTGATTTACCTTAGGAGTATTTATGGATATTAAAGACTTCAAATCTGGAGCTTATAGAGCAGGGCATAAATATCGTTACTTTTTGCCTGAAAAGATTAACCACACTTTTTTTTGGACAGACAAAGGAATCAATGAATTGCTGGAACAGGCTTCATTGAAATTGGGGGAACTAAACGCATTCTCTCAATTTATCCCCGATATAGATATGTTTATCAAAATGCATGTTACCAAAGAGGCGGTTATTTCAAGTCGCATTGAGGGGACGCGAACAAATATGGAAGAGGCCCTGATAGATAAACCAGGAATTGACCCTGAAAGGCGGGATGACTGGCAGGAAGTGAATAATTATATAAGGGCGATGAATACTGCAATAACAGAACTCAATACGCTGCCGCTGTCTAACAGGCTCATTAAAAACACGCATAAAATACTTCTTTCCAGTGGCAGAGGAGAAGACAAAACCCCCGGAGAGTTTAGACGCTCTCAAAATTGGATTGGCGGTGCAAGTTTAGCGGACGCAACCTTTATTCCCCCAGCGCATACCGAGTTGCCAGAGTTATTGTCTGACTTGGAACTTTTTTTGCACAACACCGAGATTCAAATCCCTCATTTGATAAAAATTGCTCTCGCCCATTATCAATTTGAAACGATCCATCCCTTTTTGGATGGTAACGGCAGAATAGGACGTTTGCTGATTACGCTTTATCTGGTTTCTCAGGGTATTTTAGATGCCC
>QMOK01000133.1 GCA_003648195.1 Chloroflexota bacterium | reverse complement strand
GAGCCAATAGATAAAAAGTGTGTTGCGCCTGCTATATTTAGAATCGCTGATATTTCAAACACTTACCGTAACTACTCGGCCCACCCTTGAAATGTCACTGCGAGGGGCATTTTTTGCCTCGAAGCAGTCTCCCAGACGCTCTAGGAGATTGCTTCAGCGGGAAAACACCGCTTCGCAATGACATGCCTGAGTACCTTTTACAACACAAGGTCGTCCGTGCGTTACGAATAGGTTCTATGCTATCCTAAAAACGGTCATAAAGTATCATTTTTAATAGAACACGGATGTGCCTGCGGCCTCGCGGGTTGAGCGGATAAACGCGGATTAAAGACAAAGAATCCGTCCCGTGCCAAGTATAAGCTCCCAAGCGCAATGCATTTCTACTGCCAAAAGCGGCTATGCTCTACATAGCTTCCCCGTCATTTCGTCAATCTCCATTTTTATAATCGCCGTCCCTTGAAGAGCTTTATTGGGGATTTGGAAGTCTTTTTCAGAATAATGAGCCATAATGATATCGAATGCTTTTCTCTTTTCGCCTGGGTCTTCAACCAAGCAAACTTCTCCAAAAGCAATCACGCTCTGGTATTCCACGCCCCAACTGCAAGCGGCTTTGGCTTCGATTATTTTTGTGTTCACGTCCACCTCGAAGCAAGCCTTGGAAGCTTTTTTAATAATGTCTATTTTTTTGCCTTCTACTGCGCTATGAAAATACAAAACCTTATCTCGATACCCAAAACTAAGCGGAATAATGTAAGGCTGTCCGCCATCAACTAAAGCAAGCCGGCAAAACTCAGCTTCGTGAATAATGGCTTCAATGGCTGCTTGGTCGGTAATTTCTCGATCGCTTCTTCGCATTTTCATCTCCTGTTCAAAAAAGCTTCATTTGCTTGTTATTCTTCTGGCTAACTTTTTCTACGGGGAATTTGGCAGTTGGGCGGTTAGGTGCAACGCACTTGTAGTTCAAAGTGCGTGTCGCCATCCCATGCGCCTATCACTTTGAAGCCAAAGTCTCGGTAAAAGGCTGCCGCGCCCTCCCACGTGGAGGTGGTTTCTAGGATTATCTTCTGGCAGCCGCGCTCTCTGGCCCGGGAGCAGAGGGTTTGTAGAATCTGACGCCCAACGCCGTGACGCCGCATATCAGCAGCCACAGACATGCGCGCAATCCGCGCTACGCCTGGCCGCTCTGGAATAAGGGCACCTGTTCCCACTAACCGCTCCCCCGCCAAGGCGACCAGAAAAACGCCCCTCTTACAGAAAGCGGCAATATCGTCTAAGTCTGGATTTTGGCCGGGGGCAAAGGCGTCTCCCCAATGTTCGCGCAATCCCGATAAAATCAGCTCCCGCGCCAATGATTGGTCATCCGTTTGAAAATCACGAATAATGAGTTGCGAGTTGCCGGTTGCGAACCGCGATTCTTGCATGTATTAACCTAATCTGCCACTCTGCCAGTTTCCCAATTTCCCAACCTACTCAATCACATCCGCCACCTCATCCAATTTGAGGCTCAGAGTTTGGCTGGTGGAATCTTGCGCCATGGTAATGCCGTAAATTACATCCGCGGCCTGGACAGTGTTGCGGTTGTGAGTGATAACAATGAATTGCGTATCCGCGCTCAATTCGCGCATTAGGTCACGGTAACGGGCTACGTTGGCTTCATCTAGCATGGCGTCTACCTCGTCGAGGACGCAGAAAGGCGTGGGCGATACTTTTAGGATCGCGAAAATTAGCGCCGCCGCCGTCAAACTGCGCTCTCCGCCCGAAAGGAGCGACAACCCCTGAGAGCGGCGTCCCGGCAAACGCGCCTCAATATCTACGCCCGAGCGGGTCAAATCCGAGGGGTCGGTGAGAACCAATTTCGCTTCCCCGCCGCCAAAGAGACGAGTGAAAATCGCTCGAAACTCGCTCGCCACAGCATCAAACGTCTTCCTAAAATCGCGCTCTGTCAGCAATTCTAATTCGGCAATCACCTCTTTAATATCGGCCTCTGCCTTGCGTAAATCTGAAAGCTGCTCGGTCATAAACTCAAAGCGATGTGTAACCTCATGATATTCTGTTTGCGCTTCGGGATTGATGGCACCCAATCTTCGCAACTGCGCCCGTTGTTCGCGAATAGTATCGCCCAATCCCTCTGAAATTTCTTCTACAACCGGGAGCTTCTCGACCCAGCCCTCCAGAGGCAAAGGTTTCGGGCCAGAAACATCTGCTTCATAGGTCAACTCAACCAGACCAATATCTTCCTTGATGCGCTCTTGCATGGTCTCTAAATTTTCTTTGGCGCGTGTAAGAGCCAATTGCGCCTGAACGTAACGCCGTTCTGCTAAATTAAGCTCCTTCCGCGCCTCCGCTTCAGAGATACGCAAATTTTTCTGCTGCTCCTCCGCTTCCGCCAGAGCTGCCTCCGTTGGCGCAATCAATTCCCGCACCGTTTTAATCTCGCCCGCAATCTCGGCTTCCTGCTTTTGCAAAATTTCTTTTTTCGCGTGCAGCGCGTCCTTTTCTTCTGCCAATGCTTTCTGCTGCCGCGTCAAAGCCTCGGCGCGTTTTTGCGCCTCTCGCCACGCCTCCCACCGCTCATCGCGGCGTTCCTCAACACCGGCCAAAGCGCGTTTCGCCACCGCCGCTTGCGTATCCCAATGAGAAACTTGTCTTCTTTTTTCTTGGAGGGAGATTGACCCTAAAGCGTTGTTCAGTTCCCGAACCAATTCTTGCGATTGAGCGATTTTCGCCTCAATTTGGCGTATTTTTTCCTGGTTCTGGGCTATTGCTGTTTCCCCAGATGTAATCTCTTCCCGCAGGTTTTGGCGTTGAGACCGCTCCCAAGCCGCCTGCTGGCGGGCTTTGTCATGCGCCAACGCCGCTTGGTTAAGAGCGTCCTCAGCGGAGTTTTCGCCTTTCCGGGCGGTGGTCAACGCCTGAAGCAACTCTTCACCTTGGGCGCGGAGTTGTTCCAAACCAATGTCTACGCGAGCCAATTCTTGTTGTAGTTTTTTGGCACGTTCTTGCGCCTTAGATAGTTTTTCTTGGGCATCACGCAATTGGCGAGAACGGCTGAGGGTGCTCGGTTCTCCTCCTTGACCAGCGAAAATTTGCCCCGTGGCGTAAAAGACTTCTCCTTGCAAAGTAACAGCCTTCGCACCCGCCGGCTGCCCCGCCAACGTCCGCCGAACCGACTCTCTATCCCGTACCACAAACACTTGCCCCAGCAAAAGGTCTACCGCGGGGTGCAGTTTAGGAGGCGATTGAACCAAATTTGACGCTAGTCCTAACAAGCCGGGAATATTTTCCTTGGCCTTAATGGGTTCTGGGGGGACCAAAGCGTTCAAAGGAAGCAATGCTCCCCGCGTGGCCTCGTGGAGCAAAATCTCCAGCGCGGATTCTGAATTTTCGGCCTTTTCTAAAACAACGGCGTCTAGGTATTCTCCCAGCGCGGCGGCAATGGCGGTTTCGTAAATCTCTTCCACTTCTAAGTAGCTGCTCAAGGCTCCCATGGCGCCCAACAATTTACCCGCACGGGCACCTTTTAGCAAAGTGCGTGCCCCGCTAGCATAGCCGGTTAATTTCTTTTCGGCTTGCTCTAAAACTCGCAGCTCGGCTTGCAATTGGCTGATGTCTGTCTTGGTGTCCGAAAGTTTCTCGCGCAGGGTTTGGCGGTGTTTTTCTACGGTGGTTATTTTCTGACGATGCTCTTCAAGCGTTTTTTCCGCTCCCTGATGCTTAATGAGGGCTTGTTCGCGGTTCTTTTTGGCCTCAGTTAGTTTTTCCTGAGCCTGTTGGGCGTTTGTCTCTGCCTGGGCGATTTTCTGGTCTATTTTCGTCAGGGCTTGGTTTTGATGCTCTATGCGAGTTTGGCTCTCTTCACTTCGGGCACGAAGGCGGTAACGCTGGTCTTCAAGCTGCGAACGCTGCTTCTGCGCTTGAGAGAGTTTTTGCTGCGCTATATTTTGTTCGCGCTGACGCTCACGCAAGGATTGACGCGCTTCTTCGGCCCGGGAGTGGGCTTCGCTTAGGTCGGCTTCTAAACGCTGAACCTCGCTTTCCGCTGTTTCTAAACGCTCTTGATGGGAAGACGCTTGTTCTTCTGCTCTGGCGCGTTCGGTCGCAATTCCTTGGCTTTGGATTTTTAAGGAGCGCAGCCGCTCATCAGAAACGGCCAGATCCCGGCTGATGTGCTCTCGTTTGGCGTGGTGCTGCGAAAGTTGCCGATGCCAGGAGTTGAGGCGTGCCCGCAATCCTTGGGCGTTGATCTGAAATTCCGACAAGGATTGGTCTAGGCTAGCCTGATTGGCTCTGGATTGCGCGAGTTGCTGGCGTTGGTTTTCTTCTATGGCTCTGGCTGCGCTCAATTCGCCCTGAACGCGGGACCAATGGAATCCGTACCATTCGCGCATGAGCATTTCTAAGTCGGCTTTGACTTGGTTGTATTTTTCAGCACGCTGGGCCTGACGTTTTAGGCTTCGCAAACGCGGCTCTAGTTCGGCGATAATGTCATCTACGCGGTCTAGGTTGCGGCGCGTTTTTTCGAGGCGCTTTTCGGCTTCGGCGCGGCGGGATTGGTAAAGGCCAATTCCTGCGGCTTCTTCAAATAGGCTGCGCCGTTCTTCAGCATTTAACGCCAGGGCGGCGTCTACCAATCCCTGGCCAATGATGGTGTAGGTTCGCTCTGAAAGCCCCGATTGGCCGAGGAGTTCGTTCACATCTCGCAGTAATATTTTTTGTCCATTGACGAAGTATTCGTTTTGCCCATCTCTATACGCTCGGCGGGTGATGGATACTTCTGAGAAGTCAATTGGCAGCCATTCTTCGCTGTTGTCGAAAACGATGGTTACAGAGGCCATGCCAGCCCGTGACCGTTCATCGGAGCCAGAAAAGATCATGTCGACCGTTTTTCGGCCTCGGAGTAATTTATAAGATTGTTCGCCCAGCACCCAGCGAACGGCGTCTGCGATGTTTGATTTGCCTGAGCCGTTGGGGCCAACGATGGCGGTCACTTTTTCATCAAACTCGAAAACTGATTTGGTGGCGAATGTTTTGAATCCGTTTAGTTCTAGTGATTTTAGTCTCATGGGTAGTTGGGTAATTGGCCGAAAAAAGCTTTCGGCTTAGTGGTTGGCCGAAAAAAGCTTTCGGCTTGGTGGTTGGCCGAAAAAGGCGTTCGGCTTGGTGGTGCTTTGTCAAGTGTGATTTGATGATTTGTAGTAGCGAATGAAATTCGCACGCGAACAAGAGTTCGCCTGCACCTGAAACGGGCACTCTCGTGCCCTACTACGAACACGTCATACTATCCTTGACACAACAGTAGTTAGGCAGACTTTAAACATTAAGGCGTTCTAAGGCTTTTTGAGCGGCCATTTTGGCGGCTTCGCGCTTGTTGTGGCCTTCACCGTGACCGTAGACTACTCCGTCCACCAGCACTTCCACGCTGAATGATTTGGCGTGGTCGGGGCCGCTTTCGGAAACTGTGCGGTATACGGGCGTGCTCATGCCTTGGGATTGTATCCATTCTTGGAATAAGCTTTTGGGGTCTCGCGTGCGTCCGCGGGCCAAGATTTTCTCTGTGGCGTCATTTAATAGGGGGCGCATGAATTCGCTCACAGCGGGGATATCTTGTTCCAGGTATAAGGCGCCAATGAGGGCTTCAAAGCCAGCGCATAATAAGGCTAGACGTTCCCTGCCGCCGTGAACGTCTTCTCCGTGCCCCAGAAGGATGAAATCTCCCAAATCTATTTTGTTGGCAAATTCGGCCAATTGCTCTGTGCGTACCAAAGCGGATCTCATGCGGGTCATTTCGCCTTCTGCCATTTCTGGAAAGCGATTGTATAGCCAGGCGCCGACTATAAAATCTAGGACGGCGTCTCCTAGAAATTCTAGGCGTTCGTTGTCTTCAATGGCTTCGTGGTGTTCGTTGATGTAGGAGCGGTGCGTGAAGGCGCGGGTGAGCAGGGAGAGGTTGTTAAACGGTATTCCCAAACGCTCTGCCCATTTTTGCCGTGCCGCAGGGCTTTGGCGTCCCTGAGTGTCTTCCATGTTCTTACCTCCTGGGAACTCAGGGGCAGCGAGATGCAAAATACGAGGGTTAGAGAAATTACGTTTCACTTTTTATTGAGCAGCTCGCGGTCCATTAGTTCCGGGCGTTGTTGGTTAATTGACCAACATTATACGCTATTCTAGGGTTGGTGAGGAGGTGAGGAGCGCGATGGGTAAGTTATGGAATAAGGGATAAGAGCATATATGCGGCACAGTGCATTTAGGGGTCAAGGGGGCTTTTAACGGCGAAGGGGCCTTTGTTTAGCACGTGGGTGTAGATCATAGTGGTTTTTACGTCTTTGTGTCCAAGGAGTTCTTGGACGGTGCGGATGTCGTAGCCATTTTCAAGGAGGTGCGTAGCAAAGGAGTGTCTGAATGTGTGAGGAGAAACTCGCTTGTCAATTTTTGCTAAACGAGAGGCTTGTTTGACAGCTTTTTGCAAGCTGCTTGCATGCAAATGGTGTCGTCTTGTAATGCCTGTGTGGGGGTCTACAGAGCGTTTATTGGCTGGGAATACATATTGCCAAATCCATTCCCTGCTGGCGTTAGGGTATTTTCTTTCGAGGGCATAGGGGAGGTATACTGTGCCATAGCCTTCAAAGAGGTCTTTTTCGTGGATGGCTTTGACTTGGTTGAGATGCAGTCGTAAAGGCTCCATAAGCAAGTTGGGGAAGATGGTAAAACGGTCGTCTCCTCCTTTTCCGTCACGGACGATGATTTGGCGGTTGGCGAAGTCGAGGTCTTTGACGCGCAGGCGTAAAATTTCCATAAGACGTAAGCCACTGCCATACATTATTTGTGTCATCAGGCGATAGATTCCGTCCATTTGTTGGATGATGGCTTTAGCTTCATTTTTTGAAAGTACAGTGGGGACGTGTTTTCTATTTTTGGGGCGGCTGTAAATTAATACGTTTTGGGGGAATTCTATGTTGAGAACGTAACGGTAGAGGAAGAGGATGGCACTGAGAGCCTGGTTTTGGGTAGAGGGGGCTACTTTTTTTTCGAGAGCTAGATGGGTAAGAAAGGCGTTAATTTCTTTTGCGCCCATAGTTTTAGGATGGCGTTTGTCGTGAAAGAGGATGTATTTGCGTACCCATGAGGTGTAGGTTTTTTCTGTGCTTAGGGCGTAGTGGCGCGTGCGCAATTGCGCGCTTAGTTCTTCGAGTAGTTTTTTGGGGCGAGGTTTGGATGTTGGGGTAGTCATTTTTGTTGCTTTTTATTTGTGGGGGGTTTATAATTATCAGATAAGTTATTATGTTGTTCCATTCTGTATATTACCACTATTTGAGATGAATATATAGAATGCTTCAAATATATAGGGTTGGGCGAGATGTACAGCAGATGATGAAGTTCCGTGATAGCCTAATAATAAGTGGTGCAGTTATTGGCTACAGCATAGCGGTCAAATTCTGGCCAGGCGGATACGACGCGCTGAAATTTTAT
>QMOK01000132.1 GCA_003648195.1 Chloroflexota bacterium | reverse complement strand
GTCTGCTTCACCCTTAAGCTCGGCGGCAATAGCGGGATCGCGTTTGATACGCTTCCATAGACCCTGCAAAACTACCTGGCGCGACTCTTTGCTTAGGCGATGATAATCTCGTAAGCGGGTAGCAACCGCCTGAATAACAGATTCAGGTAAATTATCTGCCCGCGCTTCCCCTTCCCAGGAGGGTAGAATATTATCTATTCCACCCATCACAGCTTCGTTGTCGTAGCCGCGTTTTGCCTCTAATCTAAAATATTTTCGTAGTTTTTGTATTGAAGTTTTCATTGTTATTATTTTACCACCGCCGCGTAACCTAGCCCGTTTGGACCTACATGAGTACCAATGATGGTTGTTACATTTACTATAAAGGTTTGCTCTGGCAAGTCATGGGGATAGCTTTCAAAGAAACGTTGGGCATCTTCTTTAGCGTTGCTATGAAGTATAGCCAAATATTCTAGCGGACCTAAAGCTTGTAGCAAATTTAACAAGCGCAAAACCCCCTTTTTTCGTGAACGCGATGCCCCGAAGCTTTGCGCGGTTCCATTTGCTAACGTTAAAAATGGTTTGATGTGCAATAGCGTTCCCAGGCTTGCCTTTGCCCAAGAAACCCGCCCGCTGCGGCGAACATATTCTAAGGTATCTAAAAGTGCAACAACGTTCACGCGTTTTTGAATGTTGGTTATGCGTGCTAAAATTTTTTCTACGGGAAGTTTCTGGATAGCTGCCTTGGCAGCCGCAATGACCTGAAATCCTAACCCTAAAGTGAGCTGCTGGCTATCAATCACGTTGATATTTTCTTTAAAACCTTGAGCAGCAATGCGGGCAGAATTAAAAATACCGCTCAATTTGCTAGAGGCGTGAATCGAAATTATTTCTGTATAGCCTTCGTCAAAAAGATGGCAGTAGAGGTTTTGAAAACTTCCCACAGAAGGGGCGGCAGTGGTCGGTGCTGTATTCATTGTTGGCATACGATTGTAAAATTCATTCCGTGAGATGCCTACTCCGTCAAGGGATTCTTTTCCTTCAATCACCAATATAGCTGGTATTTCAAAAATATTGTATTTCTCACGTAGAGATGCGGGAATATCAGAGGTGCTGTCGGTAACAATGGCAGTGCGCAAATTTATCTCCTTATCTTTAGCAGAGGAAACCGGCGGAATAGTTGTTTCTTCCGCCGGGTATCTTGTGCCTTGTTTTTATTATGGAACCCGTGCCTATTCAATGGAAATGATAAATTGATAATGAGGTTGTCCCCCAAGTTGTATTTCTACAATTTGTTCTGGGTACAACTCTTGCATGGCATCGGCTATTTTATCCGCTTCTTGTTTGGTGGTATTTTCGCCGTAGAAGAATGTGATCAATTCGTATTCTTGCGCGTTCGCAATCTTTAGAAGGTCTGAACAACTCTTTTGGAGATTGTTACTCGCGGCTACTAGTTTTCCGTTGTGGAGGGCGATAATTTCTCCTGTTTTGACTTTTATACCATCTATTTCCACGTCACGAACCGCGGTGGTGATTTCGCCGCTTTCAATTTCTGTAATAGCGATGTTCATCTCTTTGGCAACGCTATCTAATTCTTGTTCTGGCATAAGGCGTAACATAGCCGCTATTCCCTGAGGAATGGTTTGACAAGGGATAACTTGTACATCTTTCACCGACATTTCTGCGGCTGCTTTTGCTGCCATAAGAATATTTTTGTTATTCGGGAGGATAATGATTTTGGAAGTGGGGAGGTTTTCGAAAGCGTTTAGAATTTCTTGCGTGCTTGGATTCATAGTTTGCCCGCCTTCAATTATCGCGGCGGCGCCCAAGCTGGCAAAAATGCGTGCGAATCCTATGCCCGGAGAAACGGCAATGACTGCGATTTGCCCTGGTTCAATTGGGGCGAGTTTTATATTTGCGAAACCTTCTTCTTTCTCGCGCGTGTTCATTTGTTCCATTAGGTTTTCAATGTGAACTTGAGAGACGGTTCCTAGGGTCATGATGTAGTCAATGGGGGTGTAGCGTTTTTCGGTGGGGACATGAATGTGCATTCTGTACATGCCTTCGCCTTCTCCCATTTGGATGGAGGTTCCCATTTCTTCTAGGTTTTCGTAGAAGTTCTCCAAGTTAAGGCTTTCGTGAGGGTGGAAGTCAACTATTACTTCGTAATCTTGTCCGGGTTCTATGGCGGATTGGGCTTCATGGCGTCCGATTACGGAAAGGGGTTTTACGCTTACTAGGGCAATATCGAGGGGTTGTTCGTTGATGTAGCGCAACATTCCTTCAAAAATATGGAGCAATCCTTTTCCTCCAGCGTCAACTACGCCGGCATCTTTTAGAACGTCAAGAAGTTCAGGCGTTCGTTTTACTGATTCTTTGGCTTCTTCAACGACCATTTCTAGCATTTCTATGGGGTTTTTGGTTCTTTCTAACGCTAGCTCGGCAGCTTTGGCAGAGTCTTTGATTACGGTTAGGATTGTGCCCTCGACTGGGCGCACCACGCCTTTGTAGGCTGTATCCCTGGCCCCCGCGAGTGCTTTTGCTAGGTTGGGGGCGTCTAGGATGGCAACCCCGCTTAGGTTATTGGCGAATCCACGCCAGATTTGGGATAGAATTACGCCTGAATTGCCGCGAGCGCCCATCAGCGCACCTTGTGCCAAATCACGGGAAAGGTCTCCCACGCTATCTGAAGAAGAGGTGTTCATTTCGTCATAGGCGGCCTGGAGGGTGAGTACCATGTTCGTGCCGGTATCCCCGTCTGGGACTGGGAAGACGTTTAAGGCGTTAACAGCCTCTTGGTTGGTACGCAGCCAAGTTAATCCCGCGTTCATTAGTTCTTTGAAAAAATTCCCATCAATAGGACGGGAATATTGGGCAGGTTGTGCGTCAGTCATTATTTTTTGCTCCTATTTTGCGTGTGGTGCTTTTAGATATGATAATTTAAGGCGTTTAAGTCTTTGGCGGGTTTTTAGGTTTTATTCGTCTTCACTGATGCGTAAGCCTTGGACATGGACATTGATTTCGTGAACGGGAAGTCCGAGGGCTTTTTCTACGTGGTATTGGACGGTTTTTGCTACGCTGCTGGCCACAGATTTGATTCGTGTTCCGTACTCAATGATGATGTAGATGTCAATGTTGATTTGTTGGTTTTTGTATTCGACATCAATGCCATGAGTGGGGTCTTTCACAATGGCGTGCGCTAGACCATCGGCTATGTTTTTAGAAGCTAAACCGACTACGCCGTAGGAGCGTTGGGCTGCGTGATAGGCTATGGTAGCGATGGCTTGTCGTGAAATGCGAATATTTCCTAGAGGAGTAATTTCTTTATTCATTGGTGTGCCTCCGTGTTGCTGTGAAAGTTTTTTCGTTTTTCTTGTTTGGAGCATGTTTTTTTATGTTTATTGGATGCTCATCTTGAAAGCTATCGTTATTTATGGTACTATTGGCGGGCTTTTGGCAAAGAGAGCCTAGTTTACGAGTAGCTTTTCTTTTTTAGAAAGCAATAAATTGATTTTGGAAACGTTTTGATTATACCAGTTGAGAGGATTAAATAAATGGCTAAGTGTGAGCATTGTGGAAAAACCACAAAATTTGGGCAAAACCGACCTTGGTCGAACAAGGCAACGAAACGAAAGTTCAAACCGAACTTGCAGAAGGTAACTGTTTATGAGGATGGTAAAAAAGTTCGCAAAACTTTGTGCACGCGTTGTATTCGCACTTTGAACAAAGTTAAGGCGTAATTTATTAGGGCCTAATTTTTGATTAGGTCATAAGCTGTCATTTATAACACAAATTTAGTAATTTCGTTGTGGGCTGCTGTAAGCATTATGAGCTTATAGTTGCCCATAACGTTTTAAGTGAACAGGTGTTTATTTTGGCAGTTGTTCGCGTAAGGTTTTAATGCCAGTTTCAATGCCTTGGGGGTGTTTGAAGATAGCGCTTGCGGCAACGAATGCTTGCGCTCCCGCTTTAAGTGTCAGGGGGAGGGTTTGAGGGGTGATGCCTCCATCTACCTCTATTATTGTTTGGGGGTTGATGTCGTCAAGTGTTTTTCGTATTTGCGCGATTTTAGAGACGACTTCTGGGATGAACTTTTGGCCCGAATAGCCGGGATTGACGCTCATTACCAGCACCATATCCGCCAAATGGAGGATAGGCGTGATTGCCGAAGCTGGCGTGCCAGGGTTAAGGGCAATTCCGGCTTTGCAGCCTAATTGGTGAATTGTCTGTATGGTGCGGTGGATGTGAGGGCATGTTTCAATATGGACTGTCAGAGAGCTGGCTCCTGCTAGAGCAAAGGCATTTAGGAGTGTCTCTGGTTTTTCTACCATTAGATGTACATCAAGGGGAAGTTCGGTAATTCTGGCACACGCTTCCACAATAAATGGTCCCATTGTTAAATTGGGGACAAAGTGACCATCCATAACGTCAATGTGAATCCATCCTGCACCGGCTTTTTCGGCTTGAGTAATTTGTGAACCTAGTTCAGTGAAATCGGCTGAGAGAATAGAAGGAGCAATTAGATAATTTGAGTTCATATTGTTTTGGGGGCGGTTTTCAAAAAAAAACAACTACTGGAGCGAGTAATAAACCCAGAGCCAAAAAGGCAGCAATCCTCCCACAGCCGCTAGAGCTAACAACCCTAAAAACACAGTGTTCCATTCTATATCGTTTCTTGTGGCCTTGGGGGCACGGGCGTTCGGAATGGGAATTGGGGGAATAGTGAGTTGCTCTGTCATTTCGGTTCTTTTAGTGGTTTGGGTGAAATTGATTAGAATGCGACCTAATTGATCGGCTGTTCGGTAACGGGCAGCCGGTTCTTTTGAAAGTACTTTTAGGATGATTTTTTCAAGGGTAGGAGAAATTGCCGGATTTAACTCTCTGGGAGGTATTGGTGTTGAGAAGCGGTGCATGCGGGCTAGTTCTAAGGCAGAAGGGGCTACGAAGGGCAATTGCCCAGTGAGCATTTCGTACAGAACAACGCCCAAGCTGTACACGTCAGAAGCGGGCGAGGGCGCTTCCCCAGCAGCTTGCTCAGGAGAGAAATATGCCGGAGATCCCCAAACCGCGGTAGTTCGCTCATTGGGATTTACTGAAGCCAACGCACGCGCAATTCCAAAGTCGGTGATTTTTAATCTATTATTTGCTGTAATTAGCATATTGTGCGGCTTAACATCGCAGTGGATTAACCCCGCGCGGTGGGCGTATCCCATCCCCGCGCAGGCTTGCAAAAATAAACGAATAGCCTCCTGAACAGGGAATTTGCCACTTTTCTTAATAATTTGCTTTAGGTCTTGACCGTCAATATACTCCATAATAATGAAGAGCCTGCCTTCATCCAGGCCAAAGTCATGAATAGTGACAATATTTGGATGAGAGAGATTAGCGGCTGCTTTTGCTTCTTGACGAAAACGTTCTTGAAAGGCAGGTGAACGAGAGAAATTTTCGCGCAATATTTTAACGGCAATGGTGCGCTCTAGCATCAAATCGCGAGCTTTATAAACAACAGCCATCCCGCCGCGCCCCAGAGGTTTCTCTAGTTGATAACGTTTGTTGAGTAATTGATTCATGTGATTGTCTTTTGGCAGATTTTGAATTGATTAAAAATTTAGCTGCCTGGCAGTTTAAAAATTAGCCTTGGTGATAGAACGCAGATCGCCGCAGGCGTGCCGCTGCGCTAACGCAGGTTTGCGCGGATTTTAATTATTTTTAAGTTTTTAATCCGCGTTTATCCGCTACATTCGCGAGGCCGTAGGCTCATCCGTGTTCTATTTTCTTACTTTTGCCAAAGTGTCCTGTAGCTAGTTAAAAATCACTTTGGGTGTTCAAATGCGTTTGCCCTGTCATTGTACCACTCCCAGATTGACGAGCGTATTCTAATAGAGTACACTTTGACTGTGTGCGAAGAATATCTAGTGTTAGGTAAGGGAGGGCATTTTATGCCACAGGCATTGTTGATCTATAATCCCACCGCAGGACGTTTCCCATTTCATCCATTTGCCGAACGAGTCGCCAATATACTTCGTTCTGGAGGGTGGAGTATTGAATTAGCTCAGACACACGATGGAGAACATATTAGTCACCTAACTCAGCAAGCAGCAGACGAAAAAATGGACGCGGTCTTTATAGCTGGTGGTGATGGCACCATCAACCGAGCCATTTCGGGTTTGATAGGAAGCCAAACAGCATTAGCGGTTCTTCCAACTGGAACAGCGAACGTATGGGCAAAAGAACTTGGGCTGCCAGTGCTAACTTGGGGCAATTGGCTAGCTTTTGATGAAAGCGCCCGGCGACTGGTCGATGGCGTAATCCGTGTTGTTGACGTTGGATTTTGTGCTAACACTCCCTTTCTGCTCTGGGCTAGCGTTGGACTAGACGCTTGCGTGGTGCACCAGCTTGAACCGCGCAAACGTTGGGAGAAGTACTTCGCTGTTCCTAAATATGCTGCTGTCACTGTCCGAGAGGCCTATTCTTGGCCGGGGATGGATCTACGCATCAAAATAGAAAACGAAACCATCCACGGCCAATATTTGTTGGCCGTAGTTACAAACATCCATCTTTATGCCGGCGGCTTAGCGGAACTTTCTCCCGAAGCACGCATAGATGACGGAAAAATGGACTTGTGGCTCTTTTCGGGTGAAACTTTGACAGAAGCGGTTCATCACATGTTGGCATTGTGGTCTGGTGAACATGTGAACTCAGACCAAATTCGCCGAATTCCTTTTCAAAATTTAACATTAATCTCTGATACATCAATGTATGTGCAAGTAGATGGAGAACCCTCAAAAGAAGCCAAGCAGATTGATATCTACGTGAAACCTAAAGCATTGCGGGTGCTAATTCCCCGAGACATACCACGCAAATTATTTAGTGACGAAATATGAACCTAAGAGAACTAATTCATCCCTGGGTGATTATAGCAGCGATATTAGGCGCACTTGGCTTATTGGGGGGATTATTCCTCTACTTGGGGGGAGTACCCTCTTCTGCCGAGAATTTTGCGGAGAAGGCAGCCCTAACCGTGATCCCCGCCCCCACGCCAACACCCACTCCTCCCCCAGTTGTGTTGCCAGAAAAACCAACCTCCAGCCCCTCCCCAGGCGAACAAATTGAAATAGGCGCGTACGTTCAAGTCAGCGGAACAGGTGGAGACGGACTCCGCATCAGGAGTCAACACGCGCTAGATGGAGACGTCAATTATCTGGGGTTAGAAGGCGAAGTATTCATTGTGATTGCGGGGCCTAATCTAGGAGATGGATACACGTGGTGGCATCTAGAATCCCCCTCTGACCAAACCAGAAACGGATGGGCAGTTTCAGACTATCTTCAAGTGGTCAATGACCAAGAATAAAAAAGCAACATGACATTCGCCATGCTGCTTTTAGTATTGAATTAATTGTGGGGGTTTCAAAAACAATATTTTTAGAACAACCTACTCATTCGTCAAATGAACCAGATGGTTACGCAAGTCATGTTTAACCGCGTAAGCTGCGGCTTCTGCGCGATTGCTGACATCTAACTTTGATAGGATGCTGCTTACATAGTTGCGAACAGTACC
>QMOK01000131.1 GCA_003648195.1 Chloroflexota bacterium | reverse complement strand
CGCCGCCCGCGCAATCCCCTGCGGCTGGGCCAGGTGACGGAGGGAGTACGCTGTGCCCCGGCTCCATGGCGATGGGGTTGATGGTCTTGGCTCTGGGGGCGGTTTGGAAGAGGAGGTGAGGGAAAAATGAACCCCTGTGTATCTGTGGACACACACCATAACAGCCAATAGCAATATTGCTAACATCATTCATTCCCTCATTCCCCCAGTTCAACCCTTCACTAACTGTTGACGGTTTTCCTCTCTCTATGGTATCATCTCCCGTGTTGTTAAAGTTTTACGTAGTGAGTTTATAAGGAGATAACAATAGGAACCACGAATTACAGAACTAATAATCGTATTAGGTCTCATGAGGTACGCCTCATTGATGCTGATGGAGAGAACCATGGGGTTGTTCCAATCCAAGAAGCCCTGCAAATTGCACGCGATGCAAAACTAGACTTAGTTGAGGTGGCGCCAACCGCTAGGCCGCCTGTTTGCAAGGTGATGGATATTGGAAAATTTCTCTATGAACAAGAGAAAAAACGTCAGCGTGCACGCAAAGCTCAAAAAACCGTGGAGGTCAAGGAAATTCGCCTGCGCCCAAAGACCACCGACCATCATCGTGCGTTCAAAGTACGCGATGCCCGTCGTTGGTTAGAGGAAGGCAAAAAAGTGAATGTCCGCATTCAATTCCGAGGCCGCGAAGTTCATTACCCCGGAATTGCTATGGACATCCTCAGGGAAATAGCAATAGAGCTTAAAGACGTTGGAGAAGTGGAGCATAGGCCCACCAAAGAAGGCTATTCTATGCTCATGATACTAGCACCAATCAAACAATAACTCCTCCCGCATTCAAAACTCAGCGCAAGAGCCAAGAATGGCAAAAAACAATTGCCATTCTTAAGTAGCGTATGAATCAAAACTGACATTTGAATCTTTAAACGTTCATTGTCTCAAAGATTATAAACCTTACGCATAACGAAGAAAAAATTCATTTTAATTAGTGTGGCTGTTGGGTGCAATAAACAGGTGCTTTTTTGAAAAACAAATAAGCATCGGCGCTCAGGGGCTGCGCAGGAGAGTAAAGTTATGGCACGTGTAAAAACTGGAACCAATCGTCGTCAACGACACAACAAAATTATCAAAATGGCTAAGGGCAAGTACAACACCCGAAGCAGGCTTTACCGCCGAGCGAACGAAGCCATGCTGAAGAGCCTTTGGTACGCTTACCGCGACCGCCGCACCCGAAGACGCGATTTACGCCGTCTGTGGATCACCCGCATCAACGCGGCATCACGGCTAAATGGTTTACCTTATAGCAAGCTCATCTTTGGCCTCAAGAAAGCTAACATTGACCTTAACCGCAAAATGTTGGCCGAAATGGCAGTCAAACACCCAGAAGCTTTCGCCGGAGTTGTTGAAAAAGCCAAAGCGGCTATTGACTAATCCCAAATCCTCGCAAAAAATAAACTAACAACAAAACCTCGGAGGTTTCCAGAAACCTCCGAGGTTTTAGTTATTAATGCTACAATTTGAATGAGGTGAATAGCATGACAAGCGAAATATTAAAAGAAGACCAACTTATTTCAGGGATGCGTTTTCAAATTGCGCAAGGCGATATCACGCAAGAGCGCGTGGATGCAATTGTCAACGCTGCCAACGCATACTTACAACACGGCGGGGGAGTGGCGGGCATTATCGCACGGGCGGGGGGACCAGAAATCCAAGCGGAGAGCCATTCTTGGGTCGCGGAACATGGCCTGGTTACACACGCCAAACCCGCGTACACCACCGCCGGGGAATTGCCCTGCCGCTACGTAATCCACGCCGTAGGCCCAATTTGGGGATCGGGAGACGAAGATGCCAAACTGGCCGCCGCGGTCGCGGGGGCGTTGCACCAGGCCGATGAGCTAGGTCTCCACTCCCTTGCGCTTCCCGCAATTTCCACCGGCATCTATGGCTTTCCCCAGGAACAAGCCGCTAATGTGATTTTCGCTGCCATTCGAGAGTACGCCGCGCAAAACCCAGATACCACGCTAGAACTAGTCCGGCTGGTACTCTACAGCAATTCTGCCGCAAAAGCATTTCTTTCCGTTTGGGGGCAGGACTAAAACATGATTACTTCTCCACAAAACCCTCAAATAAAACATATCCAACGTTTGCAAAACAAATCACGGGATCGTAAAATAGAACAGGCCTTTGTAGTAGAAGGTGTTCGCTTGGGAGAAGAAGCCCTCCAATATGGCTGGACGCCTGAGATAGTACTCTACGCAGAAAATTTAGATGAACGCGGCCTTCAAGTTGTGAATCAATTTCAAGCGCAAGGCGTTAGCGTGAACCAGGTAACGTTAGAGGTGATGCAAGCCGCCAGCGATACAGAAACACCCCAAGGCTTGTTAATGGTTCTCCCGCTCAAGGGACAGCCCCAACCCCAAAAATTGGACTTCGTACTTATCCCTGACGCCGTTCGCGATCCAGGCAATCTGGGAACTCTCTTTCGCACCGCTTTGGCCGCCGGCGTAGACCTTGTCATTCTGCCGCCTGGCACAGTTGACCCCCTCTCGCCCAAAGTAGTCCGCGCCGCTATGGGAGCGCATTTTCGCCTCCCTATTGTCAAGACATCTTGGAATGAAATCAAAGAAATGGTCAAACCTCTGCGCGTTTTTGTGGCGGAGGCGAAAAAAGGTATTTCCTATACAAAAGCAGACTTGCGCTACCCCCTGGCCTTGGTTATCGGCAACGAAGCCTGTGGGCCCGGCCAAGAAGCTCAACAATTGGCCAATGATTGGCTGCACATTCCTATGCCCGGAGAGGTTGAATCCCTCAACGCCGCTATAGCCGGCTCTGTTTTGATGTTTGAAGTCGTTAGGCAAAGGACAGAAATTAAATGAGCAGGAAGCTACTCAACTATCAGGTGCAACGCACTTTGAATTACAAGTGCAGCGCACCTAACTACTAAACTACCCAACCAACCCTATGAACATTCGATCTATAACTTACTTTGATAACCCAAATTACCCAATAGCCGCGCAAACGCTCAAAAACGCGGGTAATTTTCTTCAAGATGCTCAACCGGCGTTCGAAAAAGCTGGGTACGGAGTGCAAACAGCCCGCTTTGCCACGCCTCCCTTTCCCCGGCTGCTGCCCAACTGCAAGAGCGAAACCGTGATCTCTTTTGCGCAGGCATTAGAAGCCGCTAGTGCCCCCTTAGGGTTTGCGTACACCTCCATTGGACCGGCTCTGCCAGAATTTCCCCAAAGCTACGCCGCTATTCCAAAAGTGATTGCCCAAACCGAAAACGTCTTCGCTTCGGGAGTGATGGCAGACGCCGAAATGGGCATCTCTCTCCCCTCGGTGCGGGCCTGCGCCCAGGTCATTCACGCCCTCGCGCCCCTCGATCCCAATGGCTTCGCCAATCTCTATTTTGCGGCCTTGGGCAATGTTCCGCCCGGAGCGCCCTTCTTCCCAGCCGCCTACCACGCGAAAGGAAAACCTACCTTTGCTCTCGCCATTGAGGGCGCAGATTTAGCGGTGGAGGCGTTCACGCAGGCAAATAGCTTGGCCTCTGCGCGCCAAAATTTAATCAACAGCCTAGAATCCCACGCGAAAATTTTGGGGGATATTGCCCGTAAACTCGCGGGGGATTGGGGTGTCAGTTTTGGAGGGATAGATTACTCTCTAGCGCCATTCCCCGATGAAGCCCTCTCGCTGGGAACTGCTCTGGAACGGTTGGGAGTGCCCTTAGTGGGGCGACACTCTTCCCTGGCGGGGGCGGCCTTTTTGGCGAATACCATTGATAGGGCGCAATTCCCTCGGACAGGGTTTAGCGGTCTAATGCTCCCGGTATTAGAAGATGCCACTCTGGCCGCGAGAGCAGATGAAGGAATATTGTCTATCAAAGATTTGTTGCTTTACTCGGCGGTTTGCGGCACGGGGCTGGATACGGTTCCCTTGCCCGGTGACACCACGCCTGAACAGTTGATGGCGGTTTTGCTCGACCTAGCGGCCTTGTCTGTTCGGTTAGATAAGCCGCTTACCGCGCGGTTGATGCCTATCCCTGGCAAAAAAGCTGGCGAACGGACGAATTTCGATTTTCCGTTCTTTGCCAATAGCCGTGTGCTAGCCGTAGAAGCTGAGCCATTACAAAGGCTCTTCGCGGGGGGTGAGACGTTTATGCTGCAACCAAGGAATAGGTAATTAAGGGGCAAACTATCGTTGAGAAATGGCATGGCGCTTGGGTAATAGCGTACTTTTCCCCCAGATTCACGCAAAACCGCCCACGCTGAGGGGTTAGATTTCCCTGATAGATTGCTGTAAGAATTCTAAGCGGGCTTCCGCTAATCCCGGTAAGGCGTCTAGGGCATAGAAAGGGCCTGTGCCTTCCACAACTAAAGAAGAAGCCACATTCCCAAATAGCACCGCCTGAACAGGATCAAATGTGCGCCGGTATCCCGCCAAAAACCCGCCGCAAAAAGCGTCTCCCGCGCCGGTGGGGTTGTGCAACCGTGCCGGGTAAGCGGGTATCTCCCAGCGTTTACCGCTTGCCGCGTCGTAGAGCAATTGCCCCCGTTCCCCACGTTTGATGACGACCATTTCACAGCCGTAACTCGCTAATTCTGCCGCCATTTCCCATAAATCTGCCCGGCGCCCCTGAAAAAGACGGCGCAAATCTTCTTCGGCGGGGATGAATGCCGTGAGGCCGGTAACTAGGGAGGGAATGTCGTTCCAAAAGGCGGGGTCCATGTACCCTGAGGCGGGGTCAAGGGTGATAATTGTGAAGCCTGCCTGACGAAATACGGCGGGGAGAAGATTGTGGGAAAGAAAATCAACCGGGCAGAGATGCGCGGCGGTAGCCATTAGGTATTCTTTTGGAATATCTCGTTGGAGAATGGTGTGCGGGGAATGTTGCGTTCGATTGTTGAGGCCTTTGCCTTTTTTTTCGTATCCGAGAAGGGCTTTGGGAAACGGAAGCTGCAAACGGGAAAAATGGGGGATGGGATTGTCTTCTACGCGAGTGATTCTGTTGACATAGGTATAGAAAGAACGCACATCCATGGCCTGGGGAATGATTGTTACCCCCTTAACGTTGATCTGTCTCCGCGCGAAGTCGCTAAGCCAGGGCTGGGGATAATCTTCTCCCACGCGGGCCAGCAATCCTGGCACGCGGTCTGGCTCCCAAAGCTTTAGCCCGACTATGGCGTAGAGAGCGCCTCCTCCCGGTACATCTAGTACTGGTTTGTCATCAGCGGTGATGAAGTATTCGCGGCGGAGTTGCCCCACGAATATATCTTGAGGTGGAGGAAACTCGGTTTTCATAAGGTGACTAGGGCTATCGAATTTGGGGACGTTTTCCCAATTCGGTCACTTTGCGAAGGAACGCGAAAGCTGCTACGCCAAGCTTGACACCATCTGCGGGCGCTAGGGCGAGTTTTTCATCTTCGTCAAGTCCCTGAGCTAATAAATAAACCGCTCCGGCTCCAGCAAGAGCGCCAATGATTGCCCCCAAGAAGACAATTTTTGTAAGTTGATTTTTTTCTGTTTTTTCGTTCATTGTAGCTGCCTTTTTTCTATATCTAGGAAATTTCAACATTAACGGCGAAACAAAACGCGGAGCGTAACCCAAAAACTTTCCACGCTAAAGATTGGAGTTGCTGCTTTATCGGCAAAATCTCTTGTTTTTTCTGCGACCAGAGAAGCTATTTCTTGTCCTTTTTGTGTGTACTTCGGCAAAACTTTTTTGAGATAAGTTATGCCATAAGCAGTAAGCCCGATGATGGCTAAGGGGATGAGGGAAAAGAACATGAATGGAATAAGCAAAAGGACAGTTGAGACATTGGCGTGCTGGTTAATTTCAGCCCCATTTACAGCTGCAATTACAGTCCAGATGGCTAAACCAAGAATCATTAAGCTTCCTATGATGAGTGGAAATATGATTTGCCAAAATTCTTTGCGATTTGTTTTTTTATTTTCTTCCATAATGTTGATATTGTAGCATGGAATTGGCTTCTGCGTAAAGATTTGATGAGAGGGATGCACGCCCCTTGTGGGGTTCCTCCTGATAATAAAACAATAGTGAAATTGGGGGATTCGCAACGATGTATGGCTAATGAAAAGAAAGTGTTAACTAATTTTTGACCTAAGATGAACCATCTCCTTATATCAGCCAAAAAGGTTAATGTTATAATCATTGTAACTAATTTAGGTTACACCCTCATTAAACAAGAGGAGCTTGATATGCCTGTCGCCGACAAACAACTTTTACGCGCCTTAAAAGAAGAAAACATTTACTTGAAAGAGCAAAACCAAGATTTAAAAGCAGAAGTAGATCGATTGTGGAGCATCATCCAGTCTCTGAACAAATTGCAGTGCAATGTTGAGGCTATTACCAATGGCGCCGATATTCTCGCCATTATCTCAAATATTTTGGATGCCACACTAGATGCTGTTAACTCTTTGGATGGGTCTCTGCTTTTGCTGGACGAGGAAACCAACGAATTAGTTTTCGTGGCCGTCTTCGGAGAAGGTGAAGAAAATTTACTCGGACATAGAATTCCCGCGGATGCGGGTATTGCGGGGTGGGTTGCTACCCACCAAGAACCAACTCTAGTCTCTGACGTTCAGGAAGATCCGCGTTGGTCACCAGCTACAGACCAGTCGATAGGTTTCGTAACCTCATCCCTGATGGGGGTTCCCCTGGAGTTTGGGAATCGCGTATTGGGCGTACTAGAGGTAGTTAACCATCAAAGCAACCACCCCTTTGAAGCAGCGGATTTAGACATCTTGATATTGGTTTCGAGGTTAGCGTCTTTTATACTGGCCTACGCTGAAGAAGTTATCCATTCCCTCCCAGAATAAAACTTCCCCTTGACAATTAGCTTGTTTTAACCATAATTAAGGAAATTACATATCACAAAGCGTTGACGGAGAAAAGTAAGCCGACTAGAAGTTGACAGGGATGCCGGGGCACAGACTGAAACCCCAGCTCAACCAAAAATCAGCCCAAGTTCTCTCCTGAGTGTTCAGGGGAATTGGTTGGCAAATTGGAATACTGGTACACTGGTGAATTGGTCGTCACCAAGTTACTAATTTACCAACTTTAGTAGTCTGAGCCGCACCCCCAGCGTTACACGGGGAGCTAATCGCCCAATGTTTGCACCGGGCTGTTGGTATAAAGTGAGTGCGCTAACTAGCAGTGCGCTAATGTGGGTGGTACCACGGGTATATCCCGTCCCTTTGTGGGGCGGGTTCGTTATTTAACAAAGAAGTGCATTGCGTCTTCTGCTAGGTGCGTTACGCTTCAGTACATTTTTATAAATTAGAAATTGGAAGTTGGGAATTCGGAGGTGTATATGCTTGAAAAAATTGAGCAAATCAAAAAGACCGCTCTGCTCGCCCTTGCCGAAATCAAGGAAGAGGCAGGTCTGAATCAATGGAAAGTCACCCATCTGGGGCGCAGTTCCGCTATTATGGATGTTTTTAAAAACATGGGCAGCTTCTCCAAGGAAGAGCGCGGCCAAGTAGGACGCACCGCAAATCAGGTAAAGCAAGCTTTACAAGCCGCCCTAGAAGAAAAAGCAGAGATGCTGCATCAAGCGGAAAT
>QMOK01000130.1 GCA_003648195.1 Chloroflexota bacterium | reverse complement strand
TTTTGTCTGGGCCTTCTGGCACTATCAGAAATACTTCAAGGGGAAAGTTGATCTGGTTATCGACCAAATACACTGGGTGCCTTTCTTTACACCCCTTTATGTGAAAGAGCCAAAAGTTGCCCTAATTTTTGAAATCGCCAAAAATCTCTGGGACAAAAGTCTGCCCCGTCCATTAAGCACAATTGGACACAAAGCCGAATATCTATATCTTAGACTCTATCGCCAAATCCCCTTTCTAACAGCATCACAATCAACATATAACGAACTAAAAGCCGCCAAGATCCAAAAGGTCACCACCTTCCCTTTAGCTCCTAATCTAAACCCGTCAAGTTTAAATTGGGCCAAGGAAAAGCTGCCTACATTTATCTCCCTTAGCCGGCTAACACCCGCCAAACAAATAGAAGAAACCATTAAAGCCTTTTATCTCCTAAGCCAGAAAGTAAATGCCAGACTTTGGATTGTCGGACGAGGAGAAAGCCGCTACAAAAATCATCTAATAAAACTTGCCCGAGAATTTGGATTAGAATCTAAAATATCCTTTTGGGGATACATTGATGAGAAGAAGAAAGCAGAACTTCTACAGCGTGCCTGGGCAATTATTTCCACCTCTGCGCGTGAAGGCTGGGGACTAAACATCACAGAAGCCGGGGTATTGGGGACGCCGGCCGTGGTTTACAACTCCCCCGGGTTGCGGGATGCGGTCAGACACAAAAAAACGGGGCTCATCTGCCAAAAAAGCACACCGGAAGAACTGGAAAGAAAGCTGAACGAACTTATACACAACTCAAATCTGCGCATGAAATTAGGCAGGCAAGCTCAGATACTAAATCAAAAACTCACCTGGGATAAAAGTGCTAAAATAACCCTAGATGTCCTTAAAAACATTGCTCTTCAACGGGCCAATAATTAGACAACGCGCAGACAATTTGGAGATGGCAAACCGCATCCTAAGACTGGGCATAGCCTCCATTCTCTCTTTTTTACTGGAGAACGATATTGAAGCTCAGTTGGTCGATCCGGTCACACAAAATGAATTTGAGATTAAAAAGAAAATTAAAAAATTCCAACCTGGCCTAGTAGGCATTAATGCCTACACCAGCGAAGTACACGCCGCCGCCACCACCGCCGCCTGGGTAAAAAGCATCTACCCCAAAGCCAAAGTAGTCATCGGCGGACCCCACGCCTCTGCTGTTCCCCAGAGAACACTTAAAGAATTTTCTTCTTTTGACATCGCCGCCATTGGCGAAGGAGAGCAAACAATGCTAGAAATAGCCGACAACCGCAGATCTTTAAGCGACATCGCGGGAATTTGCTTTAGATCAAACACTCGGATAATCATCAACCCGCCCCGGACGCTGATAGAAAATATTAACGCTCTCCCCTACCCGCCCTGGGAGCTGTATCAACTGCAAAACTACTCCGGATCCAATCTTGCCAGCGGATTCGCCGCACGAATCAACCTTTTTAGAAGAAATTACAAAAATCTGGAGCTTCCGGTAGAGGGCGCACGAGGTTGTCCTTTTGGCTGTATCTTTTGTTACCGCACGATGGGAAGAACTATGCGGTATAAAAGCGCCCAAAGAATTGTAGATGAGGTCCAAAGAAATGTGGAAAAGTTTGGGGCGACTCAAATCCACTTTATTGAAGGAACTTTCGGTGTTAACCAAAAAATTGCCCAAGAAATGTGTGAAGAACTTATCAAAAGAAACCTGCACCGCAAAATTAGATGGGCGTCTGGCGGACGAGTTAACCTCTTGCTAAACAAAGAATTAGTCAACTTAATGAAACAATCTGGATGCAATTATTTGGGAATTGGCGTAGAATCAGGCGACGAGGAAATTCTCGAAAAAATCGGCAAAGGTATTAACATTAACCAGATAAAAAGAGCCTTTAGGCTGTGCCACGAAGCAGGAATTACCACCGAAGCCGAATTTATTTTGGGTCATCCGTTTGAAACTGAAGAAACTATAAGAAAAACAATTAATCTGGCCTGCTCTCTGCCAACCCGATACGCCACCTTTGCCATACTGGTCCCCTTTCCCGGAACGGAGGTGGCACAAATGGCCAAAAAACACGTAGGCGGACTTAAAATATTAACCGAGGACTGGAGAGTTTACGGGAAGCAAATTGGCAAAAGCCTAGAATTAAAACAACTGCCGCACGAAAAACTGCTAGAGCACCAGGCAGCGGCGTATAGAAAATTCTATATGCGCCCCTCGCACATTCCTGCTTTAGTATCAAGGTTAAATAAGGATAGGATTATGTATGGAATCAAAAATGTGTTCGGGAAATTGACCTAATAACTGATCGATGACCAAGTTACAAATCACAAATTCCAAACAAATTCTAATTTCCAAATTTCAACTTCCAAACTGTTTGGAACTTTGAGTTTCGAACATTTGAAATTGTTTGCTATTTGGTGCTTGAAATTTGGGATTTTAGTAGAAATCACATATAAAAATGTTTCAAAACCCACTAATTTCCATCATCGTCTCCACCAAAAATGAAGAGAAAAACCTGGAAAGGCTGCTTGTAAGCATTAGACAGCAAACTTATCCTCATTACGAAATCATTGTTGTTGACAACTTCTCAACTGACGCCACAGTAAAAATAGCCCGAAAGTTCACCAACAAAGTCTATCTTAAAGGCCCGGAACGAAGTGCGCAACGCAATTTTGCTGTCACTAGAGCCCAGGGAGATTATTTACTAATTCTCGACGCCGACATGGAATTAGCCCCCCGGGCGCTATCAAATTACATCAAAGAGTGCCAGAATGGGGATTATTCTGCATTAACAATACCAGAAATAAACCCTGCACCAAATTTCTGGGCTCAGTGCCGCAACTTGGAAAAACAAATGGCTCACGGGGAGTGGCATCTAAATGCGGCTCGTTTTATAAAAAAAGACATATTCCTCGCCATAAAAGGTTACGACGAGAGCCTTGTTGCCGCTGAGGATTACGACTTAGACGACAGACTAAGAAAAGCCAATGCCAAAATTGGTACTGGCCAGCCCGCCCTGAAACATTACGAAAGCCAAAATATAATAGAAATATCTAAAAAGAAGTACTACTATGGCAAAATGCTGCGAAAATACGTTGTTAAGAACAAATTAAAAGCCTTGAGGCGATTTACTCCTTTTAGGCCGGTATATCTAAAAAAGGTCAGGCTCTTAATTGCCAATCCAGTTTACGCTCTGGGCTTATGCTTTCTTAAAATGGTAGACTATTGTTGTGGAACAGTAGGAATAACCGTGTCAGTACTTCATAAAAAAGGGTGTCACCCTTGAAAAGGGTGACACCCTTTTTCTACCTAAACTAGCCATGAATCCGACCATATCAGCCGTCATCACCTCGTTTAACGAAGAAAGAAAAATAGAAAAGGCCTTAAAGTCCATTCTTTGGGTTGACGAGATTATTCTGGTAGACGGTCAAAGCACAGACAAAACCATAGAGATTGCTCAAAAATACGCCACCAAGATAATCTCCACTCCCAATGACCCCGGAATGATGTCCATGAGAAATAAAGGCATTGAGGACGCCTCTGGTGACTGGATTTTAATTCTTGACGCCGATGAAACAATCCCCTCCAAACTCGCCCAAGAAATTAAACGCGTGCTTAAACAAATGAGAGAAAATCCCGTTGCCTACCGCTTCCCCCGCAAGGGGTATTTCTTAGGGAAATGGATTAGGCACTGCGGCTGGTATCCTGACTACCAGACAAGATTTTTTAAGAAAGGACATGGATACTACAAAAACGAACATGTTCATGAACAGGTAACTATCACCAATGGGCCAACCGGTACCATTAACATCCCCTACGAACACCACTCATACTACGACTTCAAAGATTATCTCTTTAAAGTCCGCCGCTACATTAAGTTTGAGGCAGGCAAATTAGCTCAGAGAAAAAAGCCGCCTGCGGCAGTTAGCTATCTTCTTTTCCGCCCCATCGCCCGTTTCTTCAGCATCTACATTCGCCAAAGAGGAATTCTTGAAGGATGGAGAGGACTAATTCTCTCCTTTTTCGCCGGGTACCACGAATTTATGAGTTATTGGAAATATAAAAAGTTGAAAGGGTGACACCCCAATCAAATTTAATGGCCAAATCCACAAAAAATATTCTTTTAGCCGCAACTTGGAACAACCCCTTCTACTACAAACTTAGCCGCCAGTTTGACCAGGAGTTCATTAAAAGCTCATGGTTTAAGCTTCTAAAAAGATACTGCGCTCATGCAAGATCCATTCTTGATATCGGCTGCGGCGAAGGAACAAACTTGTCTCACCTTTGCCCGCCCGGGGCCTCGGCCGCCGGCATAGACATCAGCCCCTTGGCTATTAGACTGGCCAGGAAAAGCTATCCTCACTTAAAATTTCAAGTGGCCGACGCCGAAAGTATTCCCTTCCCCAACGCCTCTTTTGATTTCTGTTACAACATTGGCACTCTGGAACACCTCACCCGCCCCGAAAGAGTTATTGAAGAAATGATTAGAGTCACCAAGAAAGGAGGGCTTATCGCCTTTTGGACGATTAATTTCGGATCTCCCTTTGTTAAACCCCATACCGCCACATACTCTCCGGCTAAAAAGATTGCCAAGCAAATAATAGCTTCTTTCTATTACCTCTTCCACAAACCATTTATGCTTAATTGGGACAAAATTAATCCCAGAATTACCTCCGGCAAAGAATTTAGCCCCGACGACGACATGGTCACCGAGCCCAATTTGCAAACATTGGTCAGTTTTCTTAAAAAAGGGAACTTAAAAATTATTTACACAAGCTCCGGCTGGGAGGTCCAGCAAAAAGAATCTCCCAAAACATTAATTCGCGCTATATGCAAAATAGCCAATTGGACCAAACTCTCCGCCCTGCCGCCTTTTAAATACTGGGGCAACAACCTATTTCTCATAGCCCAAGTAACCTAATCGTTCCAGAGAACTGACCTTGTCAGCCTAGATCCAGCAATGTCCGGCAGCCTTCAGGAACCTGCTCCTCTAAAATCCAAACACCATCCGATCAGCTTTCTGAAGATAGGTTTTTAAAACCATAGAATGTTATTATTATACTCAACAAGGATTGGACGCAACGCCCAACCCAGTTGTCATAGTCATAATGACAATGACCAAGCACCAAATTACAAACAAATTCAGAATTCAGGATTCAGGATTCAGGATTCAGAATTCAGAATTTAAATAATCAAAACTTTCCCGTATTTAGAGTTTAGAAATTGTGATTTGGTCCTTGTTTGAAATTTGTCATTTGGATTTGGCTTGGCATTGGGCATTTTTAATTTGACATTTTACGACCTTGCTTCTCTTCAAGCGCGTAGTCCTGCAAGAAAAATACATCGGCTCCCAACACGGTGGAGCTTTATAGTTAAATCTTAAAATTATGTCCCGGCCGTTATACTCAATCTGATGAAACTCCTCTTCGGTTACGGATACACCCAAGGCACCACTCCCTTTTACTACGAGAGAGCTTTTCGGAGACTCGGAGACACAACCACCTGCGGACCCTCTGACAATCCAGGAAGACAACAGGATATTCCCTGTGAGTTTAACGCCGATATCCAGCAGATCATCAGGAAAGTCAAAGCAGATTGTTTTATCCTTTTCCCCGAAGGCAATTTTTTCTTTCCCCAAAACATTGAAAAAATAACCATTCCCAAAATCCTTATCCTCAGCGATTCCTTTATTAACTTTCACTGGCACAGATACTATGCTTCCCTCTTTGACCTAGTCTTCGTAGCTCAGAAAGAGTATGTTGACAAACTCAAACGCCTGGGAATTAAAAACACCTACTGGCTGCCCAATGCCTGCGACCCGGAAATTCATCGTAATTTTCATCTAGAAAGAATATACGATATTGGATTTGTGGGAGTTTTAAACAACACTCATAACCCTCGCCGCTCTCTCTACCTTAAAACTCTGGCCGGCCACTTTAATGTTAAAATCGCTTCCAATGTTTGGCTGGAAAATATGGCAAAAATCTACAGCCAGTCGAAAATTATCTTTAACATCAGCGGAGCCCGGGATCTAAACATGCGCGTATTTGAAGCTCTATCCTGCGGGGGCTTGCTCCTAACAGATTATATCCCCAACGGGCTTCTAAACCTTTTCAAAGACCGCAAACACTGCGTCGTTTATCACTCACTCAAAGAAGCTGTCACACTAGCCAAATACTACCTTAAACACAGCAGGGAGAGAAAGCAAATTGCCGGGCAAGGACAAAAAGAAGTACGGCAAAAACACACCTACTCTCATCGCGCCCGATTTGTCATTTCAAGAATCCTCGATCTCACGAGAAATAATCCTGGCACTGGCAATAATGCAAACCAAATGACAATGACCGATATTAAACTAAATTTGCTTAGAAGTTATTTTTTTATCAATCATCCTCTCTTGAAAACCCAACTCATCCAGCTAACCAGTTCACCAATCTTAATAAACAAAAAACTCCCTTTTTATCAAAAAACTGCAATCAATCTTATCCGCATTTTTACAACCAGACTTAGCTACCAGAAAAGGAAAATTCTTCTGGCCATGATAAAGAAACTAGAAAAACGAAGAATAGCCGAACTTATTAAATGGTGTTATTATCAACTTCTACTGAAAGTTTCTAATTAGGGGCATAATATTGCGCCCCTAAATGCAAGATGGCCATATTCAAATCAGTCTTCTCATTTCTTAAAAAGGAAAAAACAATTATTGATCAGAGTGGCTACCTTCTTTTGGCAGATATCATCGGAACCATCGTCAGTTTTACAAGCAATTTCTTTCTTTCCCTAGTCCTCGGGCCTGCCGGGTTTGGGACATTAAAAACAGTTGCCTCTTTTTTTGAAAACTTCCCCGTCCGCATGGGATTCAACACCACACTTATTAAGTACCTTCCCGAACTTGAGGCACAAAACAGTTTGGGGAAAATCAAATGTCTCTTAAAAAGCTTCTTAAAAATCCGATTAATAATAGTCTTGATTACCGCCGTGATTTTCTTTTTACTTAGAAGACAACTATCCCTGTGGCTCTTAGGAACTTATACTCACAACAATCTAATTTGTGCCGGCATCATTCTTTTTATAGTTGCTTTTTCTGACCTATTCCGGCCGTGCGTTATTGGCTTCAGGAACTATAGGCTATATGTAAATATCAACTTTCTAATTTCCACCCTAAGGAACGTCCTTGCCTTAGCCCTAGCTTTAATCTGGGGAATTACCGGTGCCATTTTCGGTCTTTCCCTAGGCATCATTCCCGGACTTGGGTTATGCCTAAAATTCCTCTTCCAGAAAAAAATTTTTTCCGTGCAGAAAGAAAAAATTGACACCTGGCAAATTATTAAACATTACAGCCTTCCAACTTATTTTGTAAACCTAACCGGCCTAGCTGGCAGTCTAATCGTGCCTCTGCTAGCCCTTTTCTACAAGCAGGAAATTATTGGATACTACAGTTTCGCCATGATGATCAGCTCCAACATTGCCCTAATCTCCGGAGCTATTGGACAAATCTTTTTCCCCGAAGTTGCCTTAGAACACTTTAAAAACGGCGCCTCCGGCTCGCTAAGGAAACTCAAAAGAGTCCTAGTCCTCTTCTTACTTGCCTGTATAATCATCATCCCCCTTGGAATTG
>QMOK01000129.1 GCA_003648195.1 Chloroflexota bacterium | reverse complement strand
CGTTTGGGGGGAGTTTTTGGCCCAGGTAGACGCGACCTGCCACGAACAACGGGCTATTTTCCTCAAGGTGGAGCCTGACCTCTGGGAGAGCGATTCCGTTCCAAGCCAGTTCCCCCCCGCCGGGTTCCAGCAGAGTCCCCACGATATTCAACCCCCACGCACTATCCTCATCAATCTCCAAGAAGAAGAAAAAGAGATTTTGGGGCACATGAAATCTAAAACACGCTATAACATCCGCTTGGCGCTCCGCAAAGAGATTGTTGTTAGGAGATCATTCAATGTGGAAGGCTTTTATGAAATTTTATCCAGAACCGCCGATAGGGCGGATTTTGGCATTCATAACTTAAATTATTATCAGCGAGTTTTTGAGCTTTTTGCGCCGCAAGGGAAATGTAAATTGTTGACGGCGGAGTATCAGGGACAGCCCTTGGCCAGCGTGATGGTTTTCGCGAACGGAGAACGTTCTTGGTATTTTTATGGCGCGTCATCTAACGAACACCGCGACCGGATGCCGACTTATTTGGTTCAATGGGAGGCTATGCGTTGGGCAAAAGAAAAGGGTTGCCTTTCTTATGATTTGTGGGGTGTGCCCGATGAGGATTTAGAGACTTTAGAAGCCCAGTTTTTAAAGCGTCATGAAGGTTTATGGAGTGTTTATCGCTTTAAACGCGGTTTTGGCGGCGATCTCAAACGCACGCGGGGACCATGGGACAGGGTTTACAAGCCGCTTTTGTATCGTTTGTATCTTTTGTGGACAGGGCGCGGAGAGTAAGCGAAAATGCTGAGAAACTGGAATGAAATTATAGCGACTTTGCCTAATGCGCACATTTTACAGTCCCAGGAGTGGGCGGCGGTTAAGGCGCGGCATGGATGGCGGGCTATTCCGGTGGCTTGGCTGGAAGTGGATGACGGCATTGAAACTTATTTTCGTGGGCAGGTGACAGAGATAGACCAGAAACCGTTAGCTGCTGCACTTCTTTTATTGCGGGGAATTTCTCTGGGCGCGAGCGTGGCGTATGTTCCCAAAGGCCCGTTGCTTTGCGATTGGGGAGATGAAGTCTTGCGCGCGAGAGTGCTTAAAGATTTAGCGAAGATTGCTCGGCGTGAGGGTGCTATTTTCATCAAAATAGACCCAGACGTGGTGCTGGGGACAGGCGTTCCCGGCGAGGCGGACGCCGAGGAAAACCCTCTGGGAGCGCAAATCCGCGAAGAATGGGAAGCGTTGGGATGGCATTTTTCTGCCGAGCAAATTCAGTACCGCAACACAGTCTTGGTAGATTTGTCAGATGCTGAAGATGATATTTTGATGCGTATGAATTCCAAAACGCGGTATAACATTCGTTTGGCAAAGCGCAAGGGCGTCACGGTTCGAGTGGGAAACAGGGATGACCTGGAGATGCTTTACCAGATGTATGCCGAAACCTCTGTGCGTGGCGGATTTACTATTCGCGAAAAAGATTATTACCAAGCGGTGTGGGATACTTTTTTGCCCTCAGACGCTGAAGCCAGCCCCAAGCCTGGCCCTGTAGCCCAGCCTCTAATTGCCGAGGTGGAGGGTGAGGCCGTTGCCGGAGCGGTTATCTTTCGGTTTGGCAAACGAGCGTGGTATTTGCATGGCATGTCTGCTTTAGAACATCGTGAAAAGATGCCGCCCCATCTCATTCAATGGGAAGCCATGCGCTGGGCCAAAAAGGCTGGCTGTACGATTTATGATATGTGGGGCGCGCCAGATGTCTTTGAAGAAAGCGATTCGATGTGGGGCGTTTACCGCTTCAAACGTGGTTTTGGCGGGCGTGTTTCTCGAACAATAGGCGCGTGGGATTTGCCTCTTCGTCCGGTATTATACAAACTTTATAACTCTATTCTTCCCAAGGTGTTAGAATTAATGCGGCGATTTGGTGATAAGCGAACTAAAGAGGCCGCTTCGCAGAATTGATAAAAGATACGTAACTACTTAGCCCGCCTTGAAATGTCACTGCGAGGGGCATTTTTTACCCCGAAGCAGTCTCCCAGACGCTCTAGGAGATTGCTTCAGCGGGAAAACACCGCTTCGCAGAATTGATAAAAGATACAAAGATATCAGAAGAAACAGAAGGCGCAAAGAAACGTAAAAGCGTGAAACATACGGGTGAGTTGTTTAACCATCCGCTTATGCGTATATTAGCAACTGGAGGCAAAAAATGAATCCTAAAAAATGGTTATGGCAGGCACTTGGACTTCTTCTTGTAGTCATTATTGGCGTGATAGTGGTGAATTCCGTGCGAAGCTCAATCGCAGATGCTCTCAAGCCAATCAGCAATATGACAAACTCAATGGCCACCCAAGTCTCAAACGTTATGCATCCCACCCCCACCATTCTCCCCGACCCGGTGACGATAATCCACGACGTTCGCAGTTTGGCGCGGCTAGAGACAATCCAATATAGCTTAGAAAAAGTCATCACCGCTGAAACACGCCAAGGAGCCTTTGAGTTCTTTGTAGGTGATAAATTGCTTTTCGTAGCTCATGGAGAAGTGATTGCGGGAATAGATCTCGAGAAATTAGGGCCTGAAGATTTGGAAGTAGAAGGCCAAGTTCTCTATGTAACTTTGCCAGAGCCAGAGATTTTTATCACTGCCTTGGATAATGAACTATCCTACGTCTATAACCGTGACACGGGGATATTCACTCACGGTGACGTGAATCTAGAAACCGAGGCTCGCCGAGCCGCGGAAGATGAGATTGAGAAAGCTGCTATTGAAGATGGAATCTTAGACCTTGCCCGCCAGAACGCCGAAAATTACCTATCTCGTTTGTTCAGAGATTTGGGATTCCCAGAAGTTATTTTTAGAGAGATTGAAGATTCAAACTAGAGAGGCGTGGTCGCTGACCCCCTAACATTCTGCCCCTAAATACGCTCAGTCCATGAAGGCTGGGCGTATTTTTCGTTCACCAACTCTTGGGCGCGTTGCTCTTCCTCGGACGTGAGATCCCCGAAAATAAATTCAATATTCAAAGTTTCTTGGAACGCCTCCATAAACGCCTCTGCGGCTTTCTCCCAGCTTATGCGATATCCTAAAACCGTTTCCACGGTTGTAGCCTTTGCTAGTAAACGGGTGGCCGCCAGGGAGCGTTTTTCTTCGTTAGAGAAACAGAGAACTTGCGTAATGCGCGTTAGGTCTCCCCAAAGGGGGAGAGTACCATGTTGCAGAACGCCTTCTTTCTTTCGGGATTGAGCACTTCCGATCAGCTTTTTCCCCTCTACTGTGATCTCGTAATCAGATGGATACTCGAAACAAACTGGCTGCTCACGGTCTATATCGCTCTTGGCCTTAGAAATGGTTTGCACCGGAAGCCCCAAGGTGTGCAACGCTTTTAGCAAGGCCAAAGAGAGGCGTTGATAGCTTTCCAGGACTCCGCCGGCGAGGCGCGGTTCCCTTTTGGGGCCAATGACCGCGTAAGTTAGCTCGTCTGTGTGGAGGATAGCCCTTCCTCCGGTTGGCCGCCGAACGATGTCCCACTTTCGGGCGTGCAGCCCCGCTTGGTTCACATCGCTAATTGGCTGTGCATACCCTAGGGAGAGGCAAGGCGGATCCCAGCTGTACAAACGCAGGGTCGGCAGCGTTTTTTCATCCCCAACCGCTTCTAAAATTGCTGAATCCACGGCCATATTCCACGCTCCAGAAGCCGGCAGGGTGTACATTAGTCGCCATTTAGTGTGTGGGAGGGTGTTAATGGTCATAAACACATCTATGATTCGGGGTGAGAGGTCTTCGTTGGTGTATGAATAGGTACGGGCGTTATTGTGGGAGACGAAGGTGGTTTGGTGGAGGTGGAAGTAGGTGTCTGATAAGGAGTTGGCGTAGGCGTCAGCGTGGGAGTAGGCGTGGGTGTAGGCGTAACCGAGGGGGTGGTGGATGGGTCGGGGGTGATAGTATAAATTGAGCCGGGATCAATCTTAAGGCGTGCCATGGTAGCGAATGGGAAATAAGAATACTCGTCCCATATCTCGTAATACATATCCCTGGCTTTTTCAGGTTCGCCGGCTAATTCATAGGCCAAACCGAGCGCGTAAGAGAAATTTGTGCATTCGAAAGCGTTTAGGCACGCGAATTGAGGGGATTTTTGCAAGGCTAGTAAATTATCTCTCACCTCGGCTGGCGGAAGACCGGCAAACAAATCTAAATAGGCGTCGTATACGCTTTGGGTGGTGTAATCGGAGTAAAAGTAGCTGGGCGGATAGGTTTTTATAAACATTCCGCCGTTGGGAATACTCTCTAAACTAAAAGATTTTTGTCTATTTAGCCAAATTAAGGGCGAGCCGCTTTTGGTAATGTAGTGCGTAAGCACTGGCGTTGTTACTACTACGGGGTCTATAAAAAGGGCGGTTGGCTTTCCCTCGTTAAGGGCTAGAATCCAAAATTCTAGCTTGCTAGTGGGGGTATGTTGAATGATGATCCAGTATTCTGGAGAACCATCATCGTCAAAGTCGTGTTGTCCGCTTTGGCTTAGAGTTAATTGGCTTGCGTAGAGATGAGATAACAACGCGGTGAGGTTTTCCACAGGGATGGTTTTTATCCAAGCTTGGAACGCGTGTCGGGGGTTGCAGGTTGGTGTATGGGCGCAAACTTGATATACCTCTTGAGGATTGTCTAAAGCGGCCAAGAACTCTCGAGCGGGGCTTATCCAATCACTGTCGGGAGAAGTTGGCGAGTTTATAATTTCCGAGAAATATGTTTCAGCTTTCTCACGGTGTTCTGCCAGGGCATGGTACACACCCAAGCGGAAACGCCATTTGTCTTTCTCGTCTGGGGCATAGATTTGGTTTTCGCTTGTATTTTGGGGCGGCCACTGAGGGAGCAAGGTCTCCATGATAGAAATTCCAGCCTCTAAGCCCCATACCTGAATGGCATGATCTACGATTTGTTCACAATAATTTTGCAGCTCAGGAGCGGGATTGACCAAATAAGAGCTTTGCGTTTCTTCAAGCCATTCTCCATTCCATTGATAGCGGTGGGTAATATTGACGGGACAAGGCGGGTAAACGCTGCTAAAAACCTCAAGCGCGGGAGCTTCTCCCGCGAATTGCGTTTCCCAATGAGACGTGTGCTCAATATCCATCACGAGATTAAGGCCGGGCGCGAAATTTAGTTCTTGCGGGTACTCTTGTGTGAGGTCAAAAACATGCGGCAAGGGAATTTCGTTGGCGGGCATATTTCGGTTGGCAATGATCAATTCTGGTTCTTCGTTTCCGGTTAAGTTGCTCCACAAATAAACAATTCTTGGCGGAAACATAAAATCGAAATCGCTGCTGAGAGCGTATGCTATAAAATCGTTTTCGGCTTTCTTTAGCAAGAGGGTGGCGCTGCCGCCCGTGGTTTCTAAGCGCAAAATGAAATTAGAAGACTTTTCCGCGGAAAAAATTTTTGGAGACAAGCGCGAATCTTTTCCTTGAATCCACGAAAGAAGTTGGGGAAGTTGTACCTCGTCTTGTTGAAAAGCTCGCGTAATCAAATTGGCGTATTCCTCTGCCGCTAGCGGGGACTCTAGCCGCGCCAGATTATATGCTTTACCCCAACACCAAGAATTTTCATCAGCATAGGCAGGATAGCGGAGAATACCTTCCGATTGGGCCAAAAAAGAAAAATAATACGACTTAAAATAATCTTCTTGGCTAATATCACTAAGAGTGACCGGGTAAGCCTCCATCAGGAAGATCATGTTATTGGCGTGCTCAGCAGACCAAGGGTGCAATTGGTAAGTCTCGCGTTGTGTTGAGGGCTGGGCAGGGGTCAAAGTGGGAGGCAGCAGCGTGGGAGGAGGGGTTAGGGTTGGAGAAGCTGTAAGCGTTGGGCTGGGAGTGAGGGAAGGCAATGGCGTCCAAGTGGGTGGAAACGTTGGGGTTGGTTGCAGGCTGGGAATCGCGGGGGTGGGGCTGTCAGTTTGCGTAAGAGGTGACTCTATCTCCGGACGTGGCGCAATAGATAACCATCCTATGAGAATGATAGTTATCACAGCAAGTGCTATAATGCCAAATTTCATTGAACGCGAGATATTAAACTTCATAATTAGAAACAGCAATTACGAAAAAGTGGGAGGCAGCAAGCTGAAAAGTGGCAAAGAAGCTTGCAAATTACCTTGTTTTCGTATATACTGTGGGTAGGTAGTGGTTCAAAGTGGTTTGAAGTGGTTTATGCGCCGGGCAACCGGCGCTATGTGGTTAAATAGGTGGTAGAACAAATGTTCCTCGGCCAATATCAACATAATTTAGATAGTAAAGGCAGAATGATTGTTCCCTCCCGTTTTAGGGATTCGCTAGAAGGCGTAGTATACCTGACACAAGGTTTCGATCAGAATTTACGTCTCTTACCCGAAGCGGCGTTTAATGCCATCTATCAACAAGTGGCAGCCATGAATACCACCGATCCTACCGCTCGCCGCCTTCGCCGGCTGATTTTCTCGACCGCGCAGCAAGTTGAAGTGGATGGCAACGGTCGTATCTTAATTCCGAAATATCTACGCGATATCGCCAACTTAGATTCTGGCGTTGTTATCGTTGGGGTAGGTGAGGCGATTGAGATCTGGTCACCCGAAGCATGGGAGGTGGAAAATAATCTCCTCCAAGATGCTGAAGCGAATACCCAGCGCTTTGCCGCGCTAGATGTTTAGGCGCATTTGATGTTTCATGAACCTGTACTTTACCGTGAAATTATACACGCTTTGCAGCCAACTTCCAATGGCTTGTACGTAGATGGCACGATAGGGGCGGGCGGACACGCTTACGGAATTTTAGAGGCTAGCGCGCCTAATGGGTGTTTACTCGGCTTAGATTTAGACCCCGCGGCATTAGATTTAGCAAGAGATCGTTTAGAAAATTTTGGAGATCGGGCCGTTTTGGTACAAGACTCCTACATTACCATGGAGCAGCACATTAACAATTTGGGATGGGATGCAGTTGATGGTATTTTGTTGGATTTGGGACTTTCCTCTATGCAGCTTGATACACCAGCGCGTGGTTTTTCTTTTCGAGAGGATGCTCCTTTGGATATGCGCTTTGACCCTTCTGCCTCTCTCACTGCGGCAGATTTGGTCAATGAACTTCCAGAGAATGAATTAGCCAATATTATTTATAATTATGGTGAAGAAAAGTATTCGCGGAAGATTGCGCGGGCTATCGTTGCGGCAAGACCCATTCATACAACCCAGGAACTAGCTTCATTGGTTTCAAAGATGTTAGGGCGTTTTGGATCGCGTATTCATCCCGCCACGCGCACATTCCAGGCCTTGCGCATCGCCGTCAATCAAGAATTAGCGGCCATTGAAACCGTTTTACCAATTGCTCTGGGGGTATTGAAGCCGGGTGGCCGTTTGGCAGTAATATCTTTTCATTCTCTTGAAGATCGAATTGTAAAACAATTCTTTAGATACGAGAGCCGAAATTGCATTTGCCCTCCTGAGTTGCCAATTTGCGTTTGTGATCATCAAGCGCAATTACGCGAGATAGTTCGCCGTCCAATCAGACCAGAGGAAAGCGAAATCAAACGCAATCCTCGTGCCCGTAGCGCATGCTTGCGTGTGGCAGAGAAATTATAGTTCTCTAGTAACTACTCAGCCACCTTTGAAATGTCACTGCGAGGGGCATTTTTTGCCCCGAAGCAGTCTCCCAGACGCTCTAGGAGATTGCTTCAGCGGGAAAACACCGCTTCGCAATGACATG
>QMOK01000128.1 GCA_003648195.1 Chloroflexota bacterium | reverse complement strand
AGTACATTGGGCGCTAGGCCATCCGGGCATCTTTTTGAACACAGCAGGTGACATCCACCTGCTACCTAAAGTACTGGATGCCGCCAGCCGCTTCCAATCAGCTCCAACCGAAGAAGCGATGGCAGAGATGGCGACAAAACTGGAAATGGCTCCGCTTTTCATCTAAGCTCGCCACCGGCGCGGAATCAACCCTGTGGCCGAAAATGAAAAAGGAAATGATGATGATCCAATGGTTTGAAAATCTACATCCTGTCCTGCAAGCATTATTAGCAACCGGCTTTACATGGTTCGTGACCGCGCTAGGAGCCGGCCTGGTTTTCTTTTTCAAAAGCATTAACAGAAAAGTCTTGGATGGCATGTTGGGGTTCGCGGCGGGGGTGATGATAGCCGCTAGTTTTTGGTCTCTCCTGTCCCCAGCGATAGAAATGGCCGAGGGGTTCAGTATCCCCTCTTGGATTCCAGCAACAGTTGGATTCTTATTAGGCGGAGCCTTTCTTTGGCTGATAGACAAAGTCTTACCACACCTCCATCTTGGATTCCCAATAGAAGAAGCAGAGGGCGTGAAAACAAGCTGGCATAGGAGCATCCTCCTGGTACTGGCAATAACGTTACACAACATACCGGAGGGATTGGCAGTCGGGGTTGCTTTTGGAGCCATAGCCGCCGATTTACCATCAGCCACGTTAGCTGGAGCAGTCGCATTGGCGCTGGGGATTGGCATCCAAAACTTTCCCGAAGGTGCTGCCGTCTCTGTCCCCCTCCGCCGAGAAGGCATGTCCCGCCTGAAGAGTTTTTGGTTCGGACAGTTATCCGGTTTAGTAGAGCCTGTTGCTGGCGTTTTAGGTGCGGCAGCCGTCATTCTAATGCGGCCTATTCTGCCCTATGCTTTGGCCTTTGCCGCTGGGGCGATGATTTTCGTGGTCGTTGAGGAATTGATCCCAGAATCACAATTAGAAAAGAATACAGATGTAGCCACGGTAGGCGCCATGCTGGGTTTCGCGGTGATGATGACTTTGGATGTGGCCTTGGGGTAAAAGAATGAGTATCTTAAAAAAAGCAGCCCCGACAAATGCCGGGGCTGCTTTTTTATCAACAGATTAATCGCTGAAATTACGCTCGTTCAACGGTGATTGCATGCGATTTGCGAATACGATACGTGCCGGTTTTTCCAAGCACCTGGGGAACATATTGCTCTGGAACATCTACAAAAGTATGGCGGTCTTGAATGAAAATCTTTCCAATAGAACGGCCTGGAATATCCGCGTGACCGGCGATGGTGCCAACTATATCGGCAGGGCGAACGCCATTAGCTCTCCCTGTGTTGAGGGTCAGGCGTACCATCCCCTCTTCGTGAGATATTTTGGCTCGGCGATTGGCGCTCCGGCCATTCTTGTTTTTGGATCGAGCTTGGTTGCGTTCTGGATAGCGTTTTTCGTTTCTAGAACGTCTCTCTTTAATTTTCCCTAAAGGTTCAATTGGACGTTGTTTTTCTTCGGCGCGAGCTAATTTGAGGGCTACAGCGGCGATCATGGCTGGGTCGTGTCCAGCCTCTACCATCTTAGCGACAATCTCTTGCTCTCGATGACAGCGACCACGGTTAAGCCATACATTGATTTGCTCAACAAGAACATCTTCTCGGTGCTGCAAAATCTTTTTTTCTGTGGGAAGTTTGGCTTTGGTAATGCTCTGTTTAGTGAACTTTTCTATCCGTCCTAGCCGCCACTGTTCAGCAGGGGTAATAAAAGAAATTGCCACTCCGGTTTTTCCGGCTCGGCCAGTTCGTCCAATGCGATGAACGTAAGATTCAACATCATACGGCAAATCATAATTGATGACATGAGAAATATTATCAATATCGAGACCGCGAGCAGCGACATCAGTAGCCACTAATATTTTAGTTTGATGGTCACGGAATCGTTTGAGCACCCGTTCACGCGTCCCTTGCTGTAAATCCCCATTAAGTGCTTCTGCCGAATAGCCGCGTTCAATTAACTGCGCAGCTAACTCATAACTGCCAACGCGGGTTTTAGCAAAAACCAATACACTGGTAATATTTTCAACTTCAAGAAGGCGCGTGACGGCTGCCATTTTGTCACGGCCATTAACCACATAATAACGCTGATCGGTGCTCTCAACGGTCAATTGCTTATGCTTGATGGTGACAGATTGGGGATTAGTAAGATAGTTGTCGGCCAGACGGCGAATTTCTTTAGACATGGTGGCAGAGAAAAGCGCAATTTGGCGAGTTTCGGGCGTTTGCTCCAAGATAAATTCAATATCTTCTATGAAGCCCATGCTGAGCATTTCGTCTGCTTCGTCTAGGACAACAATGTGTACACCAAATAATTTAAGCGCTTTGCGCCGTATCAGGTCGAGGAGACGCCCGGGGGTGCCAACCACTACTTGCACGCCTTCCTTCAGACGGCGGATTTGCCGCTCGTATGGGGAACCGCCATAGACTGCTAACACGCTCACGTCGTGGAATTTGCCATATTCGTAAATTGCGTGGGATACTTGTTTTGCTAGCTCTCTGGTGGGAGTCACTACTAAAGCTTGGACGCCATCCCAATCTGGATCCAAGTTTTGCAGCATAGGCAAAGCGAAAGCCGCTGTCTTGCCTGTTCCTGTTTGGGCTTGGCCAATGACGTCCTGCCCGGTGAGCATGACGGGGATCATTTTAGTTTGAATAGGGGTGGGGGTTGTGTAGCCGCGTTCAACTACGGCTTGCACTAATTCTGGGTGCAGGTTTAAATGCGAAAAGTCGGTATTCATTTTAGCTCCTAAATCCCGTATCTTAAAAAACGGGATACTACAGTTTTGACAAATCCAGCTGATGATGACCTTTGCAGGTCATATATGTTGTTGATTGTATAGCCGATTCGTCCGTAATTTAGGAACTTGACTATCGCAACAAAAACGCCCGCCCCAATGAGACGAGCAACCCTTTGGAAATCACAAAACACCAATAATTAATGATCTGCGATTTTTCTCTCGCAAACCATGGCTGTCCATTCTTAGACAACCGCTGGAGTATATCACGATTGTGAACGCTGGCAAGATGAATGGTTAGAGTTTCAGAGTATTCTAGTTCGGCATTGCTTCTCGCCTTGCTATATTTGACATATAATAAACGCATGTCACATTCACATTCGCATCACCATCACACAGATAAAAACATCAAAACCGCTTTCTTCCTCAACCTGGCATTCACCATCTTAGAGATTTTTGGAGGGTTGTGGACGAATAGCCTGGCAATCCTATCAGACGCCGTTCACGATTTGGGGGATAGCGTTTCGCTAGGATTAGCCTGGTACCTGGATCGCTACGCCCAAAGAGGCGAGGATGAGCGTTTTTCGTATGGCTACCGGCGCTTTTCGCTGCTGGGAGCGTTGATCAACACCATCATCCTCATTGTGGGAGCGTTTTTCGTACTTTCCCAAGCCATCCCCCGGCTCATCGCCCCAGAGCGAGCCAACGCTCAGGGAATGGCATTATTCGCCGTGGTAGGGATTCTCGCCAATGGGGCCGCGGTGCTGCGCCTGAAGGAAAGTAAATCCATGAACGCGCAGGTTGTGGCCTGGCATCTCTTAGAAGATGTGCTGGGCTGGGTGGCCATTCTCATTGTATCCATTATTTTGATATTCGTAGACATCCCCATTCTTGACCCCATTTTATCGGTTCTAATTTCGTTGTATATTCTTTATAATGTCACCAAAAGCCTACGCGAAACATTGGGGCTTTTCTTACAGGCTGTTCCTGAAAATATAATAATTGAAACAATTGAAGAGCGGCTCACATCCATCACCGGCGTAGAATCTGTTCACCACACCCATGTTTGGTCGCTAGATGGAGAACACCATATTCTCACTTCTCATATTGCCGTTGCCGCGAACACCACCAAAACCCAAACTATCGAGATTAAGCGAAGCGTCAAAAGCATTCTCCACGAATACGACTTTTCTCACATTACTATAGAAATTGAGTATAGTCCCGAAGATTGCAGCAATAGATTATCTGAAGGTGTCGCACATAGCTAAGGAGAAAAACATGAAAATCGGAGGGTTGATAATTATTATTGTGGTTGGAGTAATATTAATTGCGCTGATAGGGATGGTGGCGCGTTTTTGGTTTGGTCGCCGCCGCGCATCTAGGGATTGGGCTGCCGCTAATTATCCCAAGCTTAAAGATGTTGGCACGGTGAAAAAGCTGACCATTCTGCCGCTCATTGACTGGAACACCAAAGACACGAACCTGACAGGGGAACCCGGCGTCTCGTACTTGATCCGCGCTGACGATGCCACAATCCTCTTTGATGTGGGGTATAACGCTCAAAACGAACACCCTTCCCCGCTCTTGCGGAATATGGAAACCTTGGGTGTGAGCGTATCTGAAATTGACATGGTAGTTATTTCTCACAACCACTTGGATCACGTTGGCGGGATGGGTCACCAGCAAGGGAAATCTTTTGGCCTTTCTGGGCAACCAACTGAGATTGGCAACATTCCCGCTTATGTGCCGGTTCCACTTTCTCACCCCACAGCGCGGACAATCGTCACGGAGAAACCGCAAACGCTCGCCCCCGGGGTTGCCACCATCGGGACTATCCCCCGCCAATTATTTTTCCTTGGCCGAACGCCGGAACAATCCCTGGCCATCAATGTGGCTGGGAAAGGTATTGTGCTCATCGTTGGCTGCGGGCACTCCACTCTTCAACGCATCATTGATAGGGCTGAAATGCTCTTTGATGCTCCCATCTACGGCATGGTAGGTGGATTGCATTACCCGGCAACGGCCTCCCGCGAGAAAAAATTGGGCTTGCCGCTCCAAAGCATCTTCGGCACAGGTAAATGGCCTTGGACGCCAATCACCCGCGAGGACGTGCGGAAAGCTATAAAATATTTGAAAGAACGCAACCCCCAGCTTGTCTCGCTTTCGGCGCATGATAGCTGCGACTGGAGCATTGAAGCCTTTCGGTCAGCTTTCGGCGAGGCCTATCAAGATTTAATAGTGGGAGAGGAAATTAGTATTGGTTAAGAACTTGGGAGAGCAAGTTTCCCCTCAAAGTTGGAGAATTAGGGGAACGATTGCGTAAGCCTTTAAGGCTAAAAACCCGCCGATTGCGTAAACACAGTTGGCGGGTTATGTTTTGGAACGGGCATTCAATTACGGAATCTAACTAAACAAGACATCAACATCATCAGAAGACAAGCTCTTGAAAAAGCTTTTTTCGGTGGTGATGAGTTTTTCAACAAGTTCCTTTTTTTGTTCTTGTAGTTTTAGAATTTTCTCTTCAACCGTGTCTCTAGTAATATACTTATATACAAAAACCGGCTTATCCTGTCCAATGCGGTGAGTGCGATCTGTGGCCTGCATCTCTACGGCGGGGTTCCACCACGGGTCAATGTGAATGACATAGTCGGCTGCGGTCAAGTTGAGACCCACGCCGCCAGCCCGCAAACTAATAAGAAAGAAAGGAATATCGTCATTCGCTTGGAATTCGTCCACTCGCTCTTGTCGCTTGCGAGTGCGGCCATCCAGGTACAGGTAAGGTATATTGGCAGCGTCCATCTCAGCCCGGACTAATTTCAACATCTGCACAAATTGAGAAAAAACGAGTGCCTTATGGCCGCTATTACGCAGATTTTCAAGGGTTTCCATTAACAAATTCAATTTTCCTGAATGCCCTCTAAAATTCTCCTTGACTAATTTAGGGTGGTTGCTAATTTGTCGTAAACGCAACAATCCTTCTAAGACTTTCATGCGGGCGTTATTCATGCCTTCTTCTTCAATTATTCCCAGCAACATGCCTCGGTAATAATCACGTGTCTTGTTATAGAATTTGAGCTGAGCAGGCTCCATATCCACATAAACCACGCGCTCAGTGCGGGGAGGTAAATCGGGGGCTACTTTTTCTTTTGTACGCCGTAAAATGAATGGATAAACCATCTTGCTCAAAAATTGTGCGGTATTGGCATCTTCTTCGCGCTCAATGGGGTTTCCAAATTCGCGCTTGAAATACTCAAGATTGCCCAATAAACCGGGATTCAAAAAAGCAAACTGCGACCAAAGCTCAAAGGTAGTGTTTTCTACTGGCGTTCCTGTCAAGACCAAGCGGTGATCGCTGCGCAATAAGCGAGCCGCTTTTGAGACTTTAGCGACTGGATTCTTTATGGCTTGGGATTCGTCTAAAATCGCGTAATGAAATTTATATTCTCGTAAAATTTCTATGTCGTTCCGCATCACGCCATAAGTAGTTAATATTAAATCGTACTCATCAAAAACACTCAGGTCTTCAGTACGCTCAGGGCCGTGATGAATAAGTGTACTCAATTTTGGCGCGAAGTTTTCTGTCTCACGTTCCCAATTAATTAGGAGGGAACGCGGCAGAACAATTAAATTAGCGGCTTTAGCATGTCCATTTTCGTGATGTGAAAGCAGCAAGGCCAATGTTTCTATGGTTTTCCCTAAGCCCATATCATCTGCTAAACAACCGCCAAACTCATATTCATGCAAAAAATGCAGCCAGTCATAACCTGCTTTTTGGTAAGGACGCAGTTCTCCCGTAAAACTGGCGGGGAGTTCTTTGGATTCTATGCCCTCAAAATTGAGCAAACGTTCCCGCCGGCGGGCAAACTCATCATCGGTGCGGGCGCGGTCTGCGTCAGATAGAAGTTGGTCAATAATCGTCAGATGGTGGTTAGAAAGGCGTATGCCGTCATCGGTTTGTTCTCCTAAACCAAAAAGATGCTTATATCGCTCTACCCATTCGCCTGGGATCTCTCCAATAGAACCATCTGCTAGCTTAACAAAGTGCTGTTTTTTTCGCAAAGCCTTGCGAACTTCTTTTAAGCTTGCCTCTATTTCTCCAAACTTAACTACAGCATCAAGATCGAACCAATCAATGCCTGAAGAAACATTTAGCGACAAGGTAGGCTTGTGGCGGTTAACTTTGGCTTTTTTAAGTTTTTCCTCCCCGTATATTTCAAACCCATCCTCAATAAGACGTGGAATCCGATTCAATAGAAAATCCACCAAATCCACCCGCGCTCGCAACAAAAAAACATTGTCGGGGTGTTTGTTGACGCGAGCATATTTCAACCCGTGCGAAGCTGAAGAAATTGAGCGATAGACAGCCTCTTCAACCTCTGATTGGCGGTGCACCCGAACCAATGTCCAAGCCCCAGGTTTGCGCTGCACGCTCACAGAGGGTAAATCTTTTTCGTAGGCAAGCTCATACTCATCATATCCAAAGCGCAATTTAACAAGTAATTCATCATTCTCTTCAACAAGGTATAAACGATTGACCGGTTCTACCTCAACATCTTCCCAATCAACAAGATCACCCTCCACAGGGAATTGGTTAGCTAAAGGAATGAAATAATCTTCTAAGAATTCGTCTTCAGCCTCAACAGGTATTTGAATTTTAGGTTGCCGCAAAAATGATGTCGCATCTTTCAAAGGGAATGAAGCATCAATTTTAAAAACAGTATTCCCCTTCAAATACCAAGATGTATTTCCTTCTGTCAGCTTCATTGTGTTTCCCGAGAACATATCCCATTCTTGAGAAGTAATTATCGTTTCAAGATTAATATTTCCGTCTTTACGGTCAAGAGAGAAACGGATTTGAATTGGCTTAGATAGTATCGTTATAGCCGCCTGAGTGGGATTATTTTTTGTGCCGTAATATACCGGAATTGAGAATTGCGATAATATTTGCAGATACTGTGCTAATGGGTATGAGTAATAATAATAATAGTAGTTATAAGCATATTGCTTCTGCTCTTTACGAAGCAAATTGATAAAAGCGACAGCTTCATT
>QMOK01000127.1 GCA_003648195.1 Chloroflexota bacterium | reverse complement strand
AATCTGCGAAAATCCGCTCAACCCGCGAGGCCGCAGGCACATCCGCGTTCTATTAAAAATGATACTTTATGCCCATTTTTAGTATAGTAGGGGAGGCTGCCATATCACAAAAGACGGTTGAATTTACCCTGATAGAATACTTCGCGAGGGGGATTGAGAGAGGGACTAATGTTTAACCAACAACTTTTGGATCTTGTGTAGTATTTATGCAAAAGGGCAAGATAAATCTTGCGTTACGGAACGCAGCGCGACATTTATGTCGCCCTGGCACATTTTTTACAGATGAGCCCAACTTTTTAGCGCACACAAACGTCAAAATCGCGCTTGCCTTATTCACCAAAACCCAGTATAATAGAACACATGTTCTACTAATGCGCTTTACCCATTACCCCAGCGTTGTATCTCACGCCGCCTGCGGAATTTAATTTATGGAGGGTAGTCATGATGAATATCGGTATGCTTTGGTTCGACAACGACAACAGCACGACAGTTTCCGCCAAAATTGAGCGTGCTATCAAATATTATCAAGAAAAATATAACCGAGCGCCAAATGTTTGTTACCTTAACCCCAAAACGCTCAACAGCGCAAATCACGGCATCTCCCAAAAAGACCATAGCAGGGAAAAAGAACTTGTCCTAGGAAAAATCAAAGTTCAGAAAACACCCTTGGTCCTCCCCAACCACTTTTGGATTGGGGTTGATAACAACGGGGCAAAATCTGGCCCAGCGTAGAAAAACGCCTAACTTTTGGAAAGACGCCAACCTGAAATATATCTAAGACCTCTAAGATTCTTGTAAATCTTGGAGGTTTTGTTTACCCTACTCAGGAATGGTAACAAATATTTGCCAACTCCCCCAATAATCTTCCCCGCCTTCCGTTGAACATTCCTTCGCCGTAATCTCAGAAACCTGAATGCCGCTATTGAGCAGCTCGACCATATACACCACCCCAGGGGTCATTTCAAAATCGGCGTACCCAAGGCCAAATTCAGGCTTTAGGCCAGTGAAAAAACTCTCCTGCCCTTCTCTCGCTCGCGTAACTCGAATCTCCACGCCAGGAACACCCTGTCCGCTTCTGTCGGTAGCATAAATTTGAATAAGTGGAGTGTCTTTCAAAGTAGCATCGCAAATTCCACTATCTTCTTGGAGAATAAAAGGCGGAATAGGGGTGAATGTTGGCGTGAGCGTAGAGGTTGGCGCAGGGGTAACTGTAACCGTAGTAGTGGTGGATATTTCCTCTTCGCCGGGCGTGGTTACTATTGCAGCGGGGGGCAGCGGAGTGAGGCTGGGAGGAAGCGTGGGGGTGGGTGTAAGCGTTGATGGAGGCAGTTCAATAGTGGGCGTGGGAGAATAAGCAACTTGCACATTTCCGCCTAACAAAGCCGCCGATAAATTTGCCAAAGCCTTCGCTTCGCGGTAATCGCCGCCTTCGGCCAGGATTCGCTGGGCCTGCGCGGCCAAAATAAAAGCTGGTTCGTCATCTTTTAGCAGCGCCAGCCGCGCCTCGGCGCGAGGCAAATCGCCCGTTGTCTGGAATGCAGACGCAATTAGGGCGCGGTAAACGTCTTTATAATCGGAGCGCAACACGTATGGGTGTGTCTCTTTAAGATGGGAAGGGGAAATTGTCCAAGCATAGAATAATCCCAGACACACGCCCATAATAACCGCTGTTAGCAAATACCAATTTCCTCGTTTTGGATTCATGCGTTATTCATTTCCCCCTAAGGCAAAGTTTAAGTCCTCAATTAAACTTAAATCCGGTGCAGCGTATCCAGATTGAACGGCAAAATCTAAAGCCGTTTCAACGCAGGCTTGAGGCGTTTCGCAGCCCAGCAGCGCCAAACGGTTCATAGCCCATCTTAAATCCTGATCGGTTTGATAAACTTCGGCAACCATTAAAACATAATCGGTTTTATAATCTGACCGCAGGCTTTCAGTAGTGGTATTTACATATTCCACCGGATTCACTACCCGCCCGTATAGCACCCCCAAACCTATACCTACAATTAATACAATGAAAAAGCGTATCCAACGTGTCATAAATATTTTAGTTGTGCTGCTAAGGGCATAAAACCTGATAGCTGATATTGTGCCATAGAGAGGCCAAAAGTACAACCCTGTTATCCAGAAATTTAGGAACCAGAAATCATTCGCCAGCTAATTTGCTCGCTCTTCAATACCTCCAAGCTGTCTCTGCTGATTTCTGTGCTAGGTTCACGCACGCATAACAAAACAATTTCTCAATGTCAGAAGAACGTAAGAGTTCGTTCAGAGAGACTTCCTGCCGCTTGACTTGATAAAAATAGGGTGTTATCCTTGCCGAGAGGTAAAAATTATGGAAACTACAAATTCACAACAAGAAACCCCAACCGATTCTGCTCAAAAGAAAGAGGAAAGCAAACTAAGTAAGTTTTGGAGCGTTCTCACACAGGCTGGTATAGCAGAGCGCACCTTGAGAATAGGCACATATTTGGGGGCCATCATCTTAGTAACTATTGTGATATTTGCTGTACAAGCTTTTTCATTTGGTGATCACCAAACAGACACATCCTCGCAGGCCGTTTTCGCGGCGGCATCTTCTACGTCTATGCCTGCGCCAACAGAAATACCAGACTCAGATGTAGAGATGCCCATATTTGATCCCACGGCCTTTTTTACTGATGATGGCCTAACACGCGCGGCTCTAATCCACACCTCCATCCCCACTCGCGCTCGGGTAGACGTACTCACTTATACAGTAGAACAGGGCGACTCCGTTTTTGCTATCGCAGACCTTTTTGGGCTAAAGCCCGAAACCATTTTATGGGGAAATACTAGTGCATTAAATGACAACCCGCATAGTCTCTCGCCAGGGCAAGAGCTGAATATTCTACCAGTTGATGGAACTTACCATAAATGGACAGAAGGCGAAAGTCTAGCCAATGTCGCTGATTACTATGGTGTTAGTATACAATCTATCATCGGCTGGCCTGGAAACCATTTTGATATTTATGATTTTGATGCTGAAAACCCAGGCATTGCGGCAAATACTATGCTCATTATCCCCGGCGGCAAACGGGAGATGATCAATTATGGCCCGCCAGTGATATCGCGCAGCAATCCCGCTATCGCCAGCACTTATGGCCCAGGGCATTGTGGCGCTATTACGCAAGGCGCAATTGGCATTGGCTCTTTCATTTGGCCTACCATCGAACGTTGGATTTCTGGATACGACTATAATCCAGGAGCCAATCATCCCGCCATTGATATTGCGGGGTCGCTAGGCAATTCTGTTTGGTCTGTAGATAATGTCGTTATTGTCTATTCAGGATGGAGCAACTACGGATACGGGAACCTAGTGGTCGTAGACCATGGCAACGGCTGGCAATCGCTTTATGCTCACCTGAACAGCATTAGCGTAGGATGTGGGCAAAGCGTATACCAAGGCACTCCCATTGGCGCCTTAGGCAGCACCGGAAACTCTTCTGGCCCTCACTTGCACTTTGAATTGATTTACCTTTCGCAACGCGTAAACCCCTGGAATTTCTTGCAATAACAAGAACATCCATCTAAAAAATCAAACCCCTTTATCAGCATTGGTAAAGGGGTTTTTCTTTAATCACTTTCTCGCCCGCGCACACTGGCTGCTTGAATCTAAACTCAATTCTCTCGAAATTAAACACACAAATCCAATTTCCCCAAATCAACAAGATATTGCTATAATATACATATTCTTTACCCCCTAGTAATTCCATGTCTGCTGAATGTGTTCGCAATCATATCACCTGCTTTTTTTACCATTACCACATTTAGTTCTGTAAGGAGTGCTAATAATGACTACCCAGGAATCTTTCAAAAAGGACATAATCCCAACCTCTGCCGGCAATTTAGAAATCACTTTTCTTGGTCACGGGAGCCTGCTGCTAAATTTCAAAGAGAAAAACATTTACGTTGATCCTTATAGCGAAGTAGCAGATTATTCCAAGCTGCCCGAAGCCGACCTCATCCTCATCACCCACGAGCACTTTGACCATCTTGACACTCAAGCCTTGGCCCACGTGCGCAAAGAGCAGACAACAGTGGTGCTAACTAAGCCATGCACCTCGCAAGTTGCGGGAGGAATCGTGATGGGAAACGGCGACACAAAAACTGTTGAAAGCCTGCGCATTGAGGCTGTCCCAGCCTACAACATCATTCACAAACGCGAAGACGGGCAACCCTTTCACCCCCAAGGCGTTGGAAATGGCTACGTGGTCACTTTTGGCGACAAGCGCGTCTACATAGCCGGCGACACGGAAAACATCCCCGAAATGAATGACCTTGAAGACATTCACATCGCGTTTTTGCCCATGAACCTGCCCTATACCATGACGCCTCAAATGGTTGCCAACGCCGCCAGGAGTTTCCGCCCCCGCATTCTCTACCCCTATCACTACGGAAGCACAGACACCTCTCAGCTTGAGGAATTGCTCAAAGACGAAAAAGACATTGATGTGCGCATCCGGTAAATAGGCTAAGAAACAGACATACCTAATTACTTTTGGGGATACTCATCCCCAGCGATTGCACCAACCCCCAAACAAAAAACACTCGCCCCCGCGCTGCAAACCACCATCGGCGAGTATCTATTCCCCGGCGAACCCGTTAACTTACCTAACACGGACGCCATGCGCCACCAGTTCCACGAAACGTTTCCCTTATTCCCTACCCCACGGAGGTATTTCGCATGAAAAAATTCAGCTACGGAAAAATCTTTTTGCTCGGTTTTGGCTTTTTTGGAGTTAGCGTAATTTGGAGCGTATATAACGCCTTTGTGCCCATTTTCCTCTCCGATAAATTTGGCATAGAACCCTTCTGGATTGGTTTTTTTATGACCCTAGATAATATAGCGGCTTTATTCATACAGCCGCCAGTTGGAGCTTGGTCAGATAAATTACGCACGCGCTTCGGGCGGCGGATTCCATTCATGTTGATTGGCGCGCCCATCTCTGCGATAGCCTTCGGATTTATCCCCGTAGCTGCCATTTTGCCGTTGTTCGTGGCCTGTACCTCTACCCTGCTTCTAAGCATGGCTTTCTGGCGCACGCCCGTTATCGCCCTCATGGCAGACCTAACCCCCTCTCCCAAACGCTCTCAGGCTAATGGGATCATCAACTTTATGGGCGGCATTGGGGCTATTATTGCTTTTCTTGTTGGAGGTAAACTCTTTGAGCAAAACGCGGCTCTGCCGTTCTGGATAGGTTCAGGTTTGGTTGTTTTGTCATCTGCCTTAGTTTTCATACTCATTAAAGAACCGCAAGACTATGGGGAAGCCGAAGAAAAGCCAAATATGTTCGCCAGCCTGCGCGAAATTTGGAACGATAACGACAAAAGCGCTCTGCGTTTATTTTTGGCAATTTTGGCCTGGTTTGTGGGATACAACGCTATTGAAGCTTTTTTCACCCTTTACTCTGTTCACCACTTAGGCTTAAGCGCGGGCGATGGCGCTGGCATTTTGGGGCATTTATCATTATTCTTTGTGTTATTCGCTTTGGTATCTGGATTTATTGGGGGGAAGATAGGCCGGCGAGTGACCATCTCCCTGGGATTGGTCATATTGATCGCGCTGCTTGCCGTTATGTTTTTCCTCGCTCCGGAGGTGTTGGCTAACCCCGTGGCTGAGGTCCCCGTTCTGGGAACGGTGCGCGTGATAAGCCTGCTAATGATGGGGGCTGGGGTTGCCTGGTCGCTGATTAATGTCAATTCCCTGCCCATGGTGGTAGATTTGGTCGAGGATGCGCGAGTAGGCACATATACGGGATTATATTACCTTTTTTCCACGCTGGCCGCTATAGCCGGTCCCAACGTGAACGGAGGTATCATCCAGTTGATGGGGAACAACTACAATTCCATCATGTTGGTTGGGCCTATCTTCATGGTGGTCGCTTTGGCTCTAATGTGGGGCGTTCGCCGAGGAGAGGCAACTAGCGCTAAGTGAGCGTAAAAGACAAATACACTACTTTCGCAGAATTGGCCCAGCGCGAGCGTGAAGGCCAAGACTACGAGCGTTACATCCAGGCCAGGGCGACTGATATTGTCATTGCCGCGCCTCACGGAGGCGGGATTGAGCGGGGGACATCAGAAATTGCTAAAGCCCTGGCCGAGGATGTTTTTTCTATTTATTGTTTTGAGGGTATTAAGCGCACGGGGAATAAGTCTTTGCATATCACCAGCACACGCTTTGATGATCCAATGTGCCTTGAACTGCTAGAAACAGCTGCTACTGTGCTAGCCATTCATGGATGCGCCGTGGAAGAGCAGGCGGTTTATGTTGGAGGTCTCAACGCGGGGTTACAGCAACGCTTTATTAGGTTGTTGCGAGAGGGTGGGTTTGAGGCATTTGAAGGTGGCGGTGACCACGCGGGAGTGCATCCGCGTAATATTTGCAATTTGCGAGGAGGGGGAGGAGTTCAACTGGAGATTACACGGGGGTTGCGCCAGCGCATGTTCAAGGGGCTGAGCCGGGCGGGGAGACGGGTTACAACGCCGGTGTTTGATGTTTTTGTGGGGGTTTTGAGGGAGGGGATAGATTTGAGGGAGGGGATAGAGGGGATATAGAGCAAAAATCAGCTTTTTGCGCCGTTTATCTGTAGCTGTAGATGGTGACAATACAAATTTTTAGCAGGTGATTGCAATGTTCAATCTTGATTAAATAGAGCTTGCACTATCTATTTTATGGTTGAACATAAACCCAAGGATCACAACCATCACTTTCGAACATATCACCATTGTACAAATTTATATATGTTCCTGCCAACCCAAAGTAATTTGCTTTAATATTTCCTGTATCAGGGTTAGTTCGTGCCCAATAACAATCATCCTTTCTTCCTGGAGGCCACAATGATTTCCATCTACCTGGAGCAACTTCATACTCCTCGCCTACCATATAAAACCCATCTTGCATTATAGGTTGTTCCAATGCGGAATATTCATCAACTCGTCGGATTTTTACTTCATATCTACCAGTAGACGTTTCCTCCCATATGCCCCAAACAATAGAATAATTGGTTGGAATTTCAGTTATATTAACAGGAGACATATCATCAATAATTAAACTTACATCTAAGACAAGCCGCAATCTGCCATAATCTGTACCTATAACCCCTAAATCATTTTGGAAATATAACTTAACACATCGCCCACTATATTTCTCATAGAATGGATAGAGATTTTCCTCTTTTTCAGAACTTGTTGTTAAATTCCAATAATTGGGAGCTGATCGTAAATTGGTGCAGTTTGCCACATTCCAAGGAGTAGCTGTTGGTGTAAATGTATTAGTAGCTGTTGGTGTAAATGTGTTTGAGGGAGTAAGAGTAGGCCCTGGTGTATTTGTTGCTGTAACAAGGTAAGGTGTTTGTGTAGGATAAGCAGTATAAGTTGGATTTTGCGTGAGTGTTGGATATGGGGTTCTACTTTGTAGGTATGCAAGAGTAGCTGTAATAAAATCTTGCTGTTTTTTTATAATCTCATTAGCATTTGAAATTTGGGCTTGAGCTGTATGAACGGTATGGTTCGTGTTGTTTATGTTATTAACTAATTGTTGATGGAAATACAAATAAATAACACCAGCTAGAATAGCTAAGACAAACAAGGCAACTGGATACAAAATCTGTGCATAAGCAGGGAGACTTTTCAATTTATCTTTACCGCCAATGTTTTTTCCACAATGTTTGCAAACAATGGCTTCATCTTGAATTTCTTCGGCACAATATGGACATTTTTGCATGCTATTTTCCTTATAATCTTATGAGAGGACTCCACTGAAAAAAGGGTAGAGAGCATTCAGGAGTGGGATGAAAACCTCGTAAAACAAACTTTTTTGATGATGCTGTCCCTTTTTGGCATTGTCTTGATCCCCAAAGTGGGGCGTCAGCTTACGATTTT